>JBEIUI010000012.1:0-43959 GCA_040374425.1 Verrucomicrobiia bacterium | reverse complement strand
GCGGTGGGCCTCGGGGGGGGGGGCGCTCCTCGATGTTCATGTGAAACAGGTCAGCTGGCAGTTTCACGGTCCGGGTGCGCAACGAATCCAGAAACGCGGCGGCGTCGCCCAGCGTGTTGAAGAGGTTGGTCTCGTAGCGGTTGAGGGGTTCGTCGAGCAGGGGCGCACCGGAACGCTCTGCAGTCCCGCCGAGATCCTCCAGGGCTTCCCCGAGCCATTCAATGGCTTGGGCGCGCGGCAGGCCGGCATCCACCCGGCCCTGCATCGATCCTACGATGGCCTGTGCCCCGAATTCAGCGGCGAGTTCGATGATCTGCCGAATGAATTCCCGCGCCGCTTTGCGGACGGCCGCGTCTCCGTGCAAGAGATGCCATGGGTGGACTACCCAGCCGCCTCCGGTTCCAATCGCTGCCACCTGCAGCGCGTGTCGGGCAAGAATCCTGTGAAGAGTGGGGCGGTCGATGGCGTTAGCCGCAGGTGGAAAGATTTCAATCGCATCAAAGCTCAGAGCCGATGCTGATTCACAGGCAGATTCCAAGCCGTCCCAGAAAACAAAGGGGCCGTCTTTTGCTTGAGGAACAAGGGATACGGTGATGGCGGAGCGAATGGATGGGGAGGTGGGGCGGGTTCGGTCTGGGCTGCGTGCGCCGGCCCCAAAAAGAGCGGGACAAGATGCCGCTCATAGAGGTTCGTGGTCACGTTGCGGCCGACGACTTCCTCGTTGGCTTTGAGCAGGTCGACGTAGCGGGCACCTTTTTTTGCCGCCAATTTGAAGGCCACATGGAGCAGCTGCCGGAGGTTCGGGTTGAAGAGGGGATGGTGCTGATCGTACCGAAGGGCCCCCGTGAACTGTGAGCTCCTCCACTCCGCGACTTCCTTGCCGATGGGCAGTTGGGATTGATCGATGGGGATCACACTCCCATAGGGCGCAGTGAGCTCATCGACGTGTTCAATGGCCTCCGCATCAATCTCTTTGGCGAGTGCCAAGGCGGGGCCGCCGGCTTCCGCCAGACCGATGAGCTCCTCAAGCCAAGTGGTTCCTGCCACTTTCATGTGTAAGCCCGCGCCGAACTCGGCGAGTGTCCGGCGAATGATCGGGTAAAGCGAAAACTTGTCGCTCCGGGGTGGACGCTGAGTTTGAGGTGGTGGGGAACCCGTATCGGGACACCGCAAAGGCGATGACCGCGAGGTCTTCGAGACTCCATCGATTTCTCCGGAGCCGACGCGGAACGTCTGCTGGGGGAGAGCGCACTGGGGGGCTGGCGGGCGGCGCAGGTGTCGTCGCCTCCGGAGGTGGTGGAGATTTTCGAGCTCCTCCAGCGGGAGGGCGCAAGCCAGAGCCGATACGGGCTCGGTTATGCGCGGAGTTGCTGCCGGTGCTGCTGACGAAAATCACGGAACGCGCCGTGGCGGGGGGCGCGAGTGCGCCGCGCGCCTTTGCGACTTATCAGCGCGCCAAGCAATGGATGGAGAAACACTATCTCGAGGTCAAAACGGTGGAGGCGGTGGCCGCCTCCTGTCATGTGGAGCTGGCGTATCTCTGCCGCCTGTTTCAGCGATTCGCGCACACTACCCCGTATCAGTTTCTCCTCCGGCTCCGGCTCAACCGCGCGACCGAACTCCTGCTCGATGGCGGGTTGATGGTGAAGGAGGTGGCCGAGCAGTTGGATTTCGCCGACGCATTCCATTTTTCGCGCACTTTCAAACGGGTTTACGGCCTCGCTCCCGACCAGTTTTTGAAGCGGAACCGGGCTTGGATTGGCGGCTGAAAACGGGATAAGGCCTATGGAGTGGGCAGAGGGCGTTGCAGGTTGCGCCAAGCGCTTTCCCGGCGCTCGAGGTATTCCTGCACCGCTTGCGGGGGTTTGAGCGTGGATTTGGGCGGCTTTAAGAACCGGTAAATCCGAACCTCGTTGCCACACTGGCTTGCGGCTGGCAACCGGGTTTCCTTGTCGATGCATGCCAGAGCTTTTCCCCGGGGCGCATCGGGCCCGGTTGCCCGGAAGATCAGGCACTCGCGTCCGGCGAACGAATGGACCCCTTGGAAAAGAGCTTTCTGGATCCATGCCAGTTCCGGAAAATCCCCTTCCAGGAGGTTGTCAAAGAGGGCGTGAATGGGGGTGCCAGGTTCGCATGGAAACGGCTGCGGGTGTCCCGGAAGCAATGCCGTCTGAATGGTCCCCCGGGTCCAGAGTTCGCTGGTTTTTCCCGAGGCATCCATGCGCTCCTGGCGCAGGATGTTCCCCGTGCGCGTTGTCCGCAGGAGTTTGGGAGGGAGCATGAGCCCGCGCGGCGGAGTCGGTTCCGAGGAGGATTGTGGGACGGGTTTCGGGGTCTTGAGGGGGCTGATGGTGATGGTCCAAGCGGCGAATTCCTGGGCGCGTCCGATTCGCGGGCCCCCGGGCCATTCGGGAATCGGGGCCGCGAAGTTGGGAGGCGTCTCCCCGGGCGCAGGCAACTCGGTGCGGCCCTCCATCGCAAAGCTGGCGGTGAGCACGGCGGACAACGCCGCTTTCTTAAGTGCGCCGTGCGCCGTGGCAACCGTGTTCATTCCCGCACCTCCTCCCAGTCTTGATCGAGCACTCGGCCGGTCCAACGGTCGATTGCGACGTGGACCCAGAATCGTTTTTCCGCGCTCACATGGAACGGCTCCCAGTTTTTGCTCCCCTCGGGATACCGGCCGGTTTGTGCGACCAGATCGATGAGGAGGTTCCAGACCCTTGTATTGCCGGAGTCCGCAAGTGCACGCAGGGCGGTTTGCCGGAACCGGGGAACGATCTGTGGTGCTTTGCCGGGCACATCAAGATAGGTCCAGTCCGCGCTCCAACCGTTGAATGGGGTGTCGGCTTGGTGACCCGCGGAGCCGGGTGGCGGCTGGAATCCTTTCACGTAACGTCCCACCAGTTCACTCAGATTCCGCAGCGGGCCCTTCGGGGCGGTTGCCTGGGATGTGTGCGCAACGAGGCTGAGTGCCAGTGCCTCCGCTTCTTCATCGGACAGGGGCGGTTGGGTGTGCCTTTGCCAGTCCGCGGCGGGTAACGTGGCAATTTCGTCCCGACACGTGCCCGCAAGCACCGCCTTCAGTACGGGCACCTGCCGGGTATTAAGGTTTACGCATCCTGCAACAATTCCCAAAGGGCTCGTGTCCTCCCGCAGGCTCAACACGTCGAGCAGCCCGGAGTCGGCGGTTTCCGGGGTGAAAAAATCGAGGTCTTTCCAGGGTTGATCCCTAAACACAACGCCCAACTCCGCCACGGACCGAAACGGGCGGTTGAGCACGATGGGGCGGCTCTGGCTTTGCGGGCTGGGGGTCAGACCCGGATACAGGGTGGCGGTGGCCGTTGGCAGTCCCGTGGAGGCGACGGCTGAAAGAGCCTGACCGGCAGGCGCTCTGCCCGGAACCACAAACGCGGCGCTGCCGCGTCTCACTACAAGGTCTGGGTCCCGGTAAAAAATCGGCGGACCGGCAGGAACCGCGTCGGGCCGGCCGAGGAAGTTTCCGTCATCTGGGCCATCGACCCGGTTCTGGCTCAGGAGTCCAGGGCGCCAGGGCGCCGCACCGTTGCCGAATATCAGTGTGGGCGGGCCCCAGCCGAGCAGCCCGTTGGTGAGCCGGGGGTTGAGCCCGGCTCCCGGGGCCCCTGAGTCGTGGATTGCCAACCCCGCACCTGAATCGGGGCGATGGCTTGGTAGGGCGCAGGCTGCGGCATTGAGCACGTCGACGGGAGCCGGGCGTCCGATGGCGAAGCCGAAACGTGCGGTGCGCGGATCTGCGCACTGGCCCCAGGACTGGGATTCACCCAACAACAATCCCGGTGGGGCGGGTGGGCGGCCCGGGCGTCCTCCGGGCAGGGTCGCCTCCAGCGCGGGCACATGCAGGAGTTTTTCATCGTAGGTGAGCCACTGGCCCGATGGGTATCGGCACTGCAGGCGGACGATCACCGAGCTCGCAGAGAAGTTCGCCGACACTTTCTGGGCGGTGGCCACGGTCTTATCGGGTAGAACCTGGCGTAGGGGAAAGTCGCCGAGGCAGGCTCCCACGTAACCCCCGTTTTCGACCGGTTGCGCGGCGTCGCGTATGGAGCCGTCCGGCAGAGCGCCTGCGATTTGCCGAAGCCCATGCGCCGGTCCGGTCCGCAGATCGCTTCCCACGGGAAGCCCGGATCTGCAAAGAAGCGTGGGCTCCCGGTAAAACCGGGCGCTCGGCACGGAGAACAGCAAAGAGGTGGAGTCCGCCGTGAAAGCCACGGGCGCCCCGAAAGCCAGCAACCCCTGGGATTCATTGGAACGGAACTGCACGGAGGCAGTGCTGGTCCCCCCCGTCTGGGCGACGCCCGGTTCGCCGGTTTCCATCACAATCCGGAACTCGTTGGGACGCGGGCTGCCGAGCGCAGCGTTCTGGTCATGGGGATTCCAGATCTCTGGTTGCAAGAGGAACAGACCCAGGCCTTCATCCCGCAGGGGCGGAGAGTTGGCGGCGGGGAGCCATGGAGCCCGCCCCATGGGATCCGGAAGCCGGACGTGAAGGGGCCCTACGCGAACCCGATAGAAATACGGCAGGTTTTCAACGCCGCGTATCTCGGTGCCGTCTGGCAAAATGATCCGTGTTGGGAATCCGTCGGGATCGGCTTGATCGATGAGGTTGGCGGCGATCTGCAGGACTTGGAGATCCACCGAGATGTCGCGCCGGTATTGGAACAATCCGGCCAAGCCGTCTGTAGCCGCGGCTTTGCCGAGGGATCCCACGCAAAGGGTGGCTTTGAGCAGCTCTACAAAATCAGGGTCTCGCGGGGGATCGATCAATGCAGCTACGTCCTCAAGTCGCCCGATTTGCCGGTGGGCAATTCCGTGTTCGTAAAGCCAAGGATCCTCCGGCCGCGCCCGCGTCAGCCCAAAAAGACGATGAATGGCACTCTGAGGCGCGGACACGGCATCCAAGGTGAGGATCGACAAACGACTGAGCGGGAAACGGCGGTCCACAAGGGGTTTGTCCTCGCCCGCGGTGGAACCCGCTTCCGGCGAGGGCCTTCGCCGCACACTCAAGAAAGCCGGGTTGATTTGGTCGTCGAGTTGGTGAGCGGTGTTGTTGCCGCGATAGGCATTGAGGTCGGGGCCCGCGCTGGAGGGGCCCCCGATCCGCGGCCGGTCCGGATCGGGCGTGAGGGAGGGCTGATTGAGGCCTCGGCTGAAAGTGCCCAGATACTGAAGCGCGTTTTGGAGGGCGGGCCGGCGTGTGGCGTTCGGCCGGAGGCCGTTGAGCAGGAAACTCATTAAGGCTTGGCGACCGGTAAATGCGCGGTCGGATTGGCCCAGGAAAAGGCTTTGGTTCAGCCCCGTGAGATGGCCGCCGGTATGGGCCAGTACGGCCCGCTGGTAGCGGCTCACGGAAGCCCGGGCAAGGTCGGCATCAAAACGCAGTCGGGGCAGCTCTCCGAGGGGTTGTGCGCTGGCGTAGTTGCGCCAGCCCACCAGTTGATCGGATTCCGTCCGGCTCAGGCCCAGCCGGGTGAGATCGGCAAATGCCAGGCTGCCTTTTCTGGAAAATTCAATGGATTGCGCTGACGTCATCTGCCCGGGCCTCGGGCTCGCGGTGGTTGTCTCCAAGGGATGCCCCGCCACGTTGGCGTCCAGGAGCCCGCCCTCGTCAAAGAGGAGGTAGGCGTAGCGTCCCGCGACGTCTTCGCGAGCCGGGTTGTCCGCATTGCGCGCTACGGGAGTCCAGTCCGGCACCACAAATTCTGGGCGGGGTAAAACGCAGAGATCGTCTTCCAGAAAATCGGGGTGTTTGGGGAGCAGGAGCGAACGATTCCAGCGTTCACGCGAGACGCGGCCCTCGACTGCGGCGTCGCTGGGTTGCGATATGGCGCGGCTGCTGGGGGGATACCGCTCCAGGTCGTAGTTTGGTCCGTCGTAGAACCGCTTCTGTGCCGCGCTGCGCTTGAGTAGGTTTGGGAGCGCATCGTGGGATCCCACTCTGGAGGGTACCGCAGTAAATGGTGAGGACGGAATGAGCAATGGGTTGTGCCTCGGAGGCGGATACGAGCCGGCCGCCATTTCGTCCCGGAGATCTCCCAGCAGCGTGGCCACGGCTCCCTGTGCGAGGAGATCGACTGCCGTTTGCCGAGCGCTGAGGTTTGCAATTTGGCGGGCGCTTAAAGCGTGGGCGAGAAATGCAAGGAGCGCGACCGCGAGAAGGCTCATCGTGGTCAGAACAAGAACCAGGGCGGCACCCCGGTTCGTGCGGGAGCCGCAGCCGTCGGCACACTTGCGGGGCATTCGGCTCATGGGGCGCCTCCAAGGGGCACACGACGCTCGTAGATGCGGATTCCGGCGCCCTGTGAAAGGGTTCCCGCTCGAAGGGCCGTCCAAAGGTTTTCTTCCCACACCGACGCCATCAGCCGATGGGGTGTCGCAGCGAGATCCACGTCTTTGGGGTCGGGGAAAAGTGCGTCAACCGTTGCGGGATCGAGTCGGGACTCGGATGCATCCATCAGCACCACCGCGATGCGCAAAGCGCGGATGGATTTCAAGGGATGGCTTCCGTGTAGCACCGTTTGGTTTGAAAACGCGGGGCCCGAAGTTCCCATCGGGCTGGGGCGCAGTTCAAAGCAGTATTCGAAGCGGATCACCCGATGGCTGAGTGGATGCACGTCGGCTCTTTGGATTTCAGGCCTGTTTATGGGCTCCAAAGCCCGGGACCAGCGTCCCTCCAGAGTGCTCTCAGAAAGCGGGGGCAGTGTTGGGGCGGGAGCGGTGAGAAAAACCGGGGCTCCTCCCGTTTGCGGCCCCGGGGTGCCCTCCCAGGTTAAGCCTTTGGAAAGACGCTGGAGGGTGGCGTCCTCATCGACCCAGTAGCCCATCAACGCCAAGGGACTGCGCGCGGAGGCGCTGGGATCTCCGGTAAAGTATGCGGGCGCCTCGGAGATGAAATAAAGAGCGTCGTTGCCGGGTTGGTGTTTGAAAACGAGATCGATGTCGGAGCGCGCGGGGATTCCACGGAGATCCGCCGACATCCTTTCATAAATCGCCAGGGCTTGTTGATCGGATTGCATCCGCTGGGTGCCCCACAAGACGGTCTTTGAGGCGTGCTCGGTGGCTTGTGCCAAAGCCAGCACCAAGAGCCCGAGTACGGCCAGAGCCACGCTGAGTTCTACGAGCGTGAGCCCGCTCGGCGTGGCCCGGGAGCGGCGTCTCAACGCCGGTTCATGGGTTGCGATCCAGGGCGGTGAACACTTCATACTCCGCGGTGGCCGACGCGTTGTGTAGGGCAGGCGCCTTGAGCACCACGCGGGCTTGCGTGGCCGATTTGCCATGGGGCTGGGACGGCGGCGTCAACCACACTTGGATGCGGTATTTCGCCGTTTCAGCGGGGGATTCCACCAGCATTTTACCGTTCCCGTCGGTCACAGCACTTGTGGAGACTGGTGGTTCGCCGGGCTTCGGGATCCTCAACCCGTAGAGCGGTGAGCGTTCGGCTGCACTGCTTGCGGACTGGAGGTCCGCGCAGACGGCGGCTGCGAGCTGAGCCAATTGGACGTCATCCCGGGCGTTTTCCTGGGTTTGGAGGCCGACGGGGAGCAGCCCCATGAGCAGGAGGATTCCCGCGGAGCAAATCCCAAGGGCGAGGACGACCTCAACCAAACTCAAGCCCGTCTGGTTGTGCCGTGTCATGGCCGATAAATCCGAACGGCTCCAGTGAGCGGGTGTAGCTGGATGGCAGCACAATTGGCCTGCGCCGCGAGGACCTCGTCTGTTGGCGGGTGCGCGCCGCGGATCGGCAGCAGACCGATTTCGATGCACTGTTTGATTTCGTCACCGTTGGACTCGTATTGAATCCTGGCCGTGCCTTGAGGGTCGAATTGGATGACTTTGTCGAAGAAAAGTTCACATTGCTGCGGGTCGAGCGGAGTGTTGAGCGGGTGTGTGAGGGGCGTGACCGAGCGGCACGCTTCATGGCCGAGCCGATAAAACCGCCCCACGTCCTGACGTCCGGCGGTTTTACCCATGGGCCCGGTTTCCGGGGGAGCTCCAAGAGTGCTGGCCAGATGCATCCGCTCAAAGCTTTGAAGTCTTCCCTGCGGTTTGAGCCAAAGAGTCGTGCCATACGATCGGCGCCAAGATTCGGAGGGGCGTGCCAGGTCGTAGCCTCTGACAGCATCGTCGGATTGAGCGGTCAGCACCCACAACGGCACCGGGGTGGAATCGGGGCCGGGGACCGACGCCGCATATTTCTGGAGAAAACCCACATACACATAGCGGTGCTGGGTGATCGCTGCTGTTCGCGCCAAGGCGAGAGTCTCGGCCAGCCGTTGGACTGCAGCTGAAAAATGGCTTGCGGACTGGATTGAGCCGACGGCCGGCAAGGCCAGCCCCAAAAGCGCCAGGCTCAGGCCGGCGACCAGCAGCAGTTCAAGAAGACTGAAGGCCGCGCGATGGAGGCGCGACTGGGAGAGAGTTTCCATGAGCGACGCCCAACGTTTAAGGGGCGCCTCGCGTTCTCTCAATGGGGCATCCTGCCTACACTGGCTCAATGGACACCGACGGAGAAACGCATCTGATTTCTGGCGGAGACCCCAGTCTTTGGCGGAGACCCGTAGGCCCTGCGTTCGGGGGTGGTGCGCGATGCAGGGTTCGAACCTGCGACTTCTTGCGTGTGAAGCAAGCGCTCTACCACTGAGCTAATCGCGCGAGAGGCCGTGTTCTATAGCGGATCAGATGGGGATTTCCACAGAAATTTGCCGCCCATTTTGATTTCGCCGGCCCCGCTGGACTCCGGCTCAAGCGCCCTCCGGGGAGGCGGCGCCGACGCAGGTTAGGGGGCTCCGATCGCGATGGCCTGCGCCACGGCGTAGTGCTCCGAGTGACTTAGGCTGAGCAGCACCTCCGCGATCCCGTGGCTCTGTGCCCTGTCTGCGGCGCCCCCGTGAAGCACCACAAAGGGTTCGCCGCTGGCTTTTCTTCGAATCTCGATCTCGCGCCAGCCGACGCCCTGGCAGATGCCGGTTCCGAACGCTTTTGAAACCGCTTCTTTCGCCGCAAACCGGGCAGCGTAATGGACGGCTGGGCGGTGCATTTTGGCGCAGTATTCGCGTTCGAGTTCCGTGAAAACCCGGAGGAGGAAAGTGTCGCCCAGCCGGGCGATGGATCCCTCAATGCGCGCTGCCTCAACGATGTCGACGCCGATTCCGAGGATCTTCACAGGCGAGGTGAACCGTTCATGGCCGCCAACATTTCGGTGACCGCGGGGCCGAGGCCTGTGAATACGGCGCGCGAGACGATGGAATGGCCGATATTGAGCTCGGCCAGATGCGGCACGGAGAGCACCTCGCGGATGTTGACGTAATTGATTCCGTGTCCGGCATTTACCTGGAGGCCCAAGTTGGCGGCGCGTTCGGCTGCCACCTTGAGCCGGTGCAATTCGTCCATTGCGGACTGGCCCCGGGCGTTGGCAAACGCACCCGTGTGGAGCTCCACCATCTCGGCACCGAGTTGGTGGGCTGCGTCGATTTGCTCCAGAGCGGGTTCGATAAACAGGCTCACCCGGATCCCGGCCGCGTGGAGTTGGTCGAGGGTGGGTTGAAGCAGGGGGAGCTGGCCGGCGGCATCAAGCCCCCTTCGGTGGTGATTTCCCGGCGGTTCTCCGGCACCAGACACACTTCCTCGGGGCGCACTCGCAGGGCGATTGCGAGAATCTCCTCGGAATTGCCCATCTCAAGGTTGAGCTTGGTAGTCAGCGCCTCGCGCAAAGCGAACACGTCTCCATCCTGAATATGCCGGCGATCGGCCCGCAGATGGATGGTGATTCCGTGGGCGCCGGCGCGTTCGCAGGTGGCGGCGGCCGCCAGAATGTCGGGTTCGGCCTGGGGCAGATCCAACGAGTCGTGGTAGCGGGCCTGCCGAAGCGTGGCGACATGGTCGATGTTGACCCCGAGTTTCATGAGGGAGTGATGCTCTCGCCGCAGATCAGTGTTTGAAGTGGCGCACCCCGGTGAAGATCATGGTCATGCCGCGTTCATTGGCGGCGGCGATCACCTCGGGGTCCTTGACCGAGCCGCCTGGTTGAATCGCGCATGTGGCTCCAGCTTCCGCTGCGGCGATGAGTCCGTCCGGGAAAGGGAAGAACGCATCGCTGCCCACCGCGCTTCCCGTGAGGGAGAGCCCGGCGTCGGCTGCTTTCCAAATGGCGATGCGCGAGGCGTCCACCCGGGACATCTGGCCGGCGCCAATCCCAAGGGTGCGATCTTTGCCCGCGTAAACGATCGCGTTGGATTTGACGTGTTTGACGACCTGCCAGGCAAAACGCATGGCCGCGAGTTCGTCTTCTGTCGGATGGCGTTCGGTGACGACTTTGTTGGCCCAATCCATGGCGGGCTCTTCGTCGCGGCTCTGGACGAGGACGCCACCAACGACCGACCGGATCAACCCGGCTTGGGCGTTGCCGGGGCTCGGGAGTTTGCGCATGAGCCTGAGGTTTTTTTTCTTCTGCAGGAGAGCTCTGGCCTCCGGTTCGTAGTCGGGCGCGATGATCACCTCGCTGAAAATCTCGCTGATGGCTTTGGCGAGGGATTCGGTAAGGGGGCGGTTGCAGATGATGATCCCGCCAAAGGGGGCTTGTTTGTCCGTGGCGAACGCCTTGTCCCAGGCCTCCCTCAAATCGGAGTCGCTGCCGATCCCGCAGGGATTGGTGTGTTTGAGGATGGCGACCGTGGGCTCGGCGAATTCCTCGATGAGGTCAGAGGCCGCCGTGATATCCAGGATGTTGTTGTAGGAGAGTTCCTTGCCGTGGAATTTCTGGAAATGGTCGTCGAAATGGCCGTAGAGCGCGGCGGTCTGATGGGGGTTTTCACCGTAACGCAGCCGTGCGACCACCGGTAGCGAGAGGTTGAAGGAGCAGGTGGTTTCCTGCTCTTTGTTGAGATAATTGGCGATGGCCTGGTCGTATTGCGAGGTGGTGACGAAGACCTTGATCCCGAGGCGTTCCCGCAGTTTGAGGGTGGTGGCGCCGTCGTTGTCGCGCATGCTCTCAAGCACATCTGCGTAATCCGCCGGGTCCACCACCACGGTGACGGAGCGGTAGTTTTTGGCAGCGCTCCGGAGCATGGACGGGCCGCCGATGTCGATCTGCTCTATGGCTTCCTCCAGGGTGGTCTCGGGTTTGGCGATGGTTTTTTCAAACGGATAGAGGTTCACCACGACGAGATCGATCGGGAGAATGCCGTGCGCTTCCGCCTGGGCCACATGTTCCGGATTTTCCCGGACATAGAGTAAACCTCCATGGACCTTGGGGTGGAGGGTCTTGACCCTGCCGTCGAGCATTTCGGGGAATCCGGTGAACTCGGAGATTTCCCGGACCGCAATGCCCTCTTTATGGAGCAGGGAACAAGTACCTCCGGTGGAGACGATTTCGACGCCGAGTTGGACAAGTTCCCGGGCGAACTCCACGAGACCGGTCTTGTCGGAGACAGAAATCAACGCGCGCTGAATTTTCATGAGGCGCAGACGCTAGGGGAGGGGGTGCGGGCAGGTCAACCTGCGGGTTTCGGGCCGGCAGCGGCCGGCTCCCGGCTTGGAGGGCCTTGGACGGGAGTTTGGGTATCTTGTATTGGAATGGCTTAAGTGCCTCCCGTAGAGCGCTTTTCAATGCATCTTTTGAAAAGCGAACAGCGCGGCCACCCAAAGCCGCGCTGTTCGGACCCAACAACACAAACACCAAATCCCCTCAAATTACGCTCGATTTTCTGAATTGCAAATGACCTGGGGCATTTTTTGAAAAAATGAGCGGGATCGCTCCACGGCTCCATCCGTTAAATGGCCGGTGCAGCCCGTCGCCAGAGAAAGGCGTTGGGCAAAAAGATGGGAGAGTTCAGCGCTGCGGGGCTGCGATCTGGATACCGAGTTTTTCCAGAACGGTGCCGGTCACCAGCCAGAGTTGGGTGATGGATTTGTTGAGTTCGGCGCGGGCGGCAACCTCCCGGCTCCGCGCTTCAAACAAGCGGCGCTGTTGTTCGATCAGGTCGAAGCTGGAGATTTTGCCCTCTTGGATGCGTCGGTAAGCGATGCGCATTGCCTGATCGTTGAGCTCCCGTGTTTTCTGAGCCGTTTCAAGGCGTTGCTTGAAGGATTCAATCCGGGTCAGAACGGTGTCGACATCCACGCCGATGGTGAGTTCGGCCTGTTTGATTTTGAGGATGGCTTGTTCCTTCAATGCCTTGGCCGAGTCGAGTTGAGCGCGGGCTTGGATGTTGCCCAAGGGGACTCGCAGGTTGACCCCGACCGTCCAAGTTGCGCCCCGGCCCTGGAAGGTTTCGTCAAAGCTGTTGGAGTAACTGTTGGTGAGTCCGTTGATTCCGTAGGTGCCCACGAGGCCGAGCTGGGGCAGCACTTGGTTTTTGGCAAAGCGTAGCCGCACATCCTGAGCATCGGCTTCGGCGAGTGCCTGCTGAAAATCCGGGCGGTTTGCGAACGCCAGCTGCAGAAGCGTGGAACGATCGGCCGAGGGCATTGCGAGGGTGGGTTCTTCCGCGGGAATAAACACGCGGCCGTCCTGGAGATTCAAACTGGGGGTGATCAGCCGCTTGAGGGCGAATTGACGTTCCAAGAGGAGGTTTTTGGCACCGATGAGTTGTTCCTGGTCGAGAGAAACCTGGGCCATGGCCTGTTGCACGTCGAACAACTGCATGAAACCCACCTCGACACGGCGCTGGTTTTGAAAGACCAGGCGTTGATCCGCGGCTATGGCCTCCTGGCGGACCCCGATCTCAGAGAGCCCGAAGACCATGTCGTAGTAGTTTGAAAGCACCCCCTGGACGCTGGTCATGAGCCGCTGTTTCCAGGTGAGCATGGCCAGCTTCTTCTGGATCTGGGCGACCCGCACGTTGGCGAGGTTGGCTCCGGGGCCGAAGTCTTTGAGCAGCGGTTGGATTACCTGGAACTGAACGCTTGTCTGATACTGAGGGATGATGTCGCGGGTGTCGCCGGAGAACGTGTTGCGATACCGGTTGGCGTCGACAAAAAGGCCCATGCGCATACCCCAAGGGGTGCGTTCGGTGAGGCTGCCGCCGAAGCGTTCGGTCTGTTGATCAAAGAAAATTTTGTTAATCCCGCGGCCCCCGACGGGGAGATAGGAGTAGGTGGGCGTGTTGGTTGAAAAACCAGTTGAGGAATTGTTGCCGGAGGCGTTACTGGCAGCGCTGCCGTTGATGGTGGCGATGCTCGAAATGTCGCTGGTGCTGCCGCCAATCCCGGTGCCCACCCCGTTGTCGGGTTCGGGGATGGGCTGAAGGCCCAGCTGGCGCCGCAGCTCGTTGGTTGCCCTCAGGTTGGCTATAATGGCCTGGGTGTTGGTGTTGAGCGCGGCGCTGTTCTCGCGGATGGCCGTTAACTGGTTGAGCTGCCGCACTTGATCGCTGGCGGTGAAGTCGTTGGAGTTCTCCGGGCGCCTTAATGATTCCTTGGAGAGGTTAAGGCTGAGCACGGGATCAAACACGCCCTGCTCGAACCGGACCTGCGCCTGCTGCTGGGCGATGCTGAGTCTGTCCACCTTCACCTCCAGATTGTTGCGCAGGGCCAGGTTGACCGTCTCAATCAGGGTGATTCGTTCCACCGCCTGCGCGTTGAGAAACCCGGCGGCAAGCGAGGGCATCTGCGCGGTGTGGGTTGCCCCGGAAGCGGTCGCCGGATTTTTGACCGAAGGGAGCGCCGCTTCTTTGCGGTCCGGGCGTCGGGCCGCCGAAGCGCTGGAGCAAGAGAGGGCGACGCATCCGAGCACAACAGCGCGCAGGCATGGGCCATTGAGTTGAAACGGGGTGGAAAAAGGCATGGGTAAAACCGGCAACGCGATGCGCAAGGGGCGGAGAAGAAGCGAAGGGGACGGAAAGGGTGGGGCGGCTGTTTAGAGTCTGTAATCGAGGCTGATAAGGTCGCGGAAAGACTGAAGCACCAGTTGCCCCCATGGTCTTGAGCCGGTGAAGATTTTGGCTTGGGTGGTCATGCCGGGGCGCAGTTGGCCGCCCGGGTTTTGCACGGATACCACGGCGGCGTAGGTACGCTCCAAGGGCATGTCCCGCCCTTTGGGATCCAAAAACACCGGCACGTCCCCGGACCGCCGCGCCGAAAAAGCCGCCGGAATCGATTCGGCGAAGAAAGCCACCGGAGTGCCCTCAATGACCCCTTCAAAAGTGGTGTCGGAGTAGGCACCGGCTTTGAGCAGGACGCGCTGGCCTTTTTGAATGTAGCGGACTTGTTTTTCGCTGAGCGCGATTTTGATTCGCATCGGATCCAGTGTGGCCACCTCGCAGAAGAGCTCGTGAGCCCGGAGCAACCGACCCTGCTGTTGCTGGAGGTTCCGCGAGAGGACGGTGCCTCGTGTTTTGGCGCGAAGCACGAGGTTCTCGCTGTCCCTGAGGGCTTGTTCCCAGCGGGCTTGATAGGCGGCTTTGATGGCGTCGCTTTGTTTCTGGTCGGAAGGTTTCCCCGCGCCCAGGGCGCGTGCGGCACTCGCCTGTGCGATCTTGAGCCGGGCCTCGACTGTCGCGAGGCTCAGCCCCAACTCGCGGTTACTGAGTTGCGCCAAGGGCTGGCCCGGAACAACTGGGTCGCCTTCTTTGACGAGGACTTTTTGAACAAAGCCGCTGACTTCCGGCCGGACTTCTTCCGGTTCGGCCATTTCCACAGCTCCCACCCGTTGAATCTTGAGTTCCACAGGGAGGAAACAGGCGGCTCCGAAAATCCCCACAGCCGAGCAGAGAATGAGGGCAAGCCTCCGGAGTTTGCCCTCGGGTTTCCAGTCCTTTGCGGTGAGTTGCATGGTTTTGAAAAAGCCGACAATGGGCAGCAAAATCCACGAAACCAGCGCCAGCCCCGAGAACCACTCCGAGAGACCCTCCAGGCCGAGCGGTTGGAGATGCGGTTTCATAAAGAGGATGAGCTTGTAAATGACCCAGTATCCATAGACCCACGAGAGCAGCGCGTAGACGTAGAAAAATGCGAACCTGCGTTTGGGCAGCGGCATCCGGGCCAGGGCCGCGTTTCCCGCGGACTTTCCAAAGAGCAGCCGGTTGACTTGGTGCTGGATGAGGGCGCGCGCTTTGCCCTGCAGGTTGGGGACTTCGATCAGGTCGGTAAGAATGTAATAGCCATCAAACCGCATGAGCGGGTTGGCGTTGAAAAAGACGGTGGAAACCGAGGTGATGATGATGAGGTTGAAGAGGAAGTTCTGTAGCCAGCCGGGCTGGACAATCGCCCAAAGGAAAGTGGCGAACGCGGCGAAGATGAGTTCGACGTAGATGCCGGCTGCCGAGATGAGGATCCGGTGGCGGCGGTCGGGCATCGTCCAGGCGTCGCTGACGTTGACAAAAAAGTAGGGGGTGAAAACCATCGACATACACCCCACTTGGTGAACCTCGCCTCCAAAGTGTTTGCAGGTGAGCCCGTGTCCAAGCTCGTGGACCGCTTTAACCAGGATGGTGGTCACCCACATGAGGGCGAGGTTTTCCCACTGAAAGAGGTTGGCCAGCGCCTGATCCAGCGAGTGCGCATTGCGCACAAAGACCACGGCGGCCAGGGCGATGAGCATCACAGACACCCAGAGTGTGGTGCGGGTCCAGATCCAGCCCAGGGGCCGGGCCATCCGGCCAAAAAGTTGGTCGGGATCAAAAAGCGAGAACCGGAAGAAGAAAATCTGGTTGGCCAGGTTGTAGAGGCCACCCTTGGACGCCTTGAGTTTTTTGGCGGCCTCATACCGGTTCTTAAGTCGGCTGCTATGCACGCTCAGGAGCTGCATGAGGGCCAAGTCGTTGGCGAACCGCAGCACCCGTTCGTTGAGTTCTGCCGCGGAGTAATCCAGCCGCACATGGGGATGCCGACGCGCGTATTCCTCGCGGATCTGACCAAAGTTGCGTTGCCCGTCAAAAAGCGTGGCCAGGAAGTAATCCTCGGCCGTCATCCGGAAATACTGCAGGGAAATGGGGTCTTTGGCGACGTAGTAGGACCGGCCTTCGTAGGTCTGCCTGCTGATCACTAAGTCCCGGCGGAGGGCGGGCAAGACGACCTGCTCCTGGGGTGGGAGCTGGCTGGCCTGGGAAACAGGCTGGGTGCCGGGGGCTGCATGCGAAGCGGCGGGAGCGATCATGCGAAAGCCGAATTGGGCGACAGGGGCGGATTCCGTGCCGGCGGGTTATTTCGCGGCGATCCCATCAAAGGAGGCCGTGCCCACCATGCCCGCTTTGATCCGGTGTTGCGGGTTCTCGAGCTTGACCTTGACCCGGAGCCGCTGGCTGGCGGCGTCGATGGCCGGGTCGATGAAGCTAATTTTCGATTCGAACTGTTCCGGCCCGAGCAGCGCAAAGCGGACCTGAACTGATTGGTCGAGTCGCAGGGCGGTCATCAGCTTCGGATCGACGTAAAACTGCACGTAAACCTCGTCGATGTTGATGATCTCCACGAGTTTTTCGACCCGGTCGACGGATTCACCCGCTTCCTTGTAGCGTCTGACCACCGTGCCGGAGATGGGCGCAACAATGGCGCGTTCACTCAGGGCCACTTGAGCACTGCTGTTGAGAAGACGGCTCAGATCGAGTTGGAGCTTTTCCTCCAGCGCTTTTTCCCGGGGAACAATCTGATCCCGGGCCAGGGACTCGGCGCCCTTGGATTTGAACTCCGCGAGTTCAATGAGTTTGCGGGTGCGTTCGACCTCGAGCTCTTCCCGGGCGGACCTGAGTTGCACGAGCAACTGGCCTTTTTTGACGGTGTCGCCCTCCTCAACAAGCACCGCACTGATGACCTCCTGGAAAACCGGCGAACTCACGCTGACCTGTTTGACGGGCTGAACAATGCCCTCCACTTCTTCGGCTGCGCCGAAGGCTGCACCCGTAGCAACGAGCACGGCGACAAAGAGTGAGGAGCTCCAAAAGGGGGTGAATTTCATACGGTAAAAACTGGCTCCTCACCTCTCAACCGATCCGGCGCATCTGCACCCAGTTGGTGATCCGCTCCCAGGCAACCGCCAGGAACGGTTTGCGTCCCAGCTCGATTTTCGCGCGGCCCGTCAAGCCCGGGCGCAGCGCCGATTGGAGCGGATCCGGGATCTGCAGGTCTCGGAAGGTGAGGATGAAAACGTTTTCGGTTTCTTTGGGATATGCGGCGGCACTGATTTGTTCGCGGCCTTGTAGGGTGGCGTCCAGCGCGTGGGCGCTCTGGCTGTAGAGAATGTAGTGGACGGACACGGGTTGGCGCTCCCGCTGCAGGCCTTTCTCCACGCGACCGATCTCCCTCTCGTTGACCTCGATATGGAGCTCCCACGTGCCCAGAGTTGCCACCTCGGCGAAAACCACCCCCGGCTGGAGGAATTCCCCCGTGCGCAGCTCGAGGTCCTTGGTGAGCACCACACCGTCGATCGGGCTCCGAAGCGTGGAAGCATCCAAGTCCGCTCGAAGTTTTTTCTCGTTCTGCTCGGTGACGTTGATCTGCAGCTGGGCCATCCGCGCGTTGGATTCATCGCCGATGGCGCGCGAGCGTTCCATTTCGGCCCGAATCCGCAGTCTTTCCTGCTCGTTTGCTGCCAGATCGGTTTCGACCCGCCGGGTGTCGAGTTGGGCGAGGGGATCCCCTTTTTTGAGCGCTGTGCCTTCGCGCACCAGGATTTTTTCTATGCGCCCCGAAACCTCCGAGACGACGGCCGCCCGGTGCTGGGCCGTGAGGGTGCAGGCACCGTCGACACGGTCTTTCTTGGGATACAACGCCACGGCCAGTGCGAGTCCCGCAGCGACGCCCCATTTGAGCAGAAACCGGCGACGATCCGGGCCGGTAATCTGGCGTCGGGTGCGGCGCAGGCCTTGGGTGAGCGTGAGGAGTGGCAGCGAATGGTAGTCCTCGGCTGCCTGCCAGGAACGGCTCGCGTGAGTCGCTATCCATTCGGTAATCCGAGCCGTTGTGGGGGGCTCTTTTGCGCCCGGCGCAGTATCAAAATAGTGCTCCCCGGTGCTCTCGGAAAAAATGGCGCCAATGAGCCGTTTGTCCCGGTCCAAGAGCGGTGCGATGGCTACACTGGCGGCCTGGGAGAGTTCGAAAAAGGCGAGGTCAACGGCATGGGTTTGCGGGAGGCCGGGAATAATTTCTGATCCGGCCGGGTCAGCATTGACCGCCTCGTCTGAAGGAGGGGAGAGCAGTGTTTTTCTTCTGAGAACGACCCATTCGGGCTTGGCGTGGGCTTCCACAAACGCCGTCATCGATTTGACTATGGCGCTCCTCTTTTCCACGGTTTCCTGGCCCGAAATGGACGCCACCTCCCAGCGTCCGTCCCGGAGCAGGAGCATCGCGCACCGTTCACAACCGATGAGGTCCCGGCCGTAATTCGCGGTGAGTTTGGTCACCTCCGTCGGATCCAACGATCCTACAGTGTCGCCGGCGAACTTTAGCAGGTTCTGGAGTCGCTGCGTTTCGAGAACCAGAGAGCCCAATCGTCGCGATTGGAAATGCTGCTCAACATGCCCTGCCAGTGAGGTCAGGAAGTTCGCGAAGTCTCCGTAATTCTGGGCTAACACGTAGGGCTGAAGCCACAACTGCAGCACGCCCAGAACCTGTTTCTCGAAGGCGATTGGGACCTGGATGAAGGGGTAGGGCGTTCGGTTGCCCTCGGTCCCGGCGTCTTTAGACGGCTGAAACTGCTGGAGTTGCGCTTGGAGCGAGCCCGGTTGAGCCAAGGCCGGGCCGAAAGCGGAAGGACGCCGCGTTAGAACAACTTCCGAAAGAACCCGCAGGAGCTGCGTGCGCTGGGCTGCGTCGCTTTGGAAGAGGCTCGATTCCAAATGAACCTGCGCGGCCAGCTGGAAATCCACTTTGCCTTCGGCACTGGCGCTTGCGACCAACCAGATCGCTCCTCCTTGGGCGTCACAGGCTTTTACAACGCGCTGGAGGAACTGAGCAAAAAACTCCTCGCTCCGAAGCTCTTTTTTGCTCAGATCCACCACCTCAGCAACGAGTTGCTGAATCCGAAGTTGAGCCGCTTCAATACTCTGATCCTGAGCCATGGGTAGGGGACCAAAATAGGAGATACAGGGGCGAAATCAAGGCGGCAAAAAACTTTTATCAGGCTGCGGCTTTTCCCAGTCCCAGCGCCCAGCGATACCCCACCAAAAACACCGCCAATCCCGTCGGTAGGCTCAACGGCAACGCCCATTGTTGGGCCGAAAATGCCGCGGCGGCCATTCCGAGGTAAATCCCCAGGGCCGTCAGCACCGCGAGGGTCACGCGCATCGGTGGGCAGCTCGGACTCAACCAAGCGCCCCACATCGCTAGTCCAATGAGCAGGAAGCCCAAAGCCGGCGGAGGTGTTTTTAAAAAAAGGCGGCTATGAATCGTGGCAATTCCCGCAGCCATCAGTTCCCCAGGGGTGCCCCTCCGGCCGGCTCCCATTCTCAGAGTCCGCGCGGGGGTGTCTGTGCGGGCGAGCAGCAGCAGTTTGCCGGTTAATTTGTTCGCGGCGACCGTTGGCCGGCTGCGGGCGTCGACTTGTGCGCTGGAAAGAAGCAGGTCTTCAAATCCGCAGCGATCCTTCGGAGCGCCGAAATGGATGCGCATTTCGCCCCGGGCATCGATGGGGATTTCGAGAAGTCCGCCGAGCCTGATTTTTTCGCCCATCTCGACTGAAACATCGTCGGGGGTCAGTTTTTCCATGAGCAAAATCGCATGGAGCGCGAAAGAAGGGACGACCTGTCCTCGGTAGCGTAAAAGCAGGGGGATTTTGCGGTGCCGCCCTGCGGATTCTGGCAGGTTGAGAAAACCGCAGGGAATAGAGAGCTGCAGATCCGAGTCCGCCTGAGCTGCGATGGTGGTGAACTCGGGAATCTGCCGGATATCGCCTCGGACTCGCTCCAGTCGGGTTACTTCTTGGAGAGGGGGAATGATTTGCGGGTCCGTTGGAAAACCCAGGTAGGCGCCGAGCAGACACTTTGGGGTGCGCAACAGATGCTCCCTCAAGAGTGTCCGGTATTGTGCCAGTTTCGGTTGCGAATCGCCTCGGTCCGGCCCCGACTCCCAGTGGAGCACTTCTGCTGCGGCGGCAGTACCCGCATTCAGGCTGTTGGCGGCTTGGAAAAATAGGGCAAAATCCAGAGGGCTCCAAGGCCACGGATGCGCTTGGAGGGAGGAGTCGTCAATCTCAACAAGAGTCAGGCCGCTGCGCTTTTGAGACGCCTCCTCTTGGTTTGCGATGAGATCCGTAAACCATTCATCCACCTCTCTTAGAGGCGCTTGATGGCCTTCTCTGAGAAGAAAAAGGCCAACCACCAGGACGAGGATCGGGAAGTGCGGACCAGGGCGTAACATACCACCTGTGTTTACAGGGATTCCGACAGTGCGGGCCAACCCCAAAATTGACTCTCTCACCCGTTGCGGGTGAAAATCACCGGTGGCGGGTGAAAAAAGCCGCCAGAGAGCTACGACAACGCACGTCAGACTGCCGTTGCTACCTTCCGGTCCTGGCGGGGTTCGTCAGCATGTGATTCGCAGTCCCTGGCGGGAGGAGAAGACTAATTTGGGATCCCTCTCTAAGACAAACGTTTTGTGGGCTTTTGCCGTGAAACCACTTGCAAAGCCCCAAAATCGCAGTTTAAAAGGACCAATAAGTTCATAGGGAATCAATCCTAGAACACTCCCCTCAATCCCCCACGTTGCATCGTTGTATTTATGGTCAAAGTTTTTCTGGGTATTTCTCTGATTGCTATGCTCGCCACTGCCGGTTTGAGCTTTGGGACAAAGTCGAAAGTGGGTGCTCTGAGCGGCAGCTTGAAGACGGCCCAGAAAGACCTCTCTGAAAAGAAGACAAGGCTGTCTAAAGCGGAGGGTGAATTAAAGAAGACGGAGGATGATTTGATGGCGGCGAAAGCCGTCTTGGAGGAGCGAGACAAGGAAATCGCCAAGCAAAAGGGCGATGTTGAAGAGATGGCCAAGAACTTGGCCGCTGCGAAGTCGGAGGCTGAAGAGAAAGTCAAGGCGACGGTCGCCGAATATTCCGCTAAACTTGAGGAGGCTAAGAAAAATCCCGTGGCCGAGGCTCCCCTGCCTGTGCCTGCCTTAGACGAGCTCAAAGTGCAGAACGAAAAGATGAAGGCTGAGCTTGCGGAGTTGCAGCAGGTCAACAAGACCATGGAGGCCCAGAAGAAGGAGGCCGAAGAGAAGTACCTGCCCATGCAGCGGCAGCTGGAAGAATACCGCCAAGGTTACGTGCGGAACGGTTTAAGCGGCAAGGTGCTCGCCTACAACGCGGGATGGAATTTCGTCGTGCTGAGTATCGGCGACCGCCAGGGGCTCAAGCCCTCTTCACAGATGATCGTGACCCGCGGCAGCCAGCCGATCGCAAAGGTCAAGGTCACGACGGTTGAACCCTCCAGCGCGATTGCGGACATCATCCCAGGTTCGATCTTGAAGGGCGAGTTCGTCCAGCCGGGGGACGTGGTTGTTTACGAAAGCAAACGCTGATCGGCATGAAACCCGTTTCTCTGCGCACGGTCGGTTTGTTCGTGCTGGGTTTTCTCACGATTTGGATGGGTGGCTGCGCGGAGGACTTCGGAGCATCCGATCCCAACCGCGTGAGTACGTTGCCTTGGAGCCGGCCGGAGCGCTGGGAGGGCCAAGGAGCACTCGGTGGAATGATGCCTCAGGGCCGTTGATGGTTTTTGTTTCGACGCAGCCGTCGGTGGAGCCTTGTTGTTGTCCATGATCGGAGCCTGGCCAATCCGAGTGAGCACTCCAGGCAAACCGACTTAGGATGGTTGATCGATGACTGGGCGCATCCTCGTCATTCGTGGCGGGGCCATCGGAGATTTCATTCTCACTCTGCCCGCGATCAGGCTTCTAAGGGATGGATTCCCTGAAGCCGGTCTCGAAATTCTGGGTTACAAACACATCGTCGCTCTGGCTGAGGGCCGGTTCTATGCTCAAGCCACCCGCTCCATCGAGTATGCGCCGATGGCCCGGTTTTTTGTTCCCGGAGCAGAGCTCGATGCGGGGCTTTCCACGTATTTTTCAGGGTTCCAGCAAATCATTAGTTACCTCTCGGATCCCCAGGGACACTTCGAGGCGAATTTGCGCAGGGCGGGGGCAAAACAAGTGCTTCAGGCCTACTCGCGACTCGAAGCTCCAGATCATGCCGCTGTGCAGCTTGCGCGGCCGCTTGAAAATTTGGCGCTCTATTTGGAAAATCCGGCTGCCGAAGTTTTCCCGAGCACTCACGACCAAGCTGCGGCGGCTGAATTTCTATCTCGGTCGGGCGAGTCGTTTATTGCACTGCACCCGGGTAGTGGAAGTGAGCGCAAAAACTGGATGGCTGACCGCTGGGTCGCGGTGGTTGAGGGGCTTCTGGAAAGGCAGCCCGGGTTGAGGCTTCTTGTGATTGGTGGGGAAGCGGATGAACGGCCATTGGCTGAGGTTTTGAAGCGCGTCGGCGCACGGGCCCAAGTTGCACGGGATCTCCCCCTTCCGCACCTCGCGGCGGTGCTGCAGCGGTGCCGACTTTTCTTGGGGCATGACACCGGAATCGCCCATCTGGCAGCGGCCAGTGGGGCGCCCTGTCTGCTGCTCTTTGGCCCGACCGATCCCGCCGTGTGGGCTCCCCGCAACGCTCAAGTCCAAGTGCTCGAGGCACCTTGCGGGGATTTTGCGCGGCTCAGCGCGGACCGGGTTTTGGCGGAAGCGATTCGAATTTTGTCGATTGGCAGCCTTTAGTGGAGGCATGAATCGGGCGCGCGCGCGACGGGCTCACACTCTCCCGAGCAAGTCCCTCGCGGAGGGGAAAAAACCGGTCGGGCCGCCAGCCACAGGCTGGGCGCGTTTAATCGCCAAAGCTGATACCCACCGCACGGGCTGCGTTCACGATCGGACTGAGAGGAGGTACCGTGCGGAGACGATGGATTGCGGCAAGGAGAGGCACCGCAGTGACTTCTTCATTCTGGTAGCTCACCATCTGGCCGAACTGTCCTTCATTAACCAACTCGGCCGCTTTGACTCCGAACCGGGTACCGAGAATCCTGTCGACAGCGGAGGGCGCGCCCCCCCTCTGCAGATGACCGAGCACACACGTGCGGGTTTCTTTGTGTGTGCGCCGAGCAATCTCCCGGGCCACAAGCTCGCCGATGCCCCCGAGTTTATATTCCCCGCTGCCCTTGGCTTGAACTTGTTCCTTGCCGTCCTTTGGTTTGGCGCCCTCTGCCACCACCACAAGGGTGCTGGGATGACCGCCCGCATCGCGTTTGCGCACCGCCCGGGCGACTTTGTCCAAATCGAACGGGATTTCAGGGATGAGGATGATATCGGCGCCGCCCGCCATCCCTCCGTAAAGGGCGATCCATCCTGCATGGCGGCCCATGACTTCCACAACCATCAGCCGTTTATGGCTGCGTGCAGTGGTGTGGAGCCGGTCGAGAGCCTCGGTAACGCAGGCTGTGGCCGAGTCGAATCCGAACGTCATGCTCGTGGCGTCGAGGTCGTTGTCGATGGTTTTCGGGACGCCAATGATGGGGATGCCGGCCTCCCAGAGCTG
The DNA here is from genome assembly GCA_040374425.1 of Verrucomicrobiia bacterium. Taxonomy (GTDB): domain Bacteria; phylum Verrucomicrobiota; class Verrucomicrobiia; order Chthoniobacterales; family Chthoniobacteraceae; genus CAIURC01. Next base: position 20,426 of record JBEIUI010000012.1, on the reverse strand, counting down.
TTGGGCGGTGGTGAGGGAACCATCACCTCCGATCACTACAATGCCTTTGAGGCCGAGCCGGTCCCGGGTGGCACAGGCCTGCTCAATTGCGCTGCTGGGTACCCGGGTGCTCATGCCGCCGCGCACCTTGGCGACGAAATGCCCCTTGTTGGTGGTGCCCAGGATGGTGCCGCCCAGCTGCATGATGCCCAGGGTGGATTCCGGGGTGAGTACCTCGAACCGGCCTTCTCCCAGGAGCCCCTCAAAGCCTTCGTGAAACCCAAGGGTTTCATAACCAAACCCGGCAGCCGCTCTCACTAGGCCGCTCAATACGGCGTTGAGTCCGGGGCAATCCCCCCCGCTTGTGAGCACACCAATGCGTTTGCTAGTATCTGCCATGATCGTTGTGGGAAGGGACCGGATTTTTTTGGGTTATCGCGGGGCTTTCCAGCCCCGCATCGGGCGGCCTGCCGCTGCCCAGTTGTCGTAAAGCCGCCAGCCGTCGGAGAGCAGCTGCGCAGCGATTTGAAACCGGTCCGCGGAACCAAGGACCACAATATTGAGGCGCCTTGGGGTGATGATGTGGGTTTCGCCCTCTTGCCGGCTCTCCGGGGGGCGCGCGGCGGAGATGATCAAGCAGGGCCCCGCCTTGACAGTGGTCCCGGTTTTGACGCCATCAATCGCGTTCTGTCCGAGCAGTTCGTTGGTGTTCCGCAGCAGATACCCGCACACCTCGCCGGTAGCGTTAATCAGGCTGATTCGCCTCTCCTTTTGCGACACGTAAAAAAGGAAGCCGGACCGATCCATGGCGTACTGGCAAAGTTTGGCGAGGTCTTCGGCCGTGGAATACGGCAAACTGCGTTCCAGGGTGTCGAGCCCGTGGGGATTGAGGAAACGCGTGTTTTTCATGCCCAACTTGCGCGCCAGCGCGTTCATGTGTGAAACAAACAACGGGACCGGTCCGGGTTCGGGGCTGTCGCTCAGTGACAGCCCCACGTGGGCGGCGAGTGTCTGAGCGGCTTGGTTGTCGGACTGCATCATCATCGCGTAGAGCAAATCCCGCAACGAGCAGCGGTCGCCTGCGTTAAAACCCACTCCGTTTCCGCCGTTGAGTGCCTGCGCCGATTCCGGGACGGTGGCCTGCTGACTGATGTCGATGCCCCGGGCGGCTACCCAGTCCAGAACCACCATGGCCGTGGCGATTTTTGTTAGGCTCCCGATTTGGCGCTTTTTCTGAGCGTTGAAGCTGTTGAGAACAAACCCCGTGGTGTTGTCCGCCACGATGTAGGCGGCGGCTGTGTTCTGAGCGTGAACGGAGGCGGGGTGGACCCAGCTCAGAAGCAGGGCGCAGGCGGCGGTGGCGGCAGACAGGAGACGCGTGGGAACCATGAGACGTGCAAATCCCCATTAATATCCAGGGTGCGGCGATTGGCAATGGCTGAGCCCGTTGCCAAGCGAGTTTTGATGCCCGGGCAGTGCACACGCATGCCGCCAGCTCACGCCCCGTGCGCCGGCGGAGGCTCAACCTGGAGCATTGGGAACCGGGGCTTGGGAGCGCGCTTTTTTTTGGAGGGCCTTTTGGTTTCTCCCAAGGCCAAGGCCATAAACTCGCTCTGGCTGTTTGAAAGTTGCGTGTTTTTCCCAAGGAGCGGCACGCTGTAGCTGCCGTCAGCGGCGAGGAGCGAGGCCTTGGAGTTGTCGCGCAGGTGGACCTCGAGAATCTCGTGAATGATCCTCTCCCGCAGCTGCGGATCCTCCACGGGTGTGATCACTTCGACGCGCCGAAAGAAGTTGCGCGGCATCCAGTCCGCGCTGCCAATGTAGAGTTTTGGGGTGCCGCCGTTTTCGAAGTAAAAGATGCGGCTGTGCTCGAGAAACCGTCCGATGATAGAGCGGACGGTGATGTTTTCGCTTACGCCCGGCACCTGGGGCCGCAGGCAGCAGATGCCCCGGACAATCAGCTCGATTTTGACTCCGGCTTGGGATGCCCGGTAGAGCGCCTCGATGATCTCCCGATCCACAAGCGAGTTCATCTTCGCGATGATCCGAGCCGGGCTCCCGCGCTGGGCTGCAGCGGTCTCCGCGTTGATGTGTGCGAGCATGGTTTCATGCACGGTGAAGGGGGCGATGAGCAAGCGGCGGGCTCCCTGGAACTGGCAGATCCCGGTGAGCAGGTTAAAGAGATTGGTTGCGTCCTCCCCGTAGTCGGGCAGCGCGGTGAACAGGCTCAGATCGGTATAAAGCCGAGCGGTGCTGGGGTTGTAGTTTCCGGTGCCGATATGCAAATACCGGCGCAGGCCGTCGTCGTCGCGGCGCACGACTAGGCTGATCTTGGCGTGGACCTTGTGATTTACGATTCCGTACACCACATGCACGCCGGCCTCCTCCAGGCGCCGGGCCCAGAGAATGTTATTGGCTTCGTCAAAACGCGCTTTGAGTTCCGTGACGGCGGTGACTTGTTTGCCGTTGCTGACGGCTTTCATCAGGGCGCCCACAATGCGCGGGTCGCCGCCGGTGCGGTAAAGCGTCTGTTTGATCGCCAGCACGTGCGGGTCGCGGGCGGCTTGTTCCAAAAAATCCACCACGCTGGCGTAGCTTTCGTAGGGGTGATGCAGCAGTACGTCGCGCTTGCGGATGACGCTGAAGAGATCCAAGGCGTCGCGGAATGCGGGGGCGACCGGGGCCACAAAGGGTTTGTCGCGCAATTCGGGAGAGTGATCGCCCTCATAAAGGGTCATGAGCCGGACCGGGTTGAGCGGGCCGTTGATGATGTAGAGGTCGTCCTCGGAGAGGTCCAGGGTCTCAAGGAGGTATTGGTAAATCTCGGGCGGACAGGTGTGATCCACCTCGAGGCGCACGGCGGCGCCGCGCCGGCGGTTGTGGAGCTCCTGTTCGACGGCGCTGAGCAGGTTGCCGACGTCTTCCTCGTCGATGTAGAGTTCGCTGTTGCGCGTGACCCGGAAATGCCAGTAGCCGACGATGGTGGTTCCTGGAAAGAGGTCGGCGAGAAAATGGCCAATCAGATGGCCCATGAAAATGTATCCCCGGCTTTCATCGGCGCGCGGCAATTTCACCAAACGGGGCAGCACCCTGGGCACTTGAACCACCGCCAGACGGCGCTGGAGCTCGCCGTTGCGCTCAATGTCGAGTTGCACGACGATGTTGAGCGATTTGTTGAGCAGCTGGGGAAAGGGATGGGACGGGTCAATGCCCAGCGGCGTCAGCACGGGGCGCACCTGCGAGCGGTAGTAAAGCTCCACCCATTCGCTGTCGGCTCCCTTCAAATGCGCCGGCTCCAAAAAGCGAATCCCGTTTTTCGCAAGGCGCGGCACAAGTTCCCGGTTCCAGCACTGGCATTGCTCGTCGATCATCTCGAGCACCCGTTTGCGGATGGACCGGAATGTTTCCGTCGCGGTGCGCCCGTCCACGCTACGCTCCACCACGTCGCTTTCGATCTGCTGTTTAACCCCCGCCACGCGCACCTCGAAAAACTCATCCAGGTTGGAGCTCGCGATCGTGAAGAACTTCACGCGTTCCAGTAGCGGGTTGGTCTCGGATCGGGCTTCGTTGAGCACACGCTGGTTGAATTCCAGCCAGCTTAGTTCCCGGCTGATGAAATGTTGTGCGGAGAAGGTTTTCATGCGGGAGCCCGACAAGAATAAGCCCGGCCACGCGACAAGACCAAGTCACAATATGGCGACTCGATTTCCCTCGGCTCACCCCGATTCCCGCCGGCCCGCTCCCGGGATCCGCCCCGGCGTCTCCTAGCGCCCGGGCAGCGAGATGCCGCGCACTTTCTTGTAAAGCGCGACGGCGTAGCTGTCTGTCATGCCCGAGACAAAGTCCAGGACCTTCATCAGACGCACATGCGGATCGCTATCAGGCTCCCTGTTCGGCCCGAGGTTTTCCTCCGGAACGAGCAAAAGGAGGGTCTTGCTCCGGGGCGATGCGGACTTGGGATGATCGGCCAGGTCGTTGAGTGCCGAGACAAACACATCGAGCAGGCCGCCGAGCACTTCGTAGCCCGCGGCCTCAATCTCCACCCCGCGTTGGGTGGTGTAGATGGTTTGACGGGACCGGTTCTGGATGTGCCGCCAAGCGTCATGCTGCGGAGATGCGTCGATGAGCGACTGATCGAATTGCCCGGCGAGAAGGCCGGGTTCGTTGCGCAGGAACACCTCCGCGCATTGTTCAATCGCGCTTCCTATGGCCATGGCTCGGATGATCTGCACCCGGCGCCCGTCGCTCCGGGCTTCATGCAGCCGGGTTGGGCGTTGATCCTCGCTCATCAAGGCGAAAAAACAGTCGCGCACCTCCGCGTAGCTCAGGTGGCCCAGCCGGAAGCCGTCCTCAAAATCCACCAACCGGTAGCAGATGTCATCGGCCGCCTCGACCAAGAACGCCAGCGGATGACGCGCCCACCAGAGCGCCGAATCGCTGCGCCGGATTAGCCCGCAATGATGGGCGACGCTCTCGAAGTGCTCCCGTTCCGTCTGATAAAAGCCGAACTTTTTGGCGCTCGCACCCCGGTGCAAGCCCGGGTCTGGCACGCTGGCCGCCCTGGGGTATTTGGTGAACGCGCCGAGCGTGGCGTGGGTGAGCTGCAATCCGCCGTCGTTGTCGGGCATCTGGAGGCGGGTAATGAGCCGGAACCCTTGGGCGTTGCCCTCGTAATGCTCAATATCGGCCCGCTGCTCCGCACTGAGCGGCAACGCCGCGTGTTGCGCATGCGCCGAGGTGCGAAACCAATGGCGGATGGCGTCTTCGCCCGAATGGCCAAAAGGCGGGTTGCCCAAGTCGTGAGCCAGCGCGGCTGCGCCAACGATGTCCCCGAAATCCGAGGGATGCACGTCCCGGAGCCCGTGGCGTTCGCACAGGGCGGCGCCTACCCGGGCACCGAGGGATCTGCCCACCGTGGCAACCTCCAGAGAATGGGTGAGCCGGGTGCGGACATAATCGTTGTCGGCCAGGGGGAACACCTGGGTCTTGTCCTGCAACCGCCGGAACGCCGTGGAGAAGGTGATGCGATCCGAATCGCGCCGGAACTCGGACCGGGCGGGATCGAGCCGTCCGGGTTTGCGGGCCCGGCCGATGCGTTCGGCGCAGAGAAGTTGTCCCCAATTCATCGGGTTCATGAGCGGGGCTTTTGTGGAGTGGGCGTAATCAATCGGCAGGTTGCACTGCGGCGGCCGCGGCTTCCCACTGCGCGTTGACCCGGGCCAGATCCTCGATCACGGCATTGAGTTCGCGGTTGAGTTCCATGGCGCGGCCGCCCGGTTCGTAGGCAGCCGGGTCTTCAAGGGCGGAGGCGAGCTCTTTTTGACGGCCCTCCAGGATGAGGATCTGCATTTCGAGGGTCGATACCCTCTTTTCTTTCTCCCTCTGATCCCGAGCCGCTGCCTTGCGTTCCTCGGCCTCCGCTCGGCGCTGTTTTTTGAGTTCGCGCAGGCCCATGGGGGCGTCGGTTTCCTCGGATACGGAGGCGGAGGCGGCGGGCTGGGAGTTGCGCAGGCCTTCTCCCGCTGTGAGCGCGGCGCGGGCGGAACTGGCCCGCGTTTTGTCTAGGTAATACTGGTAGTCGCCCGCGTACGGGGTGAGTTGGCCCGCGCTGATGTGCAGCACGGACCGGGCGATGGCCCGGATAAAGTGCACGTCGTGACTAATGAAAATGAGGGTCCCCTCGAACTGATCGAGCGCTGAGATGAGCGCGTCGATGGACCCGATGTCTAGGTGGGTCGTTGGCTCGTCCATGAGGAGGAGGTTGGGCGGGTCCAGGAGGAGTTTGACCAAGGCGAGCCGCGATTTTTCGCCGCCGCTGAGCACGGCCACCGGTTTGAACACGTCATCGCCCCGGAACAGAAACGATCCGAGCACCGTGCGGCAGGTTTGCTCACTGCACGGGTTTGGGGAATCCAGCGCCGATTCTAGCACGGTCTGGCGCAGGTTGAGCATTTCATCCCGGTGCTGGGAGAAATAGCCCGCCCTGACGTTATGTCCCAGCTCGCGGGTCCCGCTCTGGGGCGGCAGCGCTCCGGCCAGAAGCTTGAGCAGGGTGGATTTGCCGGCGCCGTTGGGGCCAACGAGCACGATACGTTGCTGGCGTTCGGCCTCGAACTGCAGGCCCCGGTAAACCTGGAGGTCCCCGTAGGCGTGATCCACATTTTTGAGGCTGATCACTCGCAGCCCGCTCCGCGGCGGTTGCGGGAAACGGAACTTGATGGATTTGAGCGCCGCCTCCGGGGCGTCGATCTTTTCCATCCGCTCGATTTGCTTGAGCTTGCTCTGGGCTTGGGCGGCTTTGCTGGCTTTCGCGCGGAACCGGTCGGCGAAATCCTGGAGCGCGGCGATTTCACGCTGCTGGTTTTTGTAGGCGGCGAGCTGTTGCTCGGAGCGTGCGGCCTTTTGGGTGATGTAATCGTCCCAGGTGCCCCGGTATCGGTGAAGCTTGGAATGGGCGATCTCTACGATGCTGCCGACGAGCTGATTGAGGAACTCGCGGTCGTGGGAGATCATGAGGATGGCGCCGGGATACCCACAGAGGTATTCCTGGAACCAGCCCAGCGATTCGAGGTCGAGATGGTTGGTGGGTTCGTCGAGCAGCAGCAGGTCGGGTTCCATGACCAGGAGCCGCGCCAGATGGGCCCGCATGATCCAGCCACCGCTCATGGTTCGGGCTTCGCGTTCAAAGTCGCTCTCGCGAAAGGCCAGCCCAGAAAGAATGCGTTTGGCTTTGGGTTCCAACTGCCAGCCGCCGTTCTCGTCAAACACCCGGAGCGCGTCGTGGTAAGCCTCTTCGTCGAGGTTTTCGCCGGTTTCATGGAGTTTCATGATCCGTCTGGCCTTGGTCAGTTCGGGCGAGATGGAGGTGGCCAGCTCCAGCACCGTTTCATTCCCCGCCGGAGCACTTTCCTGAGGCAGATAACCGATGGTGGCATTTTTTTCAAACGCCACCCGGCCAGTGTCCGGAGAGGCCTCGCCCAGAAGCAGTGAAAACAGGGTGGATTTCCCCGCCCCATTGGGGCCCACGAGCCCGATCCGGTCGCCCCGGTTGACTTGAAGCGACACGTCCTCAAAGAGGACGCGGCCGCTGAACGATTTACTGACTTGGGAGACGGTGAGCATTGCGGGAAACCCGCAGTGTTCGCTGAGGGCGCCTCTCCGCGCAAGTCCTCAGTGGAATCGGCGGCCGGGTTGGAACAGTTGGCCCCGGGCGATCGCCCGCAGAAGAGGCGCCCCGGGGAGCCTCGCTTTTTGCCAATTTTTCCCGTCCCGGTTCAAATAAAGATCCCCGCTCCAGCCCAGCGCGATGCTCAACGGCAATCCGTCGTCGGCCCAAGCCAACATCCCAGGCACCCGGGTCTGCTCGCGCACCCAAGTGCGGGCGTCTTGAGAGCTCCAAAGCCCGTTGGACGCGCTCGCAATGAACCGCTTTCCTGTCCACAGCACCCGGCTAAAGTCCGCAGCCGGATCGGTGGGATGCCTTTGCCAGATTTGCCCGTCCTGGGAGCTTTCGATGAGGCCGCCCGGGCCGACTACCACGAAATGTCCCCCTCCATAGGCGATGTCCTCGGCAGGCTCGCTCGGTAGAGCCGCGGAAAGCCAAGTTTCTCCGGATTCGCTTGCCGCCCGCCAAAACGATCGGCCCTGTGGACTCACCCCTTCGGTTTCTCCCAGGAGCACATACCGGGGTCCGGCTTCGCCGCTCCCATAGGCGGATTTCCTGGGAGTGGACGCGCCGGGGAGCTCCAGCCGGCCGTTCGTGAAAAAGTTTTTTCCGTCTGTGGAGAGCAGCACCCCCCCGGCTGAGGCTGCAAAAAATCGGTTGCCCCCGAAGGCAATCGTGGCGACCCGCGGGGTGGCGGGTCCCAGCGGAGTCCAGACGCGCCCGTCCACACTCCGCAAAAGTTCGCCGGGAGCTGCACCGCCGCTGACCGCCAGAAAACCTCCCAGCCCGTAAACAACTTCGCAGAGTGGCGTGAGAGCGGGCTGAGCCGAGGCGGGGGTTGCATCTTCCCATGTCATGCCGTCTCCGGAAACAAAGCGCCGGTCTCCCACGGCAACCCAAATTTCCTTCGACTCAGCGGTATAAGCGGGCTCCCAAGCGAGGGTGGCGACCCAAGCCGTTGCGATGCGCAGGAGAACGAGACCGGGGGTCGAGAGGCGGAGCAAAGTTCTGGTGTTCAAGGCGGGGTAAAAAGCCGCTTCCAGGGGAAGGGGCAGCGTGGCGTTACATGGTGGAGATCTGTCTCAGTTTCGCGGTCCGGAACGCAACGTCGTCGCCGTGATCCTCACGAAGCAGGGGCGAGGGTTTTTAAACTCCAACTGAGGGGGCACCTTGTATTTGCCCCGGGCGATTGCCTGCTGCAGATCCGAGCAGCCGGTTTCGGAGCTAAACTTCTTGGATGGATCCGGCGCAATGAGCTCGTGGGGCGCGCCGGTTTCATGCAATGCGCCGCCTTTGATCCCGTCGGGGTGTCTGGCGTCGTCCAAGAGCTGACATTCAACGCCCAAGTTTCGGAGGGGATCGACGACGTTCTTTTTGATGCCGTGATTGTCGGCTTCCCCGATCTCCACCCAGCCTGCGGAGGATTTGCCGTAAAAGAGGAGTCGCCAGACGTCGCTTTTTTTAAAGTCGCCAAGCGTAGTGGGTTCGCCAGCCCAGCTGTTTGAAATCACCAGGAGAATGGCCGTGCCCAGGGCGGCGAGGGAGGGCTTCACAGAAAGGATGCGCGTTTGAATTTTGGTGGGAGGAATGAGTTAGGGGGGCGGAAGCTGCCGGATTTTGAGCCTCCGGAAGGCGATGTCTTCGCCGGCGTCAAGCAACACGATGGGAGATTTGAACTTGGTCCCAAATGCCGTGCCGAGTTTTTCTGTGCTCGCGAGGACGGCTTTTTTGAGTTCAGCGCTGCCAAGTTCGTAGCTGAGCACTTTCTCGTCGTTGATCCAGTGTTCGACATGGTCGCCCTGGATAATGAGCCGGCCTTCGTTCCAGTCCACGTCGTTCAGGCGTTTGTTTTCGCCGGGCGGCAACACCCCGTAGAGTGAGCCGGTGCGTTTGATGGGGCCGCCTTTGAGTCCGTCGGGATGCCTCACGTCATCGACGAGTTGAAAGAGATGCCCTGCCGGGACGGCTCCGAGGTTGGGTCGGACCAGGTAAACCACGCCGCTGCGGCCGGCGACATCGAGTTTCCATTCAAAACTCAACTCGAAATTCTCGTATGCCTCGGTGGTGACAAGGTCGCCTCCGGTTTTTCGGCCCGATTCCCGGATCTCCTTGGAGAGAGAGAGAGCGCCGCCTCGGATCTTCCAGCCGGCACGTAGGAAATCCGATTTCTGCAGACCCTTGAGTCCCGTCGCCGTATTCCCGTCAAAAAGGTGTCTCCAAGGGCCGGGTTGCGCAGCTGACGGCTGAGCCGCATCGGGCACAGCCGCAGCCGGGGAAGGCGCCGCCTGCGGAGCTGCCGCAGGCTGCGCGTTGGCTTGCGCAGGTTTGGGGCTGGCTGCCGGAAAAAGCACGGGAGGCGGCAGGGGCGGGAGTGCCGTGGGTGGCTGCCCCGGCGCTGTGGCGCACAGGACTAAGGTCGCGAAAATCCAGGAGTGCAGTGTGTGCGCGGGCATGTTGCAAAGGCACCGGGTTGACGCAGTTTTTCAACGCTTTTCTGCAGGTTGCCGTGGCGGGTGCCTCGCGGGGCGCGCGGTTACGGGGAAAAGCCGGAGGGGGCGGTTGTGGCTGTGCCTTGGATTTCGAGGTCTTTGAAGGCGACTTTGACATTTTGGCCTCCCTGCAATTGCAGCCCAATCAGCCCCGCGCGCGGGCCAGGGTATTGAGCCAAGGATGCAGAGAGAAGGCCGTTAATGGTGACCTGGATTTGGCCGCCTTTGGCGTCCACAACCAGTTCGTTCCAGTCCCCGGGCTTGAACCACGCGGCCACCTCTTTCTCGGAGGGTTTAATCAGCCACCCGCGTCCGTTGGTCTCGTAGAGGCCGCCCGTTGTGAAATGGGCGTCGAGTTCGGTTTGCAGCCCAGAAACACCTCCGTATCCCTTGGGTTGAAGCCTGAAGTGGACTCCGCTGTTGCCCGCGCTGAGCTTGAACTTGAGCCGGAGCTTGAAGTCGCCATAGGCCTTTTCTGTGACCAAGTGCCCGAACCCGGCCGTTTCACGGGGAATCGTACCCAGCAAAACGCCGTCCCCGACGGTCCAAGTCCCCGTTCCGATGGTGCGCCAGCCTTTGAGGGTTTGCCCGTCCCAGAGAGGCGTCCACGTCTCAGCCCGGGCAATGGGGACCGTAAGAAGAAGGGCCAGGATGGGCAGACGCAATCGCATGGCTTCGGGAGCGTAGCGACGGTGGTTTGATCGGCTAGAAAAAAGAGGGATTCGCGCCTTGCGCCCGGCGGATCCACAAATTCGCGAATGCCCCGGCACTCGACTGCGGATTCGTGGGATGGGCGCCCGTGGTCGGCCAAACCAGGGCTCAGATCGGGTTCAAGCATCAACGGTTGGTCGTTTTTGTGCTGGGCCTCCCGGGTGTCTCATCAAAGCCGGGCCGATGGAGTCGGTGCCGTTGGCCATCGAGTAGGCTTTCAACGGCGGGTTGCCGATGAATCCGAGGGTTGCTCGCCGGTTGTTAACCAGGTTTTCGAAGTGCGCGCTGGAGCGCAGGGACTACGGTTTGCAGGAGCACGAGAGCGCGGCGCTGGAGCTCATGGGGGCCGGGCTGGCCAAAGAGACAGATTGTGGACCGGCTCAACCCCAATAACCCCAGCGCGCACCCATTGGATGACGCGAAGCGCTGTATTTACCGGGAACTCGATGTGAGTTGCGCCGCCGCCGCCGTGTCTCTCGCGCTGAGGGAACGGCTGATTTTAGCCCGCGCCGCCGGGCGTTTGGCACGGGAAATTTCGCCTTGCTCGACCGGTGTTTTTGGAGATAGTCCGCGCCAAGCCCGGCGGCTCTCGTCATGTCGGTCTCTTTTTGTGGGGGTATAGCTCAGTTGGTAGAGCGTCTCGTTCGCAATGAGAAGGTCAGGGGTTCGAATCCCCTTACCTCCACCAAATCCGAAGGTTCGCGGAGATTTTCCGGGCCCGCGGCGCCTGAGACCGGGCCAGCCCGATGGATCGGCCGATGCCCCTTAAAATGTGGCCTCATGATTCGGCTGTTTCTCTGGCGGACGCCGGTCCTGGCCGTTTAACTTGCAGGCTTCAAACCCGATGGCGTCACATCTTTCCTCTCGCACCCCGATCCACCTGCCGGGCTCGCGCATCGCCCGCGCGCAGGACGGCGCGGCGCGCTTGTCGGGCGCCGATCTTCCGGCGCCTGCGGAGGGCGGGTGGGTCGGCTCCTGCGCCTCCGAAGATTGCCGGGTGACCGCGCCATGACGCTCGACTTTGTCACCCTCCAAACCCTGCGCGCCCATCACCCGGCGTGGCGGCTTTTGCGTTCGGATCACGCCCCGTTGGTGGCGAGCTTTCTGCAGCGGGTGTTCGTTGCGCCCAACGTGCGGGTGATGGCGGCGGCCGACCTGGCCGAGGCTTTGGAGGATGAGTTGTACGCCCTGCGCCTGCACCTGGGGGAATCCGCCTTTCCCAAGCCCGCTCTGGAGTACCTGAACGACTGGGCCGCGCCGGACAAGGGTTGGCTGCGCAAGTTCTACCGTGCCGGCACGGACGAGGCGCAGTTTGATTTGACGCCGGCCACCGAGAAGGCCGTAGCGTGGCTGGTGCAACTCAGCGAGCGGCAATTCGTGGGCACCGAGTCGCGCTTGCTCACGTTGTTCGACCTGCTCAAGCAGATGAGCGAGGGGAGCGAGGCCGATCCGGAAAAGCGCGTTGCCGAGCTGCGCAAAAAACGCGAGGAGATCGACGCCGAGATCGCGCGGGTGCTTTCGGGCGATGTGCGGCTGCTCGACGACACGGCGGTGAAGGATCGTTTCCAGCAGTTCACGCAGGGCGCGCGCGAGTTGCTGGCCGACTTTCGCGAGGTGGAACACAACTTCCGCCAGTTGGACCGGCGGGTGCGCGAGCGCATCGCGCTCTGGGAAGGCAGCAAGGGGGCGCTGCTGGAGGACATCATGGGCGAACGCGATGCGATCGCCGATTCCGACCAGGGCAGGAGCTTCCGGGCCTTCTGGGACTTCCTGCTCTCAAGCCGGCGCCAAGAGGAGCTGACCGGGCTGCTGGACCGCGTGCTTTCGCTGCCCGCCGTGGCCGAGCTCAATCCGGACGCCCGGACGCGCCGGGTGCACTACGACTGGATGGAGGCCGGGGAGCACACCCAGCGCACTGTCGCAGCGTTGTCGCAGCAGTTGCGCCGCTTCCTTGACGACCAAGCGTGGCTGGAGAACCGCCGCATCATGGACATTCTGCGCGGCATCGAGAGCCGGGCGCTGGCGCTGCGCGACGGGCCGCCCGCCGGCCCTGTCATGGAAATGGCCGAGCCCCGCGCCGAGATCGACCTGCCGATGGAGAGGCCCCTCTTCACTCCGGTGATCAAACCCGTGATTGCCGATCTGGCGTTGCGGGCGGGAGACGAGGACATCGACCCCTCGGCGCTGTTCGATCAGGTGTTTGTGGACAAGGCGCGGCTCACCCGGCATATCCGCCACGCGCTGCAAGACCGCTCGCAGGTCACCTTGGGCGAGCTGGTCGGCGAGCAGCCGCTGTTGCACGGGCTTGCCGAGCTGGTGGCCTATTTGCAGCTGGGCAGCGAGACCTTCAGCGCCGTGGTGGATGAGAACACGCCGGAGCCCATCCGCTGGGGGGCGGTGGCCGCGGACGGGCGGACGATCACCCGCTGCGCGCGGCTGCCCCGCGTTATTTTTATGCGCTGAAAAACCAGAAAGGCTCAGGCAAGGAATGGAAGAAGAACTCCCGAACACAAACCCTGCGGCGCCCCCGGCCGCCGACTTGTCGGTCTTGCTCATCACCCTGCTCAAGGGGGTGCTCTACCGCGACGCCGACGAGCGCCGATGGGCGGCGCTGCTGAACCTGCAGGCCCGGGTGCGCGACTCCGTGGCGGTGCTCAACCTGGAGTTGGTTCTGGACGAGGCCGAGGGCTACGCATTCTTGAAGAGCCGCCCAGAGCCCTCCGACGACGATCCGTCCCCGCGTTTGCCTCGCCTGGTGGCGCGCCGGCCGCTGTCCTTCGCCGTGAGTTTGTTGCTCGCCTTGCTGCGAAGAAAGCTGGCCGAGTTCGACGCGGGCGGCGGCGACACGCGGTTGGTGCTCTCCCTTGAGGACATCGTGGAGCTCGTGCGGGTGTTCCTTCCGGAGGGCCCGAACGAGGCCAGGCTCATCGACCAGATTGAGACGACGGTGAACAAGGTGGTCGACCTGGGGTTTCTGCAGAAGCTCAAATCCGCCGGAGGCGCCGCGGCGGGTCCGGCCACTTACGAGGTGCGGCGCATTCTCAAGGCATTTGTCGACGCCCAATGGCTGGCGGATTTTGACTCTCGTCTGGCCGCCTACCAGTCTCAACCGGCGGGCGCGACCGACACCAGGGAGGGGGGCGGCAATGACTGACCCGCAAACGTTGGACCTGGACTTCTGCGCCGACGACACGCTGTCGGGCTTTCGGCTGATGCGCCTGGAGGTGTTCAACTGGGGCACCTTCGACGGCCGGGTGTGGACGCTTCAACTCGACGGCAAGAACGGCCTGCTCACGGGCGACATCGGCTCGGGCAAATCCACGCTGGTGGACGCCATCACCACCCTTCTGGTGCCGGCCGGCCGGATCGCCTACAACAAGGCGGCGGGCGCGGACAGCAGGGAAAGAACGCTGCGCTCGTACGTGCTGGGGCATTACAAAAGCGAGCGCAACGAGGTCACAGGCGCCGCCAAGCCGGTGAGTCTGCGCGACCAGAACAGCTACTCCGTGATCCTGGGCGTGTTCCACAACGCGGGCTACGGCCAGACGATCACGCTGGCGCAGGTGTTCTGGATGAAGGACGCGCAGGGCCAGCCCGCCCGGTTCTTCCTGGGGGCCGAGCGCCCGCTTTCTATCGCCACCGACTTCGCCCAGTTCGGGACCGACATCGCGCAGCTGCGCAGAAAGCTGCGCGGGCCGGGCGCCGAACTGCACGAGAGCTTCCCTCCCTACGCGGCGTGGTTTCGCCGGCGTTTTGGCATCGAGAACGACCAGGCTCTGGAGCTTTTCCACCAGACGGTGTCGATGAAGTCCGTGGGCAACCTGACCGACTTTGTCCGCAGCCACATGCTCGAACCCTTCGAGGTCGGCCCGCGCCTCCAGGCTTTGATCGGTCATTTTGACGATCTCAACCGCGCCCACCAGGCGGTGCTCAAAACCCAGCAGCAGGTGGAGTTGCTCTCGCCCCTGATCGCCGACTGCGCTCGCCACGGCGCCGCGGCGGCCGAGGTGGAAGGCTTGCGGGGATGCCGGGACCGTCTCCGGCCGCATTTTGCCGGACTCAAGCTCGGCCTGATCGACAAGCGCCTCGGCCTGTTGGCGGAGGAATGGGAGCGCGTGGACGCCCAGGTGCGAAGGCTCGATGCCGTGTATGAGACGCAAGGGCAACAGGTCGACGAGCTCAAGCAGGCCATCAACGACAACGGGGGCGACCGGCTCGAGCGCATCGCAGCCGAGATGCGCAGAAAGGAGCAGTTGCGGGATGCGCGCAAGGCCAAGGCCGAACGCTACGGGGAGCTGGCGTCCGCCCTGGGCGAGCCGCCGGCGGGGGACGCCGCCGTCTTCGCCGCGCAGCGGGGAAAACACCAGAGCTGGCGGGAGGAGGCGCGCACCCGCGATGCCGACCTGCAGAACACCCTCACCGAGCACGGCGTGAGCTTTCGCCAGGGCAGTCAGGAGCACGATCAATTGAGCGGCGAGATTGAGAGCCTCAAACGCCGCCGCAGCAACATCGACGACCGGCAGATCCAGATCCGGGCCGCGATGTGCGCGGCCCTGGGCCTGAGCGCGGGGGACATGCCTTTCGCGGGTGAGTTGATCCAGGTGCGAGACGAGGAGCGCGACTGGGAAGGCGCCGCCGAGCGGTTGATGCGGGGGTTCGGCCTGTCTTTGCTGGTGCCGGACACCCATTACAAGGCGGTGGCCGACTGGGTGGACGGGGCCGATCTGCGGGGCCGCCTAGTTTACTTCCACGTGCGTCCGCGTAAGGCGGCGGCGCCGCCCGAGCCGCACCTCGACTCGCTCGTACGCAAGCTGGCGATCAAGCCCGACTCGCCCCATTACGACTGGCTGGAGCGCGAGATCGCCCATCGTTTTGACGTGGCCTGCTGCGCCACACAGGAGCACTTCCGGCGCGAGACGCGCGCCGTCACCCGCGCGGGCCAGATCAAGGACCCGGGCGGCCGCCACGAAAAGGACGACCGTCACCGCATCGACGACCGGAGCCGGTATGTGCTGGGCTGGAGCAACGACGCCAAAATCGCCGCCCTGGAGGCTAGGCGCCGCCAGATCGAGGCGCGGCTGGGCGACCTGGGGGGCCGGATCGGCGCGATTCAGCGGGAGCGCGCAGGGCTTGCCGTCCGCCTGGACGCGCTCTCGCGCCTTGAGGAGTTCACCGCGTTCGAGGAGCTGGACTGGGCGGCGGTCGCCTCCGAGCTGGCGCAACTGGCGGAGGAGCGCGCCCGGCTGGAGGCGGCGTCCGATGTGCTCGGGCAGCTCAACGGCAGCCTGCGCGAGCTGCAGGGCGCGCGCAGGCAAACCGGCGAGGAGCTGCAGGCGGCTCGCGAGAGAAGGGCCAAGGTCGAACAGCGCCGGTCCGACGCGGAGGAGCTCCGCGGGCAAACCGAGGCGCTCCTGCGGGGGGCGGAATGCGCGGACGCCGGGCTGGGGGAGCGGCTCGACGCGATGCGGGCGGAGGCGCTGGGCGATCATCAGCTCACCGTCGAGTCCTGCGACAACCGGGAGCAGGACGTGCGCGCCTGGCTGCAGGCGCGGATTGACGCCGAGGACCAAAAGCTCAAGCGCCTGGCGGAGCGGATCATCAAGGCCATGGCCTCATTCAAGGAGACCTTCAAGCTGGAGACGGCCGAGATGGACGCCAGTCTTGAGGCGGCTTTTGAGTACGAGAATCTGCTCACGCAGCTCAACCGAGACGACCTGCCGCGGTTTGTCGCGCGGTTCAAGGAGCTGCTCAACGTCAACACCATCAACGAAATCGCCAATTTCAACGCCCAGCTGGCCCGGGAGCGCGAGACCATCAAGGAGCGGATCGCCCAAATCAACCAGTCGCTCGGCGAGATCGACTACAACCCCGGGCGCTACATCGTCCTGGAGTCGCAGGCCAGCGCCGACTCCGAGATCCGCGACTTCCAGCAGGAGTTGCGCGCGTGCACCGAAGGCGCCGTCACCGGATCGAACGACGCCCAGTATTCCGAGGCGAAGTTTCTGCAGGTCAAGGCCGTCATCGACCGGTTCCGCGGGCGGGAGGGGTTGTCCGAGCAGGATCGCCGCTGGACGGCCAAGGTCACCGATGTGCGCAATTGGTTCCTCTTTGCCGCCAGCGAGCGCTGGCGCCAGGACAACAGCGAGCACGAGCATTACTCGGATTCCGGCGGCAAGTCGGGCGGTCAGAAGGAGAAGCTGGCGTACACCATCCTGGCCGCCAGTCTGGCCTATCAGTTCGGACTGGAGTGGGGGGCCGTCCGTTCCCGGTCGTTCCGCTTCGTGGTCATCGACGAGGCCTTCGGTCGCGGCTCCGATGAGTCCGCCCAATACGGCCTCACGCTGTTCCGGCAACTCAACCTGCAGCTGCTCATCGTGACGCCGCTGCAGAAGATCCACGTCATCGAGCCTTACGTCTCCAGCGTCGGCTTCGTCCACAACGAGGCCGGGCGCGACTCGAAGCTGCGCAACCTTTCTATCGAGGAATACCGGGCCCAGAAGGCCCCGGCCCAACCCTCGCGGGAACCTCAGCCGTGACGTGGACGGACCCCCAGGATGTGAAGGCGCAGCTCGCGCGGCTCTGGGAGCGCGGTGAACTGCTGCGGGACGCAGTGGCGGGCCAATCGCGGTTCCCCCTGCGTCTGGCGCTCAAGCCGCCGAATTCGGCGGACATCACGGAGCGTTTTGACGAAGTGCGCGCATGGGCCGCCGAATTGGCGGCGCTGGATTCAGTGCGCGTGGAGTGGCGGGAGCTGCGGCACCGGGTCCAGGGCGCGCAGAGGCTGCCGGCTTGTGTTTGGGTCGAGTCGCTGGAAAACGCGCTGACCTGGCTGGGAAAAGGGCGCGAGTGGGACCGCTTCACGGACCAGGTGGCCGCCACCCGGCGGGCGCTTCCCGCCCTGCTGCCATGGCTCGAAAAGCGACCGCTTCAGGCGCTGGATCTGTCCGAGCAATGGCCCCGGCTGCTGGCGGTCGTCGCGTGGATTGTGGAGCATCCCCGTCCGGGCATTTACTTGCGCCAGGTGGATCTGCCGGGCGTGCACAGCAAGTTCATCGAGGCTCATCGCGGTGTGCTCGCCGAGCTTCTGGATCTCGCGCTGCCCGCCGGGGCGGTGGACTTCACCCAGGCCGGCGCCGGCCATTTTGCCGCCCGGTATGGATTTCTGCAAAAACCGGCGCGTGTTCGCTTCCGGGTGCTGGATCCCTCGGTTCGTATCGTCCCCGGCGCCGGGCTTCCGGATGTGACTCTGGATGCCGACAGCTTCAGCCGGTTGAATCTCGATGTGCGGCGTGTGTGGATCACCGAGAACGAGACCAACTTCCTCGCGTTTCCGCCGGTGCGAAACGCGCTCGTGATTTTCGGCGCCGGTTACGGCTGGGATGCGCTGGCCCGCAGTGACTGGCTCAGGAACGCTCCCATCCATTACTGGGGCGACATCGACACCCATGGCTTCGGCATTCTCGACCAGCTCCGCGGCCACTTTGAGCGCGTCGCGTCGTTTCTCATGGACAGGGCGACCCTCGACGCGCACGCCCCCGCCTGGGGGAAAGAAGAACATCCCCTCCGGGCGGACTTGCCCCGGCTGACCTCCGAGGAGAGGGCTCTCTACGACGATCTGCGCCACAACCGCATCCGGCCTCGGCTCCGCCTGGAACAGGAGCACATCGGCTTCGGCTGGCTCGCCCGGCGTCTCGAAGTCCTTGAGGGCGCCGCCGCGTCCGATCGCGACGGCTTGCGTTGAGCGTGTCACGGAAGCAGCCCGGATCCCACGCAATCGGGGGGAGGGCAATGCGTCCCGCTGCTTGTGCGCACGAGTTGCTCGAAGACAAGGCACCGTTCGACAAGCCGTCGCGTGGCGGCGGCTGTGCGCTGCGGGTGGCGGGTCGAGTTCTAGGCCGCGCCCAGCGCCTGGAGCATCTTTTGGAGTTGGCCGAGTTTTTCCTGCCGGTGTGCCGTGTCGAGCCAAAGTGCCATCGGGGCTAGACAATTGGTCGACGCCTTGAGACCAAGGTCGCTCTTTGTACAAGCGACACCCCAACTTGTGATGATTCCTCTTCCCGGCATGTTTGCCACAGTTCGAAGCCGCCTGGGCGTGGTGGCAGCCGTTTCACCCTGGGACTCGCGGGATGGCTCCGGTCGCACGCATTTGGTCCATATCGAGTACAAGGACGACTTCGAGCCGTCGCACGAGAAGCTCGTTTGGGAACTCGAACCGCATGCCGTCTGCCAGCACCCCAACCGCCTGCCGGATCCCACGCACCCTGCGATGCCCTCGCTGGATTTCGATGCCGTCCTTCGCGCGGCTCGGTGGAATGCCACCATGCCTTATCTCGATCCGGACGGAGACGGGCCGTTGGGGCGACTTCCGGTTTGTTCGCCTCTCCACGGAGCGGTGAAGGTCGAGGATTTTCAGCTAGTTCCACTCTACAAAGCCTTGGCGATGCCCCGCGTGGCGCTCCTGCTCGCAGACGACGTGGGTCTGGGAAAAACGGTGGAGTCGGGGTTGATTCTTTCTGAACTGATCAACCGCCGGAGAATCAGCCGAATCCTGGTCCTGACGCCCGCTTCTTTGCGCAGCCAATGGCAGGAGGAGATGGAGGAGAAATTCTCGCTCCGATTCGAGGTGGTGGATCGTGACTCCACGCAAAAGCTCAGAAAGGAAGTTGGCATCGATGCCAACCCGTGGCGGGTTCACGACCGGGTCATCGCCTCCTATCACTACCTCAAGCAGCCCGAGATCCTGGAACTCTTCAGAAGCGCAAGCAGAACGCCGGAAGGCTCCGCCCGGCTCCCTTGGGATTTGGTCGTGGTGGACGAGTGTCACAACGCCATGCCCTCGGCGTTTGGGGACGATAGCGATCTTTGCCGGGCCATCCGCGAGGTCCTGCCTCTCTGCGAACATCGTCTGTTTCTCAGTGCCACCCCGCATAATGGTCGAACCCGGAGTTTCACCGGGTTGCTTGAAATGCTGGACCCCGTTCGGTTCACGCGGACCAACGAGCTGACTCCGGCGGCGAAGGAACGCGTCCGACAGGTCATGGTGCGCCGCCTCAAACGGACGATCGATGACTCGTCCAAAGTCCGGCGCTTTTGCCGTCGGCTTCCTCCCAAGGCTGTCGAACTCTCCATGCAAAGGCAGGAGGCCTCCCTGTTTCTGGCATTTGAGGATTTCCGAAAGGGCGTCCACGCCGCGGTGGTCCGCGAGGGGCGTTTCCGTCAACTCGCGGGTTCATTTGCCGTGGAAATGTTCGGGAAGAGGCTGATCAGCTGCACCGTTGCATTCGCGGACTCCTGGTGGCGAAGTCGCGCCGCGTTTGCCCAGGATGCAGCCGCATCCGATGGAGACCTTCAGAAAGCGCGGCAAGCCTCCGCCGAAGACGTGGACAGCGATGCGGAGACCGAGGCCAGGGAGGCGGTTGCATCCCATGTCGTGGGGGCATGGCTCAAGAACCTCGATGGCGCGGTGGATGAGGAAATTTCCAGCGTGGATGCCGCCCTCGAAGCCCTCGGTCTTGGACGCGAGCACAGCGGAACCATGACGGCGGTGGATCCGCGCCTCGATCAGAAGTTTGCCGCCTCCTTGGGTGTGATTGACGAGCGGCTCCGGGATGCTGGCGAATGGCGATCGGACGAACGCCTGATCATCTTCACCGAGTTCAAGACCACCTTGGATTACCTGCTGCGGCGTCTGCGCGCCCACTACGGGGATGACGAGCGGTTTCTCTCCCTGTTTGGTGGAATGCAGGAGGACGAGCGCCGGGCGGTTAAGGATGCGTTCAACGACAAAACCGCAACGGTCCGGGTCCTCGTCGCCACCGATGCCGCGTCCGAGGGGCTGAACCTTCAGCAGACTGCCCGTTACATGCTCCACTTCGACTGCCCGTGGAATCCCATGCGGCTTGAGCAGCGGATCGGGCGTCTGGACCGGCACGGACAAGGCCGCGAGGTCGAGGTGTTCCACTTCACATCCAGCGAGAGCGCGGACATTCGTTTTCTCGCGAAGGTCATCGAGAAGGTGGATCAGGTGCGCGAAGACCTCGGTTCTTGTGGCGAGGTCTTTGATGCGGGGCTGCGCCGGCGGT
>JBEIUI010000005.1:0-57028 GCA_040374425.1 Verrucomicrobiia bacterium | reverse complement strand
CCTCGCGCGGTATCCGGCGGGGATCTTTCCCGGGTTTCTTCGGATTTTGTTTTCCTCTGTGATCCCAGTGCTCCTGGTGACCAACGTTCCAGCGCAGGCCCTGGCTCGGAGCGAGCAGACCCCATGGAGAGGACTGCTTGCGCTGGGCGCGGCGACGGTTTTTGTTGTCCTAGCGAGCAGGCTTCTTTGGCGGCGGGCGCTCCGGCGCTACTCCAGCGCGAGTTCCTGAACAGGATGGACGAGACATGGAAATTCCTTCAAATCGCCCTTGCGAATCCCCACCAAAGCCATTAAGTAACGCGGCTCAATTTTCCAGCGGACCTGCTTCTCCCCGACCTCTATGCCCAAGTCTCAACCATCCAAATCGTCGTCAAAGGCGAGCAAAGACGAGCTCGACAAAGCTCAGAAGCCTGCGTCGCCAGAGAAAACGGAGGCTGGCAGCGGAAAAGTTCACACGGACGAAGTCGTCGGACAAGGAATTCAAGTGGAAGAGGAATCCATCTTTCGCATGGTGGACGACCACAAAGCGGCCGAGGCGGACGCCAGACTCACCCCTTTCCTTCGCAAACAGAAGGAGCGTCTCGTTCAGCTCCGGGACAACATGCTCGATTCGATGACCGGAGTTGCCAAGGACACCTTGCGCTCCCGCGCGGAAGGCAGTGAAGCCAGCGCATTCGGAATGCATCAGGCGGACGCCGGCAGCGACGCATACGACCGCGACTTCGCCCTCAGCCTTCTCTCCCAGGAACAAGACGCCCTCTACGAAATTGAGGAAGCCCTCAAGCGGATTGAACGTGGCACCTACGGCCAGTGCGAGATGAGCGGAAAACCCATCGCTCACGCCCGACTCGAAGCCATCCCCTTCACACGTTACACCGTCGAGTGCCAGTCCCAGCTCGAGAAACAAAACAAAGTGTCCCGCAGCCGCGTTCCGGTCACATCTCTCTTTGGTCTGACCGAAGGCGAGGAAACATCGGAAGGCGAAGAAGAAGAACCCGTTACTGATACCAAGGAATAAGGAGCCCGAATCACCATGGCCCGCGATTTTATCACCCTCGAATGCACGGAAGCGAAAGCGGAAGGCAAACCTGTCTCCCGCTACATCTCTTCCCGCAACAAGAAGAGCCCCAACACGCCCAACCGTTTGGAAAAGATGAAGTACAACTGGCATCTCAAACGCCACACCCTTCATCGGGAAACCAAATAAACCCCGTTTCGAGGACACCTCATCATGCAGCCTAAAACGCCACAACGCCGAACCAACTTCCGCCGCCACAACCGCTCCATGCCGCGGCGCCGGATCGATATCGCTCTTGAGGCGATCGATTACAAAAACCCGGATATCCTTCGCAAATTTGTCACCGAAGCGGGCAAAATCCTGCCCCGCCGCATCACCGGGATGCCTGCCCAGTTCCATCGCAAGATTAACCGCGAAATCAAGCGCGCGCGTTCCGTGCTCCTGATGCGCTGATCCATCGACGGAGACTTCCTTCTTCGAGAGCCGCATCCCTCAACGGGGTGCGGCTCTTTGCTTTCTGCCGCCCTCCCCTGCTAGGTTGCGAGCGCCGCAAAGCCAACCCATCTGTCCCGGAATTGGCCAACGGAAGCAGGAGCACCGGCCTCCATTAGATTGAGGCCGCTCCATTAAAGATCACAGAGAGGCTGCGGGGCAGGGATTCATTGGGCGCACTGCGTTGGTTTATTTGGCGTGGTTTTTCAGTCGAAAGCCGTCTCTCCTCGTTCCATGCACGTCCCCAGCTTTATCGAGCGCAAACGCAACGGCCACGAACTGGCTGAGGAAGAAATCGCGGCGTTTATCGCCGGATTCACCGAGGGCCGCATCCCGGATTATCAAGCCAGCGCCTGGGCCATGGCGGTGTTCTTTCGCGGCATGACCCCCGCCGAAACCCGGGCCCTTACCCGGGCCATGCTGCGCAGCGGTCAGACCCTGGCATATCCGGCCGGCACCCCTCCTAAGGTGGACAAACATTCCACAGGCGGCATCGGCGACAAGGTTTCCCTCGTACTCGCCCCTCTATTAGCCTGCGACGCTCTCTGGGTTCCTATGATCTCCGGACGCGGCCTGGGCATCACGGGGGGCACCCTGGACAAACTCGAGAGCATCCCCGGGTTCAATCCGGCGCTCAGCCCGGGGCAAACCCTGCGCCAACTCGAGAAACTCGGCGTGGTGATGATCGGCCAGAGCGCCGAGATTTGTCCGGCGGACAAGAAACTCTATGCCCTGCGCGATGTAACGGCCACAGTTCCCAGCCAAGCCCTTATCGTCGCCAGTATCATGAGCAAAAAACTCGCGGAAAACCTCGACCGCCTCGTGCTCGACGTAAAATTCGGGACCGGAGCGTTCATGCAGACCCGGGCCGAGGCGGAGTCCCTAGCCACGGCGCTCGAACAAGTGGGTCGGGAGATGGGGGTTCAAACCTGCCATAGGATCACCCCCATGGATGAACCCCTTGGGCACAGCGCCGGCAACGCCCTGGAAGTAGCGGAAGCCGTTGCCACACTGCAAGGCAGGGGCCCGCAGGATCTCGTGACACTGACGCTGGATCTGGCCGAAAGCGTTTCCAACGTCTCCCGCAGTCAACTGGCCGAGTGGCTCAACGACGGGACTGCCTGGAGAAAATTCGTCGCTCTCGTGGAAGCCCAGCAAGGCGACGCCCGGGTTCTGGAGAAAATCCTCACCGTGCATCCCGCACCGATCGTTCAGGAATTCACCGCCACAGACTCCGGCACCCTCACCCGAGTGGACGCCGGCTGTTTGGGCAGAGCCTGCATCGCCCTGGGTGCAGGGCGCGCGAAAGCCGCAGATCGGGTGGATGCCGCCGTGGGTTTTTCACAGATCCTCAAGGTGGGCCAGGCGGTGCAAAGGGGCGATTGTCTGTTCCGGATTCATGCCCGAACGGAGGCGCAACGGGACGATGCGCTCGCCGCCCTGCGGGACGCGGTGGAAATCTCTTCCGTATCGGGAGGGGCCCCGGCGCGGGCCCAACCGCTGGTGACTTGAGAAAATCCCTTCCCTCCCCCCGGATACGTGGTGGATATTGCGAAGATCATGCCCACCGCATCGCAATTTGATTCAATCGAAGAAGTGCTCAAAGACATGCGCTTGGGCCGGATGGTGATCGTGACCGATGACGCCGACCGCGAGAACGAAGGCGACCTGGTCATGGCTGCGGAAAAGATCACGCCTGAAGCGGTCAACTTCATGGCCACACACGGCCGGGGTCTCATCTGCGCGCCCATCTCCGAGGAGCGCGCGGAAGCCCTGGGCTTGCAGCGCATGGTGCTTGAGAACCGGGAAAGTTATCGCACCGATTTTACCGTCTCAGTCGATGCCGCCGAGGGCGTCACCACCGGGATCAGCGCCCATGACCGCGCCCGGACCATCCAACTGCTGGTCGATCCCAAGGCCAAACCGGCCGACCTCGTCCAACCCGGCCACGTTTTCCCGCTTCGGGCAAAAAGCGGCGGGGTGCTCCGGCGAGCCGGGCACACAGAAGCCAGCATCGACCTCGCCCGTCTGGCGGGACTCACACCAGCGGGGGTGCTTTGCGAGATTCTCAACGCCGACGGCACGATGGCGCGGCTCCCGCAGCTCATCAAATTCCGCAAAAAACATGGGCTCAAGATGTGCAGCATCGAGGACCTGATCGCTTACCGGCGGAGCCGCGAACGCCTCGTCGAACTGGAACAGGTCATCCAATTCCCCACGGCCTTCGGGGAATTCGATTTACACATGTATCGGTCGCTGGTGGACGGCACACATCACTTGGCACTGGTCAAGGGACAGATCTCCAAAGCCAAAACCACTCTCGTCCGGGTACACAGCGAGTGCCTCACGGGCGACGTGTTCGGCTCCATGCGCTGCGATTGCGGCAACCAACTCCATAGCGCCATGGCCCAAATCGCCGCCGCCGGCAGCGGCGTCCTGCTTTACATGCGCCAGCATGAGGGCCGTGGCATCGGCCTGCCCGCCAAAATCCATGCCTATAAACTCCAGGAACAGGGGCTCGACACCGTCGAGGCCAATGAAAAACTGGGGTTCCCCGCCGAACTCCGCGATTACGGCATCGGCGCCCAAATCCTCGTCGATCTCGGGGTCAGAAAAATGCGGTTTCTCACCAACAACCCCAAGAAAGTGGTGGGGCTTGAGGCATTCGGCCTGAAAATCGTCGAAGTGGTCCCGATTAAAGCGCCTGCCAACCCGCATAACGCCCGCTACCTGGAAACCAAACGAGTCAAGATGGGGCATCTGCTCTAGACCAACTCCCCTTTCGCTGCTGGCGGGCTCCCGAGCTGGGCGACTTCCAGGCAACACCCCGGTTTGGGATACTTGTTGCGCCCGCCGCCCGGCTCGCTCACATTGATTCTCCGCCCAATGTCCACCGCACTTCCCCTTCGTCCTGCTCGCCCCGCTGACCAGCGCCGGTTCGCCATTGTTTCGAGCCGATACAACCCCGTCTACGTCGAGGGCTTGGTGGAAAACGCTCGCCGGGAAATCGATGCGACCACGCCCGGATCCAAGGTGGAATACTGGGAAGTGCCCGGCGCATTCGAGATTCCCTTGGTGGTTCAGGAAGTGGCGCGCCTCGGGCGGCACGACGCGATCCTCGCCTTGGGCGTCATCATCGAAGGCAGCACTCAGCACGCGGCTCTCATCGGAGGCACCCTCACCGCTTCCCTCCAACGGATTTCCCTCGAACACCGGATTCCGGTCATCCACGAGGTCCTTCTGCTCAAGTCCGAGGAGCAGGCTCGGGAACGTTGTCTGGAGGCAAAACTCAACCGCGGCATCGAAGCCGCCCGCGTGGCGGTCCAAATGGCCGAGGTGATGGCGGGCTTCACAAAGCCCTAAACTTTTTTCCCATGGGTAAACGTCGCGAAGGCCGGGAAGCGGCCATTCAGTTCCTCTACCAGCTCGATCTTAACCGGGAAACTCCCGCCGACCTTTCACCCGTTTTCTGGACGCTGCGTTCCTCGCAAGGCGGCGATCCCACGCCGGCTAAAATCCGCACGTTCACAGAGGCCATCGTGGCGGGGGTCACAGCGCATGCTCAGGAAATCGACGACAGGATCAAGGCTTGCGTTGCCAATTACGACCTGCACCGCATCGCCCCGGTGGACCGCAACGTTCTGCGTCTGGCCATCTACGAGATGCTTTTCTGCCCCGATATTCCCCCGGTGGTCTCCATCAATGAAGCCATCGAAATCGCCAAAAAATTCGGCGGCGACGAGTCGGGCCGCTTCGTCAACGGCATCCTGGACCGGATTCGCGGAGAGTTAAGCCGGCCGGCTCGTCAGGCGGCGCCTCCCGCATCATAAACGCCGCTCTTTTCCGCCGAGCATTTCTCCCCGTTCAAGGGTTCACACCATGGCTTTGGGATTTTTCAAATCGTTGGTTCAAAAATTCACGGGACGCCCCGTGGACTGGGATGAACTGGAGGAAGCCCTCATCCGCGCCGATCTCGGCGTCCCGATGAGCAACCGGATCTTGGAGACGCTCCAAGCCCGGCCCGACGCAGCCAAACTCCAGGCGCAGACCGTGGTGGAGGTGGCCCGGGAAGAGATCCTCAAAGTGCTGCCGCGGGACACTCTGATGCTCCGGCCTCTGGCATCCAAACCCAAGGTGATCCTCATCGTGGGGGTCAACGGGACGGGCAAAACCACTTCCACGGCTAAACTGGCATATTTCCTCAAAAAGAAAGGCCACAGCGTCATGCTCGCTGCCGCCGACACATTTCGCGCGGCTGCCATCGAACAACTCGAGATCTGGTCCCAGAGAATCGGCTGCGACATCATCAAGGGCGCCTACAACAGCGATCCGGCGGCCATCTGCCACGACGCCTATCAGGCGGCCGACAGCCGCAACGTGGAGTTCCTGCTTTGCGACACCGCCGGCAGGCTCCATACCAAGACCAATCTTATGGGGGAACTCAATAAGGTGCAGCGGATCCTCAACCGCTGCGATGCCACGGCTCCCCAGGAAAGGCTGCTGGTGGTCGACGCCACCACGGGCAGCAACGCCCTCCACCAGGCACGCGAGTTCCATCAAGCGGTGCAACTCACCGGCATCATCGTCACCAAACTCGACGGTAGCGGCAAAGGCGGTTGCATCGTCGCCATCCAAAATGAACTTGGGATTCCCACCCGGTTCATCGGGACCGGTGAAAAGTTCGACGACTTGGCGTTCTTCGAAAGCCGCCCCTTCGTTGAGCAAATGCTCTAGGCGCTCTGCGGGGTTCGCGCGCGCCAGCGTTCACTCACCCAGGCAAGCCCAACCACGCTTCCCAGAACGCCGACCCAGGCCAAAAACACCCCCGGAAAACTCAGATCCCTGAGTCCCGCCGCACTCAGCCAGCCCAGCAAGATCAAGTGCCCCGCGTAGAGCAGCAAGGAATGGCGCCCGGCCAGTAAGATCCAACACGGCGCCCAACCCTTCAGGATCCACTGACAGGCCCAGGCCAGAGCTGTCACCCAGCTCAGCCGCTCGAAAAAGAAAGAGGCGGATTGAGCGGAAAACACTTCCGGCGCGGGAATCGCCCCGTAAACCGCCAAGCTCACGGCCAACGGCCAGAGCGCGTGGACCGCTGGAAAAGCTGCCTCCCCGCGCGCTGCCCAGCTCCCGGAAAGTGCCCCGGCGAAAACAAACCCGGCCCAAGGCCAGAGAGGAAAAAGCGATCCCGTCGTTGCATTCACAAACGCCAGCAACGGCACGGGCGCTCCCTGCCAGGATTTCAAGGCCTCGGCCGCCCCGACAAACAACACCAGGCCGGCAACCAGAGCCGCCATCCGAAGTCTGCCCAGCCAACACTGAACACAAACCAGCAGCGCCAGGGAAAAGCCAAGGCACTGCAGGACATCGACCTGGGAGCCGATCCGCAACGCCTCCGCCCATTGGCCCCCACGCAACTGCGTGACCGGCAGATGCAGCGCGTAACCCAGCGTCGCGACTCCCGCCAGCCTCCGCAGGGTGCGCCCCGGATGGCGGCCCGACCGGGGCATTCCCAAACCGTGAAGATAACCGGCAATCCAAAGAAAAGCCGGCGCCACCAAGCCATTGAGATAATTGAGTCGCGAGAACCCCTCTCCCGCGCGCAAGCCATCGGCCAGGAACGTGTTGAGCACGTGCGCTTCAATCATGAAGACCACGGCCAATCCCCGAAACAAATCCAGCCACGGCATCCGCAACCCCGGAGGTGAGGCGGAGAGCGGGCGCTCGGTCATCGGGTGGAGAGGGGATGCGTTCGAACCGTGTTACGAAAGGAGCCACACATCCAAGCACACCGCAGCCAGGAAAACCGCGCCGACAAACACGTTGCTCGCAAAAAACGCGCGGTTGACGCCTTCCAAATCCAGACGGGCGGCGGAACGGTGCTCGTAAATCAGCGCCCCGGCGATCGGCACCAACCCGCCATAATAAATCGCACCCAGTCCGGCAAAATGACCGAACCCGGCGAGCCCCACCCACATCGCCCAGTGCAACACCTGGGCCAGCGTCAGGCTGCGGGGAACCCCGAGTCGAACGACCATGGAATGAAGCCCGCTTCTGCGGTCAAACTCGTGGTCTTGAGTGGCGTAAATCACGTCAAACCCGGCCACCCACAGCAGCACGGCCAGCGCCAGCACCAGGGGGGCGAAAGCAAACTGCCCCGACACAGCCAGCCACGCGCCCACGGGTGAAACAGAGAGCGCCAAGCCCAGGAAAAAGTGGCTCCAGGAGGTAAACCGCTTGGTCAGCGAATAAAAAAACACGATCCCCAAGGCGACCGGCGACAACCAAAGACAGAGCGGATTAATGGCCGCTGCCACCGCGATGAAACCCAGAGTTGAAACAAGAAGCAGCACACAAGCCGCCGTGCGGGACATGAGCCGGTGCCGCCCTTCGGTACGCGGGTTGCGCTGATCGATGGACCAGTCCGCCAGACGGTTAAACGTCATCGCGGCCGTACGCGCAAACACCATGGCCAGCACGATGAGAAGGAAGACACGGCCCTTCGGCGCGCCCCGCGCCGCGACCACCATCGCCGCCAGCGCAAAAGGCATCGCAAAGAGGGTGTGACTAAACCGCACGAAACTCAGCCCCTTGCGAACGGCCTCAATCACGCGCCCACCTCCCATCCACCTGCCAGCCCAACCCGTAAAATCCGTTTTCACCCAGCCCAAGGAAGTCTTCCCACCGCGCCCTGAAGCGTCGGCTCTCAAGAGACAGAGAAAAGGGGGGTGCGGCGGAAACAGTCATTTGAAAAGGAGCCCGAGTTTGTCCTTGGACCCAACCACAAGCGGCGCTCCATGGGCGAATGTCAGGAGTTCAAAATCAAACCGCAACAGTTTTCCCACCGACTCCCGGAGCACCCGGGGATCCTGGCAATATTTATCCGGCAAAAACCCAAACCCCACCGGCACCACATTCACCACCGCATCCCCCAGCACGAGCACATTCCCGGGATGCAGCTCCCCTGCCCCGACCTGCGACAGGGACGGCGTCAGCAACAACGCCACTTCACCGGGACCCGCGCCATGGACCCGCAGGGCCCGTAACTCGGGGAAAAGCGTCGCGTCCTCACCGGGGACCCAGCGATCGACCACCACCTCGCCCGCGAGCTCATCCGCCGCGTCGGTATGCGCCATTACGGGAATTCCCATCTGCTCGCGCAATGCCGCCGCCGCCCGCGCATGATTGCCGTTGGTAAGCACAATGGCGGCCGGAGGTGCCTCCGCCAGTAGCTCATCCATCGCGGCGAGACCTATGGGGTCAACCCATACCCATCCTTCCCGGCATTTTAATGCACAGCAGGAAAGATCGCATTTTACCGAGGGCTCGTAGGCCTCCCAAAAAGCCACATGCGGATGGATTCGTTGAAATTCTTGGGCAACAGCCATTGGGGGTTCTTAAACAGCGGACTCTGCCAGTGGAAGGACGGGAAATCAGAAGCAAGTGGGCGCTCTCGATCGGCCTGGGGCACCCCGTTTCTTGGCGTCTCCTAGAGCCCCCTCTCATACTGGGGATGTCGCAGCCCCCAAAATAAAAAGCCTGTCCCTAACGCGAAAAGGAACAGGGAAAGAAACTGCCCTGCGGAGAGCGCCCCAACGGCCCAAGCCGGATCGGGCTCGCGAAAAATCTCCGCAACGATCCGTAACACGGAGTAGAGCAGGAAAAACGCGCCGGTGATCACCCCGCGCGGCACCCGGACACGGGTCCGCAGGAACCAGAGCACCGCGAACAGAACCACGCCTTCCAGCAACGCCTCGTAGATCTGGGACGGATGCCGCGGGGGCAACGATTGCTGGAGAAAGAGCCGGACACTTTGCTCATGGCGGATCGCCTGGAGGGGGGGCGCATCGGCTCCGAGTTCCCCCGGAAAAATCACCGCCCACGGCACCGATGCGCTCTGGCCCGGCAAACCGGCCGGTTTACCGTAAAGCTCACCGTTGATGAAATTGGCGCAGCGCACCATAAAAAGCCCGATCGGCGCCACCACGCAGAGGCTGTCGCCGATGCTGGTCCATGAAAGCTTCCGGGTTCGGGCCCAAAAAAGCGTAAAAAGCACCACGGCGATCATTCCCCCATGGCTGGACATACCGCCTTTCCAGACCTCCAGGGGCCACCACCAAGGGTCCATGCCGTGATCCTCCTTGAGCCCGTAGAACAGGATCCATCCCAGACGGCCCCCCAGCAGCACGCCGCACACGGCCGTCCAAGTGATGAAATCGCTTACCTGGCCCGGGGGCATCTCGTTCAAGCCGCGCTTGGAAAGCCGCAGGTAAAGCCAATGGGCTAGAGCAAACGCCAGCAGATAAGAAAACCCATACCAGCGCGGGCCGATCCCAGGCCGGATCTCGAAGATCAACGGGCTGAACTGATGGATGTAGTAGGCCAGAAACATGCCGGAGTTGAGTGGGCAACTGCTCCACAGGACCCATAGGTCCCGTAGGTGCCATAAGAACTATTCACGCGTGAGCAGGCTCAGCACCGCTTTCTGGGCATGCAACCGGTTCTCCGCCTGGTCGAAAATGGTGGCGGCGTGTTGTTCGAACACCTCCGCAGTGATCTCCTTGCCTCGATACGCGGGCAGACAATGCATCACCAGCGCTCCCGGCTTGGCCTTCGCCACCAGCCCCGAAGTGATCTGGTAATGCCCCAACTGCGCCAGCCGAAACGCCGTTTCCTCCTCCTTCCCCATGCTCACCCAGACGTCGGTGTAGAGCACATCGGCCCCCTCAGCCGCATGCTCAAGGTCGTCCGTCACAAAAATGTTCCGGGCGTCCAGGCGCTCCAGTAACTCCCGGGGCGGCTGAAATTTCTTCGGTGCCGCAATCCGCAGTTCGAACCCGAGCTTCACAGCCGCCCAAACCCAAGAACACGGCACGTTGCACGCCCCGTCGCCCACAAACGTGACAACCCTGCCTTCTACCGACCCAAACGCCTCGCGGATTGTCTGCAAATCGGCCAGGATCTGACAGGGGTGCTCCGCATCGGTTAACGCGTTGATGGTCGGGATCCCGCTCAGCCGGGCAAAATCTTCCACGTCTTTCTGGGCAAACGTCCGAATCACCGCCCCGTGCAACATGCGCCCCATCACCCGCGCCGTGTCGGCGATGGGCTCCCCGCGCCCAAGCTGGATGTCGTTGGCTGAGAGAAACATCACGTCCCCGCCCAGCTCCCGGATCCCAACTTCAAAACTGACCCGGGTCCGGGTGGAAGACTTGCTGAAAATGAGCCCCCAACACTGGTGCCGCAGGGGATGCTCGGCATGGCGACCCCGATTGGCCTTCATCTCCACCGCCAGATCGAGGACTTCGTGAATTTGAGCCGGGGTCATCGACTCGATGGAAAGCAGATGTTTCATAGGGAATTCAAAAAAAACGGGTCAACCTTCCACCCTGCTCTCCAGCCGGGCCAGGACCCCGCCAACGATCGCCGCCGCCTCATCGATCTCCGCGCGACTCACGTTGAGCGGCGGCAGCCAGCGCACAGCCTGCGCCCCCGATGGCACGGTCAACAACCCTTCCCGGTGCAGTGCGTCCACCAAAAAAAGCGAGGCAGGCCGGCGTCCGTCGAGCCCGGCGCGCTCGGAGAAGTCCGATACCAAGTCAAAAGCCAGCATCAACCCAAGCCCGCGCACTTCTCGGATCAGAGGAGACCGGAGCCCCTCCAAGGCCTGAAGGGCGTAAGCCCCAAGCCCCCGGGCGTTTTCGAGCAGGCCTTCCTCCTCAATCACCGAGAGCACCTCCAGCGCCCCCATGCAAACCAGAGGAGTGCCCCCAAAAGTGGTGCCGTGAGTCCCCGGCCCGAGTAAATCGCAGAGGGGAATCGACGCGCCATTTTTGAGCCGGACCGGTCGCGAACTCACCCAGATGGCCCCCAAGGGGAAGCCGCCGGCAATCCCCTTGGCCCAGCTCACCGCGTCGGGTAACACCTCATCAGTGCCCAGGATACTCTTCCAGCCGCACCAATCCCCGGTGCGTCCGAGCCCGCACTGGACCTCATCGAACATCAGCAAAAGCCCGTGCTGATCACAGAGGCCACGGGCTTGGCGCAGAAACTCCGGACGGGCGACATGCACGCCCCCCTCGCCCTGCACGGGCTCCAGCAGAATCGCCACGGTGCCGGGTGCCTGCACCGCCGCCAGCAACTCCGGACCGTCATTGAAAGGCACATGCACAAAACCTTCCACCATCGGCTCAAACCCCTTTTTCACCTTCTCCTGACCCGTCGCGGAAATACCACCCAGCGTTCTGCCGTGGAAAGATCCCAGCATGGTGATGATTTCGCGGCGATAAGGCAGGCTCTCGCGCAACTCCCCCGCCGCATGCCGCGGTGCGGGAGACTGGCCTTCGTTTCCGAATTTCCGCGCCAACTTGTAAAGCGCTTCATTGGCTTCCGCCCCGCTGTTGCAGAAAAACACCTTGCCACGGCCCTCCACGTCCGAATCCGGCACCACTAGGCGCACCAACCGCTCCGCCAAAAGCGCCTGGGGCCGTGTGTAATAAAGATTGGAAGTGTGCACGAGCCTCCCCAGTTGCTCACGCATCACCGACACCACCCGCGGATGCCCATGGCCCACGGAGGTTACGGCAATCCCGGCGCCAAAATCCAAATACCGGCGCCCCGATTCATCCCAAAC
This sequence comes from Verrucomicrobiia bacterium, assembly GCA_040374425.1. Classification (GTDB taxonomy): domain Bacteria; phylum Verrucomicrobiota; class Verrucomicrobiia; order Chthoniobacterales; family Chthoniobacteraceae; genus CAIURC01. The sequence continues at coordinate 44,885 of JBEIUI010000005.1, read as the reverse complement.
CAGACAACCTTCGCCCCTGGCGAGTTGCAGGTCGAATCGGCCGTAGGTGGGAATTACAAAACGATCGTAGAGGTCGCGCGTCGAAAGTGGGCTATCCGTCATGGAAAGCGTGGGAGACTAAACAGGTCCGCGCCGTTTGCACCGCGAAAATTTCGCACCTTGACGCCTTTCAGAAACATCCTCTTTGCCCTTGAATGACGCTGAGTTCAGACGGGTCGTCGCCGCAAGGCCCGCGAGAAAGACAAAAGGCCAAACCTTCGGCGGTTCTCTGCCGGGGATTGCCCAAGTGAACTGACCCACGGAGAGCCCTCACCCCTCACCCCTCACCTCAAACCGCAGTACCCGGCCCTCGGTTTCGGCCTGCCGCCAATCGAGATGGGTGGTGGTGATGAGTTTTTGAGAACCCGTCGGCAACACCTCCAGCAAAGCGTTGCGACGCGCGGGATCCAGCTCGCCAAAAACATCATCCACCAACAACAAAGGCGGCGTTCCAAAGTGTGCCTCCAGGAGACGCGCAGCCCCCAACTTCAGAGCAAGCACCAGCGTGCGCTGCTGCCCCTCCGATGCGTCGTCCGAGCAATGCCCATTGAGAAAAAACCCAAGGTCATCCCGGTGCGGTCCCACGCTGGTCTGGCGGAGCCGTGCATCCTGCGCGCGGGTCGCCTCAAGATCGGCCGCAAAATCCGCCCCGTTCCCGGCCACATACTCCAAACCCAGGTTCTCCCGGGCTCCGCTGATGGCGTGTTGGGCGCTCGCGGCAAACGGCTCGAGCGCATGGATCAGAGCGGCGCGGGTTTCAGTCAGACGCCGGCCGCTTGCCAGCATCGCCTCTTCAAACGCCTGAATCTCCCGCCAGCGCGGACTGGGCGCCTTGAGCAGCAGGTTACGGGAACGCAAAGCCCGTTCATAAGCGCGCAACGCCACGCGGTAGGCCGGGTCGCGCTGGCTGGCGATGTAATCCAGAAATCTGCGCCGCCCCTCCGCGGCACCGCGCACCATGCCGATATCGGCGTTGGAAAAATAAACAACCCGCGCCACCTGCAAATACTCCAATGCGGACTTCTGCTCCACCTCATCCAACGCCAGCTTCTTCCGGGCCCGGCTGAAATAGAACTGGAGATGGCGGTTCTGAAAATAACCCTCCACGGCAAACCCTTTTCTTTCGTGCTGCACCACCGCCGCGAGGGCATTGACCCGGGGCGACTGCAGGCGGCAGAGAATGCTCGCCGCTTCCAGCAGCGAAGTTTTACCCCGGGCATTGGGGCCCACGATGAAGTTGAGCCCGGAATCAAACTCCGTCTCAAACCCATCAAAACAACGAAAATGGCGAACTTTGATAAAACGCAGCACAGGTAGGCGCCCCCAAACACAGGCAGCGCCCGCACGAAATCAAGCCCCGCGTGAATTTTCCCTCCCACCCAAGCCCTCCCACCGACCCAAACAAAACGGCCCCGCTTTCCACCGGAGCTCCCCGTTTAAAACGCGCACTTGAATCGCCGCGGTTGAAATCTAGCCTCTGCGGCCCCATGCAATTGCTTCCTGGCTTTCGCGACTTCTATCCCGAGGACTGCGCTCGTAGAAATTACATCCTCTCCCGGTGGCGCGAGGTGGCACGCCGTTACGGCTTTGTCGAATACGACGGCCCGGTGCTGGAGCCGTATGAGCTCTACCAGAAAAAAAGCGGGGGCGAACTCGTCGGCCAACTCTTTGACTTCGTGGATAAGGGCGGCCGCCACGTGGCCATGCGCCCCGAGATGACCCCCACCCTCGCCCGGATGGTCGCTGCTCGGGAACGCGATTTCAAAAAACCCCTCAAGTGGTTTTGTATCCCCCAATTCTTCCGATACGAGAAACAGCAACGGGGCCGGCTCAGGGAGTTCTATCAACTCAATTGCGACATCATCGGAGAAGCCGCGCCGTCTGCGGACGCCGAGCTCCTCGCTGTGCTGATTGATTTGCTACGCAGTTTCGGCCTCCAGAAGCAGGATTTTGTGGTGCGCGTCAGCGACCGCAACGCATGGACGCAGTTTGCCGGCTCCCGGGGCGTGGCTCCCGAGCGGCTCCTCGATTTTCTAGCCGTCATCGACAAACTCGAACGCGCGCCGCGGGAAGAAACAGCCCGCAAACTCGCTGATTTCGGCGTCTCCATGGAAGCCGTCGAACAATTCCTTGCGGACCCCGCCGCGGAAGCCACCGGGCTCAAAACCCTTACCGAAGACCTCGCTGCCCGCGGGTTGGACGGCTTTGTGGAGCTCGACCTGCGGATCGTGCGCGGCCTGGCCTACTACACCGGGTTCGTCTTCGAAGTGTTCGACCGGAACAAAAAAGAACGCGCCCTCGCCGGAGGTGGCCGATACGACAAACTCCTGAGCCTCATGAGCGACGGCAAAGTCGGCTTACCGGCCCTCGGCTTCGGCATGGGCGACGTCGTGCTCGACAATCTCCTCCGGGAGACCCCGGCCGCCGCCGCCCTCTGCCAAGCTTGGATCGCCCAGCAACGCGCCGTGGATCTCTACGTCGTCATCGCCCAGGAGGATCGCCGCGCCGAAGCCCTCGGCCTCATCCAGCAGCTCCGGGACTGGGGTTACCGCGTCGATTATCCGCTTGCCCCGCTTAAAATCGGCAAACAATTCCAAGCGGCCGAAAACCTCGGCGCCTCGGCCGCCGTTCTTCTGGGCGAGGAATGGCCGCAACTCAAATTAAAGACCCTTGCGACCCGGTCGGAAGCTCTCCTCCACCGGGACGATCTCCGGCCCCATCTGGAGGAGATTTTCGGTCCGCCCCTCCGATTCTAAAGCGCGGCTCAAAGCGAATGCGCCGGTGCGGCAAACGAGCGCAGAAGGCGGGGACCCTGCCGAAACCGAGAGGAGCTTCTGGCTCCTTTTAACCTCGCGGCAAATCAATAAAGACGCCCCATGCGTCCTTAACAGGCGTTGGCCTCGAAACAAGGGGGACATGAAAATGACTGACTCCGAGGTTTGCTCATCCAAAAGCCCGCTCACCGAGTGCACACAACGCGCTGCCCGGTTGGGGGGACGCATCGAACATCAAATCACGCAAGTACCGGCAGAGACCTTTCTCTGGGGCGCTTTCTGCTCCATTGGCTTATCGCTGACGCTGCGGTTTTTGAACCGGAAACACGGCGCATTATTTGTGGGGCAATGGGCGCCGACGCTGCTTCTGCTGGGTGTTTACTCCAAGCTCACCCAGCTCCATCCCGAGGTCCCGGAGAGAAGCGAAACCGAGCTTCCCTAGCCCTCTCGACCGGCTTGATCGGGGTGACGCGGCGGGAGCGAGAGTGAGGCCGGGGCCGCCGGCTTGAGGGCTGATCGTGGTGTCTCGCCGTGGCAGGGCCAGGAGGGGGATGAAGGAGGGCATTACCGGCATTCCAAGCCGGCCTCTCACATCGCGGGCTTTGAGCCCACTCAACGGAAGCTGCCCAGTTGCGCCCGTGGACGCGCCGGCAGTGAATAAAACCAATCGCGTTGCGCCTTCTGCAGACCGCAACGCAGAGCAAAACGTCTGCGACGCGGTCCGAGCCCGACTCCCTCACACAAGCCCAGCTCAATAAAGCCTGCCCGGCCGAGCCCTGCACACAATGCTCTTCTCAGGCCCCATCTCAGGCCTAAACACGTCTGAAGGCCGAAGGCCCGTCATGGGATAGCCCGGCCTCAAGGGCCCCGAAACCCGTTCCCACCCAATCCCAAAGCCCTGTAAGGGTGCCTCTCACCGGTCGAGAGGGTGAGGCCATCCATTGCGAGGCAGCCGGAGCATCACAAAAGGAATGGGAAAGAGGGTGCAGGCCCTGCGGACCTTGGAGAGTAAAAACGTCCTCAACCTTCCAAAGGATCAGGGGTCATCAGTCCGTTGAGGTCCTCGGATCATTTCGCCCGAGTTAAAACCCCACGACTCGTGCCCTGGACTCCGTGTCATTCAAACAAGCCCCACTTTTTACCGCCCCCTCACTTTTCCCTGCCATTTCACGGTGGCGCCGCTACATTCCCGGCCCCTTATGTATCGGAACAAGACTTGCAACAGCCTGCGCAGGGAACACATTGGCCAGATCGTCACTCTCGCCGGCTGGGTCAATTCACGCCGCGACCACGGCGGCGTCATCTTCATCGACCTGCGCGACAGGGACGGCATGACCCAAGTTGTCTTCCGACCTGAAGAATACGGGGCCGTCGCAGAAGCCTCGCACTCCCTGCGCAACGAAGACGTGATCACCCTGACGGGGAAGGTCGCCCAGCGCTTGCCGGGGACCGAAAACAGCAAACTGGCTACGGGCGACATTGAAATCGTCGCCAGCGAATTGCGCGTGCTCAACAGGGCGGAAGTGCCTCCCTTCCCTATCGACAGCGACGCCGGGAATGAAGACCTGCGGCTCACCCACCGTTACTTGGACCTACGGCGGCCTATGATGGCGCGCAACCTCAAGCTGCGCCATCGGGTGACCAAAACCATCCGGGACTTTCTCGACGACCAAGGCTATTTGGAAATCGAAACACCCATCCTCTCCAAATCCACCCCGGAAGGCGCTCGCGACTTCTTGGTGCCCAGCCGCCTGAGCCCGGGCAGCTTCTACGCTCTGCCCCAGGCTCCCCAGCAATACAAACAGCTCCTGATGGTGGGCGGCATCGACAAGTATTTCCAGGTCGCAAAGTGTTTCCGGGACGAAGATCTGCGGGCCGACCGCCAGCCGGAGTTCACCCAGATTGACTTGGAAGCCTCCTTTATCACTCAGGAGGATGTTTACCCCCTCATCGAAGGACTCCTGAGCCGGGTTTTTAAAGCCACCAAAGAAGTTGATATCTCCACCCCCTTTCCCCGCCTGACTTACTCCGAGGCCCTCAATCGTTTCGGTAGCGACAAGCCCGACACCCGGTTCGGCATGGAGTTGGTCGCCTTGGATGACGTTTTTGCCTCCAGCGAGTTCAAAGTGTTCCGCGGCGCCCTCGATTCCGGCGGCTGCGTCAAAGCCATCAACGCCAAACAGTTCGCCTCTATCACCACCGGACAGATCGAGGAGTTGACCCAAATGGCCAAGCTTTTCGGAGCCAAAGGCCTTGCGTTCATCAAGGTCGAAAACGGCGAGTGGAAGTCTCCCATCGTCAAGTTCTTCTCCGACGCAGAAAAATCGGCGCTCACCCAACGCATGCAGATCGCCGAAGGCGACCTCATTCTCTTCGGCGCCGACCGCTGGGAAATCGTTTGCGAGGTGCTCGGCCGGATCCGGTTGCGGATTGTGGAAATCCAGCGTGCCCAGAAGCTGGCCGACAAATTCGAGGGCCAAGCCGAGCTGCTTCCGCATCTGCAGGCCGATTTTGAGCAAAAACTCAACTTCCTCTGGGTCATCGACTTTCCCCTGCTGGCGTTCAGCCCTGAAGAAAACAAGTGGAACGCCGTACATCACCCCTTCACCCGCCCCCTCGCGGAAGATCTGCCCCTGCTCGAACGGGGCGAATACGGCAAAATCCGCGCTCAAGCCTACGACGTCGTGCTCAACGGAGTGGAAATCGGAGGCGGCTCGATACGGATCCATGAACCCGCCCTTCAATCCCAAATGTTTGACGTGCTCGGGGTCACCGGCGACCAGCAACAAGTCATGTTCGGACATTTGCTCAAGGCCTTTAGTTTCGGCGCCCCGCCTCACGGAGGACTCGCCTTGGGACTCGACCGACTGGTCATGCTGCTCTGCGGCGCGGAAAGCATCCGGGACGTGATCGCTTTCCCGAAAAACAACCGTGGGGTGGATCTCATGTCGGCGTCTCCGAGCGAAGTGGACTTCAAGCAGCTCCGCGAGCTCTACATCCAGTCGACTGCGAAGAAGCCCTAGAGAACGCGCTTCGCGCATCGGTTTGATTCAAGCGGCCCGGGTTCATCCATCCGGGCCGCTTCTTTTTTCATACCCGCTCCGGCCCCGGAACCCCGGCTGGGCCCGGAACCGGACCGGGTCTTTAAGCGAACTGCCCCCCTCGGAACGGCGTAGGAAAGCCACAAGGAGAGGTGCGGCAAATTTTGCCCGACTCAAGCCGGAACGGATGGATCCCACGGCAGGTTCAACGGATCGCCGCACACACCACCGCGCGATTGGCATCCGAACTGCTCTGCGCGGGAGCGTATGTATCCGCTTCTTATTTCCGCCGCCACCACCCTCGGTAGCAAACTCATCGACTCCTATCAGCGCGCGGCGGAACGTCGCGAGGCCGTTTCAGGAGAAAAATTCGACCGACTCATGAGCCATCTTGAGGCTCAGTCTGCCGGCACCATGAGCGGTGCATCGGCCGCGGCGGGCGCCGCTGTGAACCCGCAGCTCAACCGCCTCAAACAACTCCAACAACAGCTCCTCGAGAGCCCCGAGCTCAAGTCAGCCATTCAATCCACCGACCCCACCAAACCCCTCAGCCTTCAGGTGAGTCCGGAAGGAAAGGTAACCATTCAAAGCGGGGATAGCCCGGCGCGCACCGTCAGCCTCGGGCCTGAGACGGCTCTAAAAGCCCGGGAACTCGGGGCACTGCTTGGAAGCGGCATGCCCTGCGCCTCGCTCCAGCAGAGCGCGCAGGCGGCCAGCGCCTTGGCGGCTCACAGCGCCACCCCCGTGACACTCCGCTGCTAAACGTACCGGCAACTTTTGCCCCCCGGCATCCTCTTCCCCACCGCACCTTACACCCTCAAAGCGCTCCTCGCCCCCACCCGGGCAGGAGCGCTGTTCTTTTTCCAGGGTGGGCTGCCGATTTCGCGGGAACTCGGCCCTTTAAAACAGTCACAAAACTCTCATCGCAATATACTTACAACGCTGAATGGCCTCCCCAAAGAGGAGTGGGCGCGAACCTATGGCACACAGCCTGCTATGTGTTGGATCACGATGATTGAACGCCTCTTCTCATCCTCAAACTACCTGGCAGCCAAACAGATGCTCGATGCGGCATCTCTTCGGCAGGAAGCCATCGCCAACAACATCGCTAACATTGAAACCCCTGGGTACAAACGCATGGACCTGCAAAAAGACTTCGCGGAACAGTTTGCCTCCCATGTTCGGGGCGGCACCCTCAAACAAGCCCCTGCCCCCAGCCTGGTCGAGGACAGTCGCTCCACGAGCCTGCGCAAAGACGGCAACAACGTGGAGCTCGACAAGGAGCTGCTCGCGATGAGCAAAAACGGGCTCGAGTATGAAGCCATGACGGAGTTTGTCAGCGGCTCGCTGCGTCAACTGCGGATGGCCATCACGGGCCGCACCGTTTAAGCGCCATGAACTTTCTCACGGGCATCCACTCCACCTCCAGCGCGCTCAGCGCGGAAAAAGTGCGCATGGACATCGTGGCTCAGAACATCGCCAACGCGCACAACACCAAGGACCTCAACGGCCAAGCCTACCAGCGCAAGGTTGTTTCATTCGAAGCGGTGCTGGACTCCGGATCCAAGGCGCCAAACGGTGTGCGGATTGCCGGGATCAGCGACGACCAAACCCCCGGGGAAATGATTCACAATCCGGCCCACCCCCACGCCGGGACCGACGGCATGGTACGGATGCCCAACGTGAACATGGCCACTGAGATGGTGGATCTCATGAGCGCTTCCCGGGCTTACGAGGCGAACCTTTCGGTGGTCCGCAACGCCAAACAGATGGCGGCCAAAGCGCTCGGAATCGGCCGTTAACCCTGACGTTTTATGAGGATCGGATCGTTCCCCACCTACCAGCCGCAGAGCTTCAAGGGCCTCGAAGGCGCCCAGAACCTGACCAAAATCGGCGCCACTGGCGACGGGATCGCAAGCGCTCAACCCTCTGGAGCGATCCAAAAATCCAACTTTTCCAACTTCATCGAACGCGCGGTGGGAACCGTGGACGAGAAGATGAAGGCGGCCGAGTTGGAGAAGAACAAATTGTTTACTGGAGAAACCAGCAACCTGCACCAGGCAATGATCGCCTCGCAGGAAGCGAGCGTCTCGTTTTCGCTCATGGTCGAGGTCCGGAACAAGCTGGTGGAATCCTACCAGGAACTCATGCGGATGCAGGTCTGACGCCACCCTCCCTGAAAAATGAAAGCACTCTTCCAACAACTCCAACTGCTCTGGAGACAACTCGGTCTCAACCAGCGGGTATCCATTGCGGTCGCCGCCGTCGGCGTGGTCAGCGGCCTGTTCGCCCTCACGTTCTGGTCGCACAGCCCCAAGATGCAACTCCTCTACGGCAGGCTCAGCGAGAAAGACGTCGCAGAGGTCGTCTCCGCAGCCCAAAGCGCGGGAATCCCCTACGAGCTCGGAGCGGCCGGCTCCTCGGTTTACGTCCCCGGCGAGTCCGTTCACAAACTGCGCCTCCAGCTCGCCTCCAAAGGCGTCCCCTCCGGTGAAGGCGTCGGCTTTGAGATCTTCGACCGTGCCAACTTCGGGATCAGCGACTTTGTCCAGCGCACCAACTATATGCGGGCCCTCCAGGGTGAACTCTCCCGGACCGTTTCCCAGCTTAACGGGGTGCGCTCGGCAAAGGTGATGATCGTAGTTCCCGAAAACCGGCTCCTCTTCTCGGAAACAAAAAGCAAGCCCACGGCGTCGGTGTTTGTGGAGGGCAGCGTTTCGGCCGAGTCGGTCAACTCAATCCGGTTCCTAGTGGCAAACGCGGTTGAAGGGCTTCGTGCGGATGACGTGGCCGTGGTCGACCACCGCGGCACGGTACTCACAGAGAATATCAAGGACGATCCTCAACTCGGAGCCGCTTCCAGCCAGATCAAGCTGCGCAAAAGCGTGGAGGATTACTTTTCCAACAAGGTGGAGTCCATGCTCGCCAAAGTCCTCGGACCGGGCGCCGCGGTGGTGCGCGTGTCGGCCACGCTCGACTCCGAGAGCATCTCACGCACCGAGGAGCGTTTCGACCCGGACGGCCAGGTGCTGCGCTCGGAAACCAACACCGAAGACAGCACCCTCACCAACGAAACGGAAACGGGTAAACCCAACGGCACCGGTGTCACGGCCAACAACGCCAATGCGGACTCCGGCAAACCCGGCGCGAAAAACAGCGAGCAACTCCGCAAGAACCGAGCCCTCAACTACGAGATCAACCGGGTCACCACCAACGCCACTCGCAACCCTGGCAACATCGCCAATCTGAGCGCTGCCGTGTTCGTCGCCGCGCGGGAAAAGCCCCGGACTCCTGCTGAAATGGAATCCCTCCGCAAAATCGTGAGCAACGCGATCGGCATCAAAGGGGTCGACGAGAAAGAGATCGCGAAATCCATTTCCCTGGAGGAGGTCACCTTCCAGGTTCCTGTCACGCAGCCCGCCAGCGCCTTGGATCTGGCCATGGCCCACAGCGACTGGATCAAGAACGGGGTGGCCATCGCCATCGCCCTCGGGCTCATCATGGTGTTTATGCGGATGCTAAAGCGCGCCGCGCCGGACCAGATCCCGATTGAGGTTCTCAACCCGCCGCCAATCGGGCCCAGCCCGCTGGAGGAGGCGGAAGCCGCGCGCAACGCCGCCGTCATCTCGGTGGAAGCCCTCAACGAAATGATCCGTCAGCGACCCGGCAACATCGGTGCCGCGCTGCGGGATTGGATGGCAGCCAACGGCAAAAACTAGTGCCCGATGGACCCGATCGAATACGACAAGATGAGCCGGGTGCAGAAGATCGCTGCGTTCCTGATTGTCATCGGCCCCGACGCGGCGGCGGAAGTCATGAACCGGTTCGACAACGCGCAACTCGAGGTCATCTGCAAAGAAATGGTGGCACTGCCCCTCATCAGCAGCTCCGTTCAGCGCGATCTCATGCGGGAACTTGCCTTGGTGGTTTCCGACGGGATCGGTGCAGCGCTCGGCGGGCTGGCTTTCACCCAAGCGGCTCTTGAAAAAGCCAAGGGCAGCTACGCCGCCTCCTCCATTCTGAGCCGTTGCGAGCCCGGGGAACGCAGCGACGCAAGCGAAGCCATTCGCCAGATGGAAGGCCGCCAGGTGATCAACCTCATCAAGTCCGAGCAGCCTCAGACCATCGCCCTGATTGTGTCCTGCATGGACATGCCCCAGGCCGCGGAGGTCGTGCAGATGCTGCCTCAGGAGCTGCGCGAGCAGGTGGTAGAAAAGCTCGCCGGGCTGGAACCCACCTCCCGCGAAAGCATTCACAAGGTCGCAAGAAACCTCAACCGCCACTTCGATCAACGAGCCATTCAGCAGGGGCTCCACCGGGGCGGCGGTATTAAAGCCTGCGCCGACCTGCTCAACGCCCTCGACAAGGACACGCGCAAAACTCTGCTCACCCGGCTTGAGGAACGCAACGCACCCCTCGGGGCCGCGATTCGCAAGAAGGTGTTCAGCTTCGAGGATCTCTCGCGCCTCACCGCCGTGGATCTCCAGAGGGTCATGCGGGACGTCAGCTCCGCCGACCTCCCCATTGCCCTCAAAACCTCCAAGCTCAGCGTCCAGGACGCCGTGCTCGGAGCGCTCTCCAAACGGGCCGCCGAGGGCCTCCGCGAGGAAATGGAGATGCTGGCGTCTCCCCGCTCCAAGGAGGTCGAGGCCGCCCAGGACCGCATCATCCAGATCGTGCGGAAGCTCGAGGAGGCCGAGGAGATCACCATCAATGAAACTCCCAGTGAAGAGCGTGCATTCACCTAATCCCATTCATTTCTCGGAGCCTCCAAGCGCCGTTTACCTCGCGGGCACCCGCCCGAAGCCCAGCTTCACGGAGGAGGACATTGAGAATGCAAAACGGGAAGCCTACCGGCGCGGCTCAGAAGACGCCACCAAGGCGATGGAGCGCCAGCTCCTTGGGCAGCGCTCGGAAGTCATCCATCTGCAAACGCAAACCTTCGCCGCCATCGCCGCACACCACGGGCAGCTTACCCGGGATCTGCAGGGGCTCATACCGGAACTGGCCATCGAAGCCGTCCAACGCATCCTCGCCGCGACCGTTTTCGACCGCGAGATGGTGCTACGGATCGCGCACGACATGCTCAGCGAGGTGGATCCCGGCAAGGAACAAATCGAAGTGCGCCTCTCAGCGTCGGACCTCGAACTGGTGGCCGGATACGAGAAAGAGTTCCGCGAAAAACATCCCGAGATCAGCTTCTGCGCCGACTCGGACCTGCGCCCCGGGGATTGCGTGGTGCGCAGCCGCTTCGGCACCCTTGATGGACGTCTGAGCACCAAGGTGCGGGCCGTGGAAGGGTTTATGAAATGAGCACCCCCGCCGACTCCCAAGGCCTGCTGGAGCGCTTCAAGGAGCGGCTCCGCCAGGACCGCCCCGTGCAGCGCGTGGGCCGCGTGGTGCGCGTCACCGGGCTCATCATCGAATCCGAGGGCCCCAACCTGGCGGTAGGCGACGTCTGCGAGATCCACTCCGGCGGCGAACAAAAACCCATTCACGCCGAGGTGGTCGGCTTCCGCGATCATCACATCCTTCTGATGCCACTCGGCCCCATGGAAAACCTGCGGCCCGGCAGCGAAGTGATGGCGTCGGCGTTCGCATCCCGGGTGCCTGCGGGTCCGCAGCTCGTGGGTCGGATTCTAGACGGTCTTGGGGAACCCATCGACGGCCGCGGCCCGCTGCAGGGCAACGAGTTCCGGCCTTTGATCCAGGCGCCGCCCGACCCGCTTCGGCGGCAGCGCATTCACAAAGCATTTACGACCGGCGTGAGGGCTATCGACGTATTCACCCCGGTCGGGCAAGGCCAGCGCGTGGGCATCTTCGCGGGCAGCGGCGTGGGCAAATCCACGCTGCTGGGCATGATGGCAAGAGGCTCGGAAAGCGACATCAACGTCATCGCGCTCATTGGTGAGCGTGGCCGGGAGCTGCGCGAGTTCATCGAGAAAGACCTGGGCGAAGAAGGCATGGCCCGTTCGGTGGTGGTCTGCTCCACCTCCGACCAACCCGCGCTCGTCCGGTTGCGCGCCGCGCTCCTGGCAACCTCCATCGCCGAGTATTTCCGCGAGGCGGGCCTCAACGTGCTTTTCATGATGGATTCGGTGACACGTTTTGCCATGGCCCAGCGCGAGATTGGCTTGGCCGTCGGCGAAGCCCCCAGCAGCCGCGGCTACACGCCCTCGGTTTTCTCGCTCCTGCCCCGGCTGCTGGAGCGCACTGGCGCTGCCGAGTCGGGCTCCATCACCGCGTTTTACACGGTCCTCGTCGAGGGCGACGACATGAACGAACCCATCGCCGACGCCGTCCGCGGCATTCTCGACGGGCACCTGGTACTCACGCGCGCCTTGGCCACCGCAAACCATTTTCCCGCCATCGACGTGCTCGAGAGCGTGAGCCGTCTGGTGCGCGATATCAGTACCCCGGAAGAACTTGCCGCCGCGGGGGAAGCACGGGACTTGCTTGCCCTTTACCGGAAAAACCAGGACCTCATCAGCATCGGTGCCTACGCCCGAGGCAGCAACCCACGTCTGGACCTGGCAATCGCCCGCCAAGAAACACTCACCCAGTTCCTTAAGCAGCACGTCGAGGAGATTGTTCCCCGTGAAACCAGCCTCAAGCAGTTTGCCGAGCTTCTGCAATGAAACCCTTCCGATTCACCCTTGAAACCGTTCTCACCCTGCGCGCCCGCGAAGAGGAGGCCGCCAGGGAAACCTACGCAAAGGCCATCCAGGAGCGGACCCGGGTGGCTGCCGCGCTCAATGAAGCACGCGGCGAATTGGAGGCCTATCACCAGGCGCTTGCTGACACCCGCCAAGGCACCTCCTACAGGCACGAACAGATGCTCTTCCTCAATGCACTGCGCTCCCAGCAGGCCGCCTGTCAGCGCCTCTCGGGAAAGCTCCTGGAAGCCGATCACGCGCTTGAAGGGTGCAGAAAAGCGCTCCTAGCCGCCCACCAACGCCACGAATCGTTGGTCCGCCTTAAGGAATCCCAGCTGCGCGACTACCGCGCTGCCTGCCAGCGGGAGGAAGAAGCCACCGTGGCGGATCTCATCACGGCCCGATACGCAATGAACTTGAGCGAGCAAGTCGCATGAACTTTCTGACCTCCCCGATGGGACTCGCCGTGCTCGGCGCCCTCCTCCATTTCGGCACCCTGACGGCGATGCTGATGCCCGCATTGGCCCTGCTCCCGCAGCCGCAAACAACCGAGGAGGCGCCGGAAAAAACGCTGCTGCCCGAACGGATGTGGAGCTTCAAGACCCAGGCCGTCGACGAAATGATCGCCGAACTCAAGAAAACGCGGGCCAAACTCGACCAGGAAGCCAAAGACGCAGTGATCCTCAAAACCCAGATCGCAGCCGAACGCGCCGAGCTTGAAAGAGTCCAGAAAGGCATCGTGGCGATGCGCGAGGAGCTCGAAAAACGGATCGTCGAGATCCAGGAACCCGAGCTTAAGAACCTCAAAACCCTTGCGAACACCTACGCCACAATGAAGCCCCCGGCCGCGGTCGCGATCCTGCGCGAGATGGACGAGAACACGGTCGTAAAAATGCTCTCCCTCATGAAGGCCGATCAGGTCGGGCCCATTCTGGGGGAAATGCCCAAGGCCACCGACCGGCCCGGCGAAGAAACCATGGCCCGCCGGGCCGCAAGGATGTCGGACAAACTCCGCCTGATTCAGAGCGCAAAATAGAACCCCGCATTTTCTCAGCCCTCTTCGCTTTGCTCCCTATGATGAATCCCCTTTCCAACCTGCCTGCACCCCAGCCCTCCGAGCCGCGCCCAGCGGCCTCCGGCACGCCCGCCGCGAGCGTCCACAAGAGCTTTGAGCACATGCTCTCCAGCGAGCCCAACAGCAAGCCCGGCAACGCCCAGCTCCGAGAGAACGAGCGCGCGGCAAAATCTGCCGCCTCCCGCCCCAGAGCCGCTGGGGTATCCGGAAAACAAGGCGCCACCCAAACTCGCATCGGGGAATCGGACACCAAACTGAGCATGAGCCGGAAGCAGGAGGAGGATGCCGCAGCCCGCCTCAAAGATTCTTTGGAGGCGCTTGACGAGGTTGATCGGGAGCAACACTTGGGAGACCCCACCCTCGAGGCGCTCCTCATTGGCATTCCCCTGTCGGTTCCCCAGCCAAAACCCGAGCCGGCGACTGTTTCCTGGAATGAGAGCGGAACCGCAGGGGAGGACGCCGGAAGCCTTTCTCTCAATGACGGTCTCGTAGGACAGGAATCCTCAGGGCTCTCCCCCCGTGGAAACCAAAACAGGGAAGAGCAGCCGACCGCGCAGTTTTTCCAACAACCCCTCGGGCTCAATCTGGAATCCCCCGCGCAGGGTGGCTCTCAGGCTGTGTCCGCCCTGCCGCTGGAGGCCCAAACCGTCCAGACCTCAGCCGGCCCTTCGGACGCGATGTCTTATCCCCAGGGCTCCCCTGCATGGCCCCGTGGCATTGCATCCGTTCCGGGCCAGATCGATCCATCGCAACTCCTCAATGCCTCCCAGCCCGTGCCAGAGGGGATGCTCCTTCAGGCGGCAGAATTGACTCCGCCGCTTTCCCAAACGGCAATAGAAGCAGGCTCCGCCGGTCAGACCATCCAGCAAGCCCTCGCACAGGCAATGCCTTGGGTGCAAGAGAGCCCGCAAACGAGCTCGCAGGAAGCCGCGTCCCTCACTCCGGAGAGCGGCACCGCGCGGTGGGGCACCGTGTCAGCGGCCTCAAAAAAACCCCTTTTCCAGGCAGGACTCGGCAAACCATCTGACGCCGAAGAGGCTCTCCGTTTCCAGGACTCCATCCCGGAGATCCGCGCCTTAGGGAAAGACGCACAACCCCCTGGGGCAGAGGAAGAAGAAACAGTCCAACAGGACGCGCTTCAAGCTGCCCGCAAACCCGTTGGCATGGCCTCTGCTATGCAAGAAAGCGCGATGCAGAAACCGGCTTCCAACCGATCCAACTCCTCCAAAGCGGCAGCATTTGCCGCCTCGGAAAACTCTGCCCCCTCCGGCACGGAATTCTTCCCGCAAGCCACGGCTTTTCCCGGACAACCCGTGGGGCCCGGTCTGCAATCCGCGGGCAAAGCCGCCGCGGTTTCGCGCCAGGAGATGACCTCGATTGTGAACCATGCGGTGGACGCCGCCCAGCAGATCAAAGCCACCGGCCCCGAGAGCGTGGAAGTGAAACTCCAGCTCGAAAGCGGGGAAACACTTTCCATCCAACTCCAGCTTACCCGAGGGGAGGTCAAACCCGTGTTTCGCGCTGAATCCGAAAGCCTGCGGGTCGCTCTGGAGCAAAACTGGGCACAATTTTCAAACCGGGCCGAGGAACGCGGCGTGCGTCTCGCCAGCGCCGTCTTTGAATCGCAGCCAAGCTCTTTGGGGATGAACGATCAGCCCGGTCGGCAAAGCGGCAGGGAACGGGGGGAACCAACCGACCCGCAGGAAAATTTTTCTTCCCAGACGCCGTTGCGCCGCAATCCAAGCGTGGCAAAGAGCACCACCGCGCTCCGACCCTCAGCGAACGTTCAACTCTACGCATAACCCTTATGGACATCTCGAGCATCCTCTCAAAAACCAACACGACGGATTTCCTCAACCCGGGCGCGACCGCACGCACCACCGGGCAGAGCACCTTGGGCGTTAACGACTTCCTGAAGCTCATCACCGTGCAGCTCACATCCCAGGACCCCCTCAAGCCCATGGAAGACACCCAGTTCATCTCTCAGATGTCGAGTTTCACCTCGCTGGAGCAGATGAAGGGGCTCTCGAAGAACTTCGAGGCATTCGCCACCGAGCAGCGCATCGCCTCCTCCCAGAGCTATCTGGGCAGAGAAGTCACCGTGTCAGACGGGGACACGGAGGCCACCGGGCTTGTGAGCAAAGTGACGCTGATCGCGGGAAAACCCGAGCTCACGATCAACGGCAAAGGCTACAGCGCTGCGGACGTCAAGAGCGTCACGATACCCGCGACAAAACCCTGAAAGCACCGGCTCAGAAAAAACAATCCTTCACCGCGCAACCTCAGAACCAGCTCCTTAGAAAGCACCTCCTCATATGTCTCTCATCGGCACTCTCAATAGCGGCGTCAGCGCCCTCGGCACCTTCTCACAAAGCATCCAGGTCATCTCCGACAACATCTCCAACGTCAACACCACCGGATTCAAGGGATCCCGCGCCGCCTACTCCGACGGCTTCAGCAACCTGCTGCAGCAGGCCACCCCCTCGGTCTCTCCGGGAGCCGGCTCCAACGCTGCAATCCAAATCGGTTCCGGCGTCCAACTCAGCTCTGTGACCACGGACACCACCCAAGGCACGCTCACCTCCACCGGATCCAACTCGGATCTGGGCATCACCGGGTCCGGCTTTTTCAGGATTCGGGATGTCGTCAACAACGTCGATTACGCCTCCCGCTCAGGCGATTTCCGTCTCGACGACCAAGGCTACCTCGTCAACGACCGCGGCTTCCGGGTCCAGGGCGCGTTTGACGGCTCGTCTTCGTATGTGGCCACCTCCGTCGGGGGCACCCTCACCTTTACCCAGACCGCGACCTCGCCCAGCACCGCAGGTGATCTCCGGGTGAACTTCGGCGTCAGCATCGGCGCCGGCCTCACCAACAGCACCGGAGGCGCATTCACCGATGCGCAAGTTGCGGCGGCGGCCCCAAAAATGAAGTCGTTCACCGTGGACCCTTTCGGCAACATCGTCGTCGGGCTCACCAACGGGGACACCTTCATCCGGGGACAGGTGCTCCTGCAAAACTTCACCAACCCCGGGGCGCTGACCCGGGAGGGCAACAATCTCTACAGCGGGTTCACGCCCGCCGGCCCCGTGGGCGGCACCAACATGACCATCGCGAACAACGCGCCGGGCGCCAACGGCCTGGGCCGGGTCCAAGTGGGAACCCTCGAGCTCTCCAATGTGGACCTGAGCGAGGAGTTTTCCAACATGATCATCACCCAGCGCAGCTTCCAGGCCGGGTCCCGGGTCATCACCATCGCCGACGGCATGCTTGAGGAAGTCGTCAACCTCAAGCGCTAAGCTTCCCAAGCAACCTGAGCTGACCGCCCCCGAGGCCGGCTCTCAACTTTTCTTCATTCGCCATGTCCAAAGAGGAACCAGATGCCAAGGATGCAGCCGCCGCACCCAAAGGCGGCGGCAGCATGATGCCACTCATCGTCGTGGTCGTTCTGATGCCCGCGATCTCCTACGCGATGATGGAGTTCGTGTTGATCCCGAAAATCCGGGGAATCGCCGCGGAAGCCCACGTGGCACAGGAATCTACGGGCGAGCACAAAACCGAGCACAAAACCGAGCACAAAACCGAGGCCAAACACGATAAGGCCGCCAAAGGCGGTAAATCCAAACACGGCAAGGAGGCCGAGGGTAAAAGTGGTTTCAACTACGACTTTGAAAATGTTGTGGTTAACCTCGCCGGCACGATGGGCACCCGTTACCTAAAGACCAACTTCACCGCCGAGGGATCCAACCCGGATCTTCGCACCGCAATCGAGGAGAACAAAAAGCAGCTCCTCGACGTCGCGAGCAGCGTCCTGGGATCCCGCACATTGGCCGACTTGGAACAACCCGGCGCTAAAAACGTGATCCGCAACGATCTCATCGCGAACTTCAATCAAACGCTCAAATCGGACTTAATCGAGCGGATCTTCTTCAGCGAATTTGTCGTGCAATGAGCGACCCAACCGATGCAGGTGCCACTCCGGAGCGCCCAGCTCCGGAGAAAAAAACCGAGGAAAGCCCGGAGACGCCGGCGGCAAGCGCCTCCTCGGCCCCGGAACAGAGCTCCGAGCCTTCGCATGCGACACCGCCAGCGGCTGAAACCGTGCCGCCCAAAGCCCATGCCAAAGGTGCCGTTGTTTTCGCAAAGGACGGAAGCCGGATCCGCGGACTCGCCCCCGAAAAGATCGAGCCCTACAATTTCCGGTCCACGGGTCTGCTGACATCGGTGGATCTGCGCCAGCTGGGGGTGATCCACCAACGCTATGCGCAGCATCTTGCCGCGCGGCTCTCCACATTTTTCCGGACCGAATGCGTGCTGAAGATCAGCAACTTCACCAGCATCACCTTCGCAAAGCTTTGCGAATCGATGGGCAACCCGACGCATCTCACCCTTTTCCAAGTCGAGGCGCTCAACGGAGTGGGCGTGGTGGAGGTGGGCATCAAACTGGGCTTGGCCATGGCGGACAGGCTCCTTGGAGGAAAGGGCCGTGCCCCCCAGGAAGACCGACCGCTCACGGAGATCGAACTGACGCTCGTCGATGACGTCCTCCATATCATCCTCACCGAGTGGAGCCAGCTCTGGGGGGAGCAGGACGAGAAGTTCCGGCCCCAAGTCATCGGCCAGGAAACCAGCGGCCGCTTCCTGCAAACCTCCCCGGCCGACGCCATTTTTGTCGCCATGACCGTGGACGTTAAAGTGGGTGAGATTGAGGGGCGCCTCCAGCTGGGCGTGCCTTTCCTCATGCTCGAACCTGTGATCAAAACCCTCCACGTGAAGACCCAGATATCGGAGGAGACCCGCCCGAAAGCGCGCCAGTGGCGAGCGCCCTACGCGGGTATTGAGGTGCCGTTGCACGCCGAGTGGGGCATCAAAGAAATGCAGCTGCGCGACGTCCTCGAGATCCGCGAAGGCGATTGGTTCGAGCTTTCAAGGGAGGTCATCTCCAAAACCCGGATCAAACTCTCCGAGTCGGAGGAGTACTGCGGCACGGCGGGCATCCAAAACGGCCACATTGCGGTGGAACTTTCCGAACGGGTCCACAAAGAATAACGTCCATGGAAAACCTTCTCGATGAACAGCGCCTCAACACGGTGCTCGATGTGCGGGTACAACTCACTGTGCGCCTAGGCTCCTGCCAGCTGGCGATGCGGGACGTGCTTGAACTCACGCCCGGCTCCGTAATCCAGCTCAACCAACGCGCCAACGAACCGGTAGGTCTCTACGTCAACGACAAACTCATCGCCCTGGGCGAGGTGGTCGTTGTCGAAGAAAGCTTCGGTATCAAGGTCACGCGCATGGTGGGAGAAACCAAGTGAGACCCCGGCTCCTTCCCGCCCTGCTCGCCGCTTGCTCTTTGGCAATTGCAACCGCAGCCGCACAACAAACCGAATCCCCCCAGCTGCCACCCCCCTCGGCTCCCACGGTATCGACCCCGCGCACGGCAATCCCGATTTCCGGGGACAGCCACAACCTCCAATTCGCCCTTTACCTGGCCCTGCTCCTTGGGCTTTTTGCCGGTGGAGCGTATCTCATTCGAAACGGACTCACCGTGTTCCAGCCCAAGGCAAAGGGTGAACGCAAGCTGGTCATCAGCGAAACCCGAGTCCTGGGAAACCGCCAGTTTCTCATCGTCGCCGAATACGAGAGCCGCAAGATGCTGCTGGGCGTGTGCCCCGGCAGGATCGACTACCTTTGCACCCTAGCCGAGCCGGACCGGGAGTTCCCGCAGATCAGCCCCGAAAAAATCGACGCCTAGAAATGTCCAGAAGACTCATGGATTCCTCCGGCCCCGCACACGAGCCCGTCCCCGAACTGGGCAGCGCCCCGCAGGGCGGGTTGGGTGGGGTCTCGAACGCTCCTCCCCATCGGCTTTGGTGGCGGCCCCTGGCGTGGGTGTTTTTCACCGCGCTGTTCCTCGGGCTCGTCCCCGGGGCAGTGGCTCAACAGGCGGCACCTGCCCCGGCCCTGAGCATCAACCTGGGAGGAACCAACGAAGGCAATGTGGCCACCGCCATCCAAGTGGTGGCCGCGATGACGCTTTTGACCCTGGCGCCCTCCATCCTGATGCTGATGACCAGCTTCACGCGGATCGTGATCGTCATGGGGTTTGTGCGCAGCGCCATCGGCGTCCAAGGCGCGCCCTCCAACCAGATCATCGTCGGGCTCTCGCTTTTTCTCACCTTTTTCATCATGGCCCCGGTGGGCAAACGCATTAACGACGACGCACTCCAGCCCTACATGGCCAAGACGATCACGACCCAGCAAGCCGTGGAAAGGGCGTCCGCTCCCCTGCGCAGCTTCATGCTCAAGCAGACCCGGCCCAGCGAGATTGACTTCTTCCTGGGGCTTTCAGGCAGCGGCCCCACCAAGGTTGATGAACTCCCGCTCAATGTGGTGGCCCCAGCATTCATTGTTAGCGAACTGCGTACCGCCTTTCAGATGGGGTTCCTGGTTTTCATTCCCTTCCTCGTCGTCGACTTCCTGGTTTCATCCACGCTGATGTCGATGGGCATGATGATGATGCCGCCCATCATGATCTCGCTGCCATTTAAGTTGCTGCTCTTTGTCTTGGTGGACGGCTGGCATCTGGTGGTGCGCTCTCTGGTGGAGAGCTTTGGCGCATGAACATCGAACAGTCCGTCGAGGTGCTCCGCCAGTTGGTCACCACCTCCCTCATGATCATCAGCCCCATCCTGCTGGTTTCTATGGCGGTGGGCCTCCTCATTAGCCTCTTCCAGTCCATCACCAGCATCCAGGAGCAAACCCTCACTTTCGTC
Source organism: Verrucomicrobiia bacterium (assembly GCA_040374425.1). Classification (GTDB taxonomy): domain Bacteria; phylum Verrucomicrobiota; class Verrucomicrobiia; order Chthoniobacterales; family Chthoniobacteraceae; genus CAIURC01. The sequence continues at coordinate 24,524 of JBEIUI010000005.1, read as the reverse complement.
CCCAAACTCCTCGCCGTCGCCTTTGTCCTCGTCGCCGGCGCTCCGTGGATGCTGCGGATCCTCATGCAGTTTACCATTACGTTTATCTCCCGGATGTCGGAGATGGCGCGCTGACCCGGGCGCGATGAACTACGAGTCGCTCCAGTTCCTGATGCTGGCGTTTATCCGCGCAGGCGGGCTGCTCTCAATGGCCCCCCTGTTTTCCGGGCGGAACCTACCGGCCCGGCTGCGGGTGTGCATCGCGCTGTTTCTGGCGTATACCGCCAGTTCCCTGCCCCATGAATCCGTGCCACTGACCGGCAGCGTGGCGACCCTGATTCTTTGCGCCGGGCACGAACTGCTCCTTGGTCTGCTTATGGGCCTCGGTGTGCGCCTGGTGTTTCATGCGGTGGAAATGACCGGCCAGCTCATCTCAACGGAAATGGGGCTCGTGATGAGCTCACAGATCGATCCCATTTCCCAAAACAACACCACATCCATCGGCACCGCCCTCTTTTTCTTCGCCACCCTCCTTTTCATCCTCTCCGAGGCCCATCACGGAATGATCGCCGCGTTCATGCGCAGCTTCACCCTGGCGCCGCCCGGCGTGCTGGCACCCTCGCTGGGCGCGGGCGACTTCTTTGTGCGGACCAGCGGCAATATTTTCCTCCTCGCTGTGCAGATGGCCGCCCCCTTGATGGCCATCAATTTCATCGTTTCACTGACTTTTGTGGTGCTGGGCAAGGCGGCCCCCAGCATCAACGTTTTCTCTGAAAGCGCCCCCGTCCGGATCCTCGTCGGACTCTCTCTGCTGGGATTAACATTGGGACTGACGGCACAGCTCGTGCTCAGTCGGATCCGGGAATCGCCAGAGCTCATGCTCCGGCTCCTCCCGTGAACCCAAACCCATGTCCGAAGACGGAGATAAATCCGAGCAGCCCACAGAAAAACGCCTCCGCGAAGCCGTGGAGGAAGGCCGTTTCGCGCGTTCCCCCGACCTTCAGACGGTTTTCATCCTCACGGCGGCATATTTCGTCCTGGCATTTGGATCCCGGGAATACTGCCAGCGGATCGCCGAACTGAGCGTGGGCATCTTCGGGCACCTGGGCAAATACGCGATCAAACCCGAGGCGATCCCTGAATGGGCGGCAATGAGCGCACGCACGATGATCGGGCTGATTTTGCCGGCCGCCCTGAGCTGCGCCGGGGCGGGGATTCTAGCTGGAGGGCTCCAGAGCCGTTTCCAGCTCACACCCAAGGTCTTGGGGGTCAAGTTTTCCCGGCTCAACCCGGCCCAGGGACTCCAGCGTCTTTTTTCCGGGCAAGGCCTCGTCAAAGCTGGCACGGATGTGCTCAAGCTGGCGGTGGTGGCCGTGATCGTCTGGGGCGGGGTAAAAAAGGTTTTGGAGGACCCCATCTTTTACACCCCGGTGGGCGTGCACCGGCTCGGCGGATTCATCGGAGACTCCGCCCGGATGCTCCTGGGCCGCTTCATTATGGGACTGGGGGTCATCACGGCCGCCCACTACATCTACCAGCTCCGAAAGACGCGCGAAGAGCTCATGATGACCGTCACGGAGGTCAAAGAAGAGGCCCGGCAGTCCGACGGTGACCCCAAAGTTAAGGCGGCCCTGCGCCAGATGGCCCGGCGCCTTTCCCAGAAGCAAATGCTCAGCGCAGTGCCCACCGCCGATGTGGTGGTGACCAACCCCACCCATTTCGCAGTCGCGCTCAAATACGAGCGGGGCAAGGACAAGGCGCCTGTCATCCTGGCAAAGGGCGACCGGGCCTTTGCCAAACGCATCAAATCCCTCGCCGCCGAGCATCAGGTGCCCATGATCGAGAACAAGCCCGTGGCGCGGATGCTTTTTAAATTCGGCAAAGTCGGCAAAACCATCCCCGTGGAGCTTTACCAAGCGGTGGCCGACATCCTGGCGTTTGTGTATCGCACCCACCGCTACTACTTCCACCGCCTTAAAGACCGGAGGTCCGGACTTTGAGCACCACCCGCAGAGGTCCCATGCCAGCCCCGCATTCCACTCACCCTTTCCTTCTGCCCGCATGAGCAACTCAACCCCCGGTCTGCGACAGATCGTGGAGCTCCTCAAAAAAGGGGACCTTCTCTTTGTTCTCGGTTTGTTCGGCACCATCGTCCTGCTGGTGGTTCCCGTGCCCGCCCTTGTGCTGGATCTACTCTTGGCGGCGAGCATCGGCATCTCGCTGCTCATCCTGCTCATCATCATCTACGTCAAGGAACCAGCGGAATTCTCCGGATTCCCCACGCTGCTGCTGGCGGTCACTCTTTTCCGGCTCGCACTCAACGTCGCCTCCACCCGGCTCATCCTCAGCGACGGCCACGCCGGTAACATCATCGACGCCTTCGGCCACTTTGTCATCCGCGGCAATTACGTGGTCGGCGCGGTGGTTTTCCTCATCCTAGTGGTCATCAACTTCATGGTGATCACCAAAGGCGCAGGCCGCATCGCGGAGGTAGCCGCCCGGTTCACCTTGGACGCCATGCCCGGCAAACAGATGGGCATCGACGCGGAAATGAACGCCGGCCTCATCGACGAGGCCACCGCCACCAAACGCCGCGCCAAGATCCAGAAGGAAGCCGACTTTTACGGCTCCATGGACGGCGCCAGCAAGTTTGTGCGCGGCGACGCTGTGGCCGGTATCCTCATTACACTCATCAACGTGCTGGGCGGGTTCGCCATTGGCATCGTCCAGAAAAACCTGCCGGTGGTGGAAGCCCTTCAGAAATACACCCTTCTTTCCATCGGAGACGGCCTCGTGGCCCAGGTGCCGGCGCTCATCGTCAGTGTCGCCGCAGGTATCCTGGTCACCCGCGCCAGCGAGGACGCCAACCTGGGCACCCACATCAGCAAACAGCTCACCCTGTATCCCCGCGCCCTGGCGATCGCCGCCGTGATGCTGGGCCTCTTTGGGATGGTTCCCGGGATGCCCCTGCTGCCCTTTACCGCCCTGGCTGCGCTGGCCGGATTCACCGCTTGGACACTCGACAAATCCCGCGCCGTGTCGGCCGAGCTCACCCCGCTCCCGGGCGAGGGCCGACCGCTGCCCGCCGCGCCGGAACCGCCCGCCAAACCGATCGACGACTTCAAGAAACTCATCGAGGTGGACACTTTTTCCATCGAACTGGGGGTGAGTTTGCTGAGCCTTGCCGAGAAGAAAAACGGCGGCGACCTGCTCGATCGCGTCACCGGCGTGCGCAAGAGTTTCGCCCGGGAAATGGGCGTCATCGTCCCGCCCATCGCCATCCGCGACAACCTCGAGCTCGACACGAGCGAATACCGCTTCCTGCTCCGGGGCAAGGAGATCGCCAGGAGCCGGGTCCTGCCCAACCGCTGGCTGGCGATGAATGTCACCAACAGCCCCGTGCCGCTCAAAGGTGTCCCGACGGTGGAACCCGTTTTCGGGATCAACGCGACCTGGATCGACGAGGCCGAGAAACGTTCCGCGGAAATCCACGGATACACCGTGGTGGACCCGGGCTCGGTGCTCATCACCCATCTCTCGGAGTGCGTCAAACGTTCTTCCCACCTCATCCTGGGGCGCCAGGACGTCCAAGGCCTGATCGACAACCTCAAGGAAAGCCACCCCACCCTCGTCAACGAGCTCATCCCCGAGCAGGTGAACGTCGGCGTCATCCAGCGAGTGCTCCAGAACCTCCTGAGAGAGGGGGTCTCGATCAAGAACTTGGCGGTGATTATGGAGTGCATCGGGGATTTCGCCGCGATCTCCAAGAGTCCGGACGATCTCTCCGAACAGGTTCGCAGAAGACTGGGCGTTTATTTCGTGAGCGAATACGAGAGCGAACCCGGCATCCTCAAATCCATCACACTCGACCCGCGGCTTGAGCAGCTGCTCATGAGCAAAGTGCAACGCACCCAGCTCGACGTGGGGCTGGTCATCGACCCGCAAACCGCCCAGTATTTGCTCAACGAACTCAACACGCGCATGGGGGAAATGGCCGAACAGGGCCTTACCCCGCTGGTGTTGACGACCTCGGAGCTGCGCCTTGCCTTCAAGCGCTTCTTTGAACCCTCGCTCACAAAGCTCGTCGTCGTTTCCTACCAGGAACTGCCGGCGCAAACCGAAATCCAGAACTTCTCCATTCTTCTGCTCCCGCCCCATCTCCAGCGGCCCGCTGACAAGGCGGCTTAATGCGTATGAGTCAACAACGATACCGATTTGTGGTGGGGTCCGCGGAAGAAGCCGTCACCGTTCTCAGGGAAAGGCTCGGCGAAAACGCCCGGGTGGTTTCCGTGCGCCAGGTGGAAGGCACGGGGTTGGCCAAATTTCTCCAGGCGCCCAAGCTGGAAGTCATCGCGGAGCTGGTTTCCCCTGAACAAGTTGCGCTGGAGCAACAGCCCACGGCCCAGGCCACGCTCCCGGCCACCCGCGGGCTTCCGCCAACGCAGCCGCCCCATGCCACCGGGTCGCCCAGCCAACCCACCTTTGAACAAGTGTTCCCCGGGAAAAAACTGCTCGGCATGCAGGACCCTGCCCCCCCCGGATACAGCGCGAATGGGGGCAATGGCGTAAATCTGCCCGCGGCCCAGAACGCCCAAACCGAGAACTCGACCCTCCACCGCCTGCTGGCGGCCGGGGGCATCTCCACCGCAACTCTCGCAAGCCTCGTCGCGAGCCCCGACTGGGATCGCATTGAAAGAATGCCGCCCCGGTTCGCCCTAGTCGAAGCCGGCATTCGGCTGCGCCAGATCTACCAGGGAATCCGCAAACAGCCCTTGGGAGATCGCGTGGCTTTTCTGGGGAGCCCGGGGGCGGGCAAGACCACGGCGCTCTGCAAATGGCTGGCGGGCGATGTGTTTGTAAGGCAACGGCGAGGGGTCGTGCTCAAGCTCGACCTGGACCGGGCAAACCCGGGCGACGCACTGGCGGTTTTCTGCGAGGCGCTGGGAGTGCCCTGCGCGCGGTCAATCCCGGACGTGCCCAAGCTTGCGCCGGGCCAAACGCTCTACATCGACGTGCCGGGCGTCATTCCAGGGCGCGAAGAGGAAGCGGCGCAGATCACCGAGGCGCTGGACCCGCTTTTCACCAATAGCCGGGTCATGGTCATCAACGCGGCGTATGAGGCCGCCCTCATCAAACGCTCCTACGAGTTCGCCCAGCGCTCGGGCTGCACCCATGTGGCTTTCACACATCTCGATGAACTCACCCACTGGGGGAAACTCTGGGAATTCATCCTCAAACCGAGCCTCACACCGCTCTTCTTAAGTACCGGCCCAAACATCGCAGGCGACATGGAACAGGACGTTTTTGAATCGGTCATGGCGCACACCTTTCCAAGCGCTGGTGCGCAAGTTGCTGATAACCGGACGGCAGAATGAAATACTTCCTGCTGATCGGCGGATTCACAGGCTTTATGCTGGCCCTCGCTGGAAGCCTGCATGCGGGCAACGAGCCTGTAGACGCGCTGAAGGCGGCCTCCATCGGCTGTATTCTCGGCGCTTTCATCCTCCGCGGAATGCACGCGGTCCTCATGTCCAGCATCCACGCTTTTATGCTGGATCGGGCCACGGCCGCCCGCGCACTCCGCCGCAAGCTGCAAGAAAAGGATCTCTCCAACCAGAAACCGTAACATGCTCGCCACACTCCCAGGAAAAGCCGCCCAAGCCATCCGCGCTTATCAGTCTGAGCTGACCGAAACCGCCCTTGTCGAGCGGCACCTCCCGCTGGTGAAGACCACGGTCGATCGGATGCGCGTTTACCTCCCCGCGTCGCTGGACATCGAAGACCTTTACAGCGTTGGGTTTACCGGCCTGGTCACTGCCGCCCGAAAATTCGATCCCACCCAGGGAGCCGCTTTTACCTCCTACGCCACCCTCCACATCCGCGGTGCCGTGCACGACGAATTGCGACGCATGGACTGGACTCCACGGTCGATCCGGGAAAAAGCCAAAAAATTCAAGGACGCCCTCAACACCCTCGAACAACGGATGGGTCGACCGGCCAGCGAAGGGGAAATCTGCGCCGCACTGGGTATTTCAAACTCTGAATACGAGGACCTGCTCAATGAAATCAAGCCGGCCAGCTTTATGCCCCTGGACGGCGAAGTGTTCTCGGAGGATTCCGACTCGATCTCACTCCATGAAGTGATCAGCGACGAGAACCAAACCACCGGGCTCCAGCAGCTCGAGAGAAAGGAACTCCTGGAACTCATCGTGGGTCAGCTTCAGAAGCTGGCCGATGTCCCCAAGAAAGTCCTCGCGCTTTATTACCTCGAAGACATGCGCCTCTCGGAAATCGCCTCGATTCTCGGAGTCACCGAAGGCCGCGTTTCACAAATCCACACGCAGGCGGTGTTAAGCCTGCGCGCATTCATCAAAAGGCACGAGAACCCGGCAGCCGCCTAAAAAAAGCCCCGGCCATCGGAGCCAAGGCCCGTCCAAATCGTTCCACACCCGCAACTCCGTGTGTTCCGAATGGAACGCCCCGCCTGCCGCACCCTTCCCGCTCAAAAAAACAGAGGCGGTTAAAAAACAACTAAAGCCCCCTGCTCAGGCAACCGAACTCAAGGCGTAGAAAGAAACGAACTCATGCTGCTGCTTGTCGGATTTATCGTTGTTCTCGGAGCCACCCTCGGCGGGTTCATGATCGCCGGCGGCAATCCCATCCTGCTCCTCCACGTTTCCGAGTTCGTCACCATCGGCGGCATTTCCATCGGGATTCTGCTCATTTCCACCCCGGCAAAGGTCATCACCGAGAGCGTCAAAAAAACCATCGCAGCAATCCAAGGTTCCGCCGCCCGCAAGGACGATTACATGGACCTGCTCAAGCTGCTCTACGAAATCTTTGTCCTCGCCCGGCGCAACGGCCTCATCGCCCTCGAAGACCACGTGTTGGAGCCCGCCACCAGCACTCTTTTCCAGAAATACCCTTCCTTCCAAAAAAATCACGAGCGGCTCGAGTTCCTCTGCAACGGCCTCAAGCCCCTCATCGACGGCCGCATTAAGCCGGAGCAAATTGCCGGTCTTCTCGAACAGGAGGTCGCGGCAAAGGAAGAGGAAGCCGAGGCCCCCGTCAAAATGCTCCACCTCGTAGGGGACTCCTTGCCGGGCGTCGGGATTATTGCCGCGGTGCTGGGCATCATCAACACGATGGCCGCAATCGCCGAGGGGCCTGAGGCCGTCGGTGAAAAAGTGGCCGCCGCCCTGACCGGCACATTCCTGGGAATCCTAGGGGCCTACGGCTTTATCAACCCGCTCACCAGCCGTATCGGGGCCAACAACATGCTCGAGCTCCAATATTTCAACGCCATCATGAAGGGGCTCTCCGGCTTTGTGAACGGCATGGCCCCCCTCATGGCCGCTGAAATCGCCCGGCGCTCCCTCGATCCCTGCGTCCAGCCCGGGCCGGACGAACTCGAGAAAATCCTCAAGGGCCTCGGCTCAGGAAAATAAACTGCCATGTCCAAAAAAAAGGGGGGCGGACATCACGGAGGCGCTTGGAAAGTGGCGTATGCGGACTTTGTCACGGCCATGATGGCCCTTTTTATGGTCCTGTGGATCTGCTCACAGGACAAAAAAATCCTCCTAGCCACCTCCAAATATTTCAAGCAACCGTTCCGGGCACTTGACGACCGATCCGCAGGGATCATGCAGGGGAAGGAATCGGGCAGCATGGGCAAGGACTCCTCCTCCCGCGACTCGGTTACCGCAGCCAACCTAGCCTTTCTCAAGGCCCTGGCCAGCGAGCTCAACAAGATGCTCAACGTGCAGGCCGCGTTGGAGGAAAAACCCGTGGACGTGCAAATCACCTCCGACGGGCTCCGGGTCATCCTCTACGAACGCACCAAACACGCGGTGTTCAAGGCCGGCAGCGCCGAGCTCACCGAGTGGGGCAGCTACATCCTTCAGAACCTGGCTTGGTTGATCGACCGCGACGGGCTCAAGGTTTTCATCGAAGGCCATACCGCCGCCGGCCTCGAACCGCGCGGCCCCGATTACGGCCCGTGGGAACTCTCCATTGACCGCGCCAACGTCGTACGCCGCACCTTGATTAAATACGCCGTCAGCGAAAAAGGTTTCGAGCGGGTGACCGGCTACGCCGACTCCCAACCGCTCCCCAACAAACCGGCCGACTCCCACGAGAACGAACGGATCTCCATCAGCCTGTCGGCCAGACGCTGATAGCCCGTCGAGCGCTCATGAGCTGGCTGCGGGAAAAATCCCGTTTTTTTCGTGCCCGTCGTTTTTTCCCACAGCCTGCGAACGATTCCTGCTCAGAAGGGGCTCAACCTCCTCTTCGAAATGCTCAAGGACTTCCTTTCAGAACACCCCACCCAAGGCGCCTTCGCCCGGACCACCGCCGCCCCAAGCGCAGCCGGTTTCCGGCCGCTCTTTGCCCCGGGTGCATTGACCCAGGCCGAACATTCCCAACGCACACGGGCGCCACAGGAATCGGAGGCGGCCCCCGGGCGCGAGGCGCCGGAAATCGAGGTCATCCGGGAAAACGGCAAGATTCGGCTAATCGTGGTGACGTGCAAATGCTGCGAGCGCATCGAGCTCGAGTGCGATTACTGACATCCCGCCGCCCTTAACTCGGCGCTCCACCTTCGCCGCGCCACCCCCGTTTCGGAGGGCCTGCCCGTTGGGCACTCCGACATAGCCCGTCAAGTCGACCAGCCCATCGCCGCCCTTCTCAACGATCTCAAGGCGCGGTGCCTGCTCGAATCCACCATCTTCCTCGTCGGCAGCGAATTCGGCCGAACCCCCATCGCACAGGGCAGCAACGGCCGCGACCACAACCCCTACGGGGTTAGCCTGTGGATGGCCGGAGGCGGATTGAGAGGCGGCCACATCCACGGAGCTACCGATAAATTCGGTTACCACGCCGTCGAGAATCCCGTGAGCGTGTATGACCTCTGGGCCATCGTGCAGCACCGGCTCGACATCCGGCGTGTAGCCCTCGGCTACCCCTTCGGCGGCCGGAATTTCCGTCTCAGCGACATCAGAGGTCGGGGTGTGAAAGATCCGATTATCTAACAGCCGACCGTGCCGGGCCGCTCACAGGCCCACAGGTTCCCGGCAAAAGCTGCCCGGCATTTTCTGCCGATCCGGGGCTACCGCATTGCGAACCGCCGGAAGGCGATCCGAGAATCGGATTTCTTTCGGGGTTTTTACAGAGGAAATGCCTTCTCCAATGACCACGCAAAGCCACCCTGGCATGTGGCGTGCTTGGAATGGATGCGCTCATGAATATCGGCATTTACCAAGGCGCAGCTTCGCTGAACGCTTGCGAGAAATGGCAGGGAATCCTCTCCCAGAACATTGCCTCCGCGTCGGTGCCCGGATTCCGGAAAACGGAGTCGTCTTTCGCCAGCGTCCTGGCCGATCAGCAGCGCACGGAAAACGGCGGACGCAGCCCCAAGGAATTTAAAGGGGTGATGCCCTCCTCGGTCACCCAGTTCAGTCTCCAGCAGGGGGAACTGCGAGCCACGAACAATGAGCTCGATTTCGCGATCCAAGGCGAAGGATTCTTCCAGGTTCAACGTCCCAACGGCCAAAGCGGCTACACCCGCGACGGACAGTTCCGGCTCAACCCGGAGCGCGTTCTTGTGACCCGGCAGGGGTTTCCGCTGCAGGGCGAAGGCGGCCCCATCACACTGCGGCCCGAAGGCGGACGGATCTCCATCAACGCCGAGGGCTCGGTGATCCAGGGAGCGCAGGTGGTTGGCAAGGTGGCAGTTTACAATATTCCGGGCGACCAACTGGAGAGGATCGGAGACGGCCTGCTAGCGCCCAAGGATCCGTCGGTGCAGCTCGTCGCCCAGGAACGTCCCAGCGTCCTAAATGGCTACGTGGAGGGCAGCAACGTAACGCCCCTCAACGAGATGGTGAACCTCATCGCCGTGTCGCGCGCCTACGAAGCCAGTCAACGCATCATCACCACCAACGACGAGAACACCGACAAAGCGATCCAGATCCTCGGCAACCCTAACGCTTAACTCAAATGATCCAGTCCCTTTACTCCGGCGCCACGGGCATGGAAGCCCAGCAGCTCAACCTCAACACGATCGCCAACAACCTGGCCAACGCGAACACAACCGGATTCAAGCGTAACAAGATAGAGTTCCAAGATCTCCTCTACCAAAACCCGCGCTCGGCCGGGGCGGATACCGGCGGAGGCGGCATCGTGCCCACCGGAGTGGAGCTGGGCAACGGCAGCCGCGTGGTTTCCACGGCGAAAGTTTTCGCCCAAGGTCAGCTCAAGCAGACGGGCGAAAAATTCGACCTCGCCGTCCAGGGCGAAGGCTTTTTCCAGGTCCAACGGCCTGACGGCACGTTCGGATACACCCGGGACGGCGGATTGAAAGTGGACGGCCAGGGCCGGGTCACCACAGGCGATGGCATGCAGGTGCTCGGCGGCTTCCAGCCCATCGCCCCCGGGACAACCTCGGTGTCGGTGTCACCCACCGGAGAAGTGACCGTTCAGGGCGCACAGGGCGCCCAGACTTTCCGACTTCAAATGGCTCGGTTCGCCAACCCGGCCGGGTTGCGAAGCCTGGGAGGCAACCTCTTTGAGGAAACCGCCGCGAGCGGCACGGCGGAGCTGGGGAACCCGGGTGAAAACGGATACGGGAGCCTGATGCAGGGGTTCCTGGAGACCTCCAACGTCAACATCGTCGAGGAAATGGTGAACATGATCCAGGCGCAGCGGGCCTATGAGATCAACTCCAAGTCCATCCAGACCTCCGACGAAATGATGGAGAAAATCGCCTCCCTCAAACGATGAACACTCTACCTGATCCCCTGGCCCCCTGGGTTCGCCCCGCCGCCAACGCGGACGGGACACGGCCCGGCTCGAAAAAATCAGGCACCCAGCGCCGTGCCGGCGCACTCGCCCTGCTCTGCCTGGGAACGGCTCTGGCATCGAGCCCGGCCGCCCCTCTGGACAACCTGCTCCAGCCCATCAACCTCCAGTCGCTGCCTGCGGCTTCGGCGGTGCCGGGATTGGAGCGGGCGATCTCCGGCGACCCACAGAGCCTCAACGGCGCGGTGCTCATCGCGGAACTGGAAAAAGAACTGGGCACACGGCTCGCTCTCAACGGCGAGTTGAAGCTGGAGCTGGCGAGCCAATGGCAGACCCTCAAGCTGCCCATCGCCAACTTCGTCGTGCAACTCACCGAGCTGCCCCCAGGCGGCCTGAGCCGCTCCTTCGGGCTGCGATTCAAAGTCATCTCCGGCGCGGATAACCTGGGCCCCTTCCAAGTGTTCGTGCGCGCGCAGCTCTGGCAGGAAGTCTGGGTGGCCGCCAACCGCCTGGAACGAGGCCAAGCCCTGGACCGATCGCAGGTCACCCCCCAGAAGGTGGATATTTTCCAGGAACGCCAGCCGCTCATTTCCACGGACGTGGATCCCTCGACGCTGGAGCTTATTTCGAGCGTGTCCGCGGGCCGCCCGCTGGGCCGCAGGGAGGCGGCGGGACGTCCGCTCATCCGCAAAGGCCAGTTTGTCGAGGCGGTGGCCCAACACGGCGCGATGTCCATCTCCATGAAAGCGCTGGCGCTCGAAAACGGGGCTGCAGGGGATTTGATCCGCCTGCGCAACGTGGAGAGCCGCAAAGATTTTAACGCCCAAGTTCTCAATGAAAACAAAGTCCAGGTTCGTTTCTAATTGTGTCGCCATGGCAATGCTGGGCTGCCTGAGCCCCCTGGCCCAGGCGGGGTCCCTCTGGCGCGAAGGCGTAACCGACGAACGCGGCATGTTCTCCGACAAACGCGCCAAACGCATCGGTGACATTGTCACGATTGTCATCCAAGAGACCGCCGCTTTGAGCAACGCCGTGCGACTCAAGACCGACAAGGCAGCAAACTCCAGCGCCACGGGCCTCGGAACGGATCTCATCAACCAGTTCATTGGCAACCTCTCCCAAGACGTGCTGGCCAAGGACACCAAGATCGGCAAGGAGGTTCGGCGCCCGTTGCCCACCGGTGCCGAGCTGCCCACGGTCCCGACGCTCTCGGCCAATGGCACCAACGACTACACGGGCGGCGGCGAGATCAGAAACAGCCAGACCATCGCCTCCCGCTGCGCCGTGCAAATCATCGACACACTGCCCAACGGCAACCTCGTCGTGGAAGGCATCCGGGAGGCCTCATTCTCCAAGGAGCGCCAGTTTGTTTCACTGCGCGGGATTATCCGCTCCTACGACATCCTCCCCGACAACACCGTGCTCTCCAGCAACGTGGCCGACGCCCGGATCAACGTGGTCTCGGAGGGCACACTCACCCAAGCCCAGAGAAAGGGCTGGCTCCTGCGGATCAACGACAAAATCAACCCCTTCTGATCATGAACCCTTTTCGGAGCGAATCTCAGATTTTGTCAAAGCCACGGTTCCTTGGAACGCGGAGCCGGGTGGGCGGCCTTTTGATCGGGGCGCTGCTCCTGTGTTGCAGCACGGGCTCGGCTTGGGCCACGCGGATCAAGGACATGACCCTCGTCGAAGGCGGCCGAGACAACCAGCTGGTGGGTTACGGATTGATTGTGGGGCTCGCGGGCAAAGGCGACAGCAAACTCTCCTACACAGTGCAGAGCGTGGCCAACGCCCTGCAACGCTTCGGCATCAACATCCCCGCCATCACCATCAAGTCCGACAACGTGGCCGCCGTGATGATCACCGCCGACATCTCCGCCTTTGCCAAGCCGGGCTCCCGCATCGATGTCACCATCTCCTCCATCGGCGATGCAAAGACCATCCAGGGCGGCGTCCTGCTCCAAACCCCGCTCATGGGTGCCGATGACACCGTTTACGCGGTAGCCCAGGGCGCCGTGGCCGTCGGCGGCTTTATCGGCGGCGAAGGCGGTCCCGGCGGCGCGACGGTTCAAAAAAACCATCCCACCGTGGGCATGATCAGCGGCGGGGCAATCGTGGAAAGGGAGATCCCGGCAAAAATCGTGAACGACCAGACCATTGAGCTTCTCCTGCTCAACCCGGATTACACTTCGGCAGCCCGGATGGCCGAGGCGATCAACGCGGTGTTTCCCGGGAGCACCCTGGCAAAGAACCCTTCGGCTGTGAATGTGTGCGTGCCACCGCAATACCGGGGCTACGAAGTGAACTTCATCGCCTCACTCGGGTCGATTGAGGTGATGCCGGATAACGTGGCGCGGGTGGTCATCAACGAGCGCACCGGAACCATCATAGCGACCGCCAACGTGCGGATCTCCACCGTGGCGGTCAGCCACGGCTCGCTCACCATCAGCATCGCCTCCAACCAAGGGGTCAGCCAGCCCAACGCTTTCAGCAACCGGGGTGAAACCGTCCTGGTCCAAGGCACGGACACCAAGATCACCGAGCAAAAGGGGGGCTTCAAAGTTGTCGACGAACTGCCCACCATCCAGCAGGTGGCCTCGGCTCTCAACGCGCTGGGATTGTCCACCCGCGAGATGATGGCCATTTTCCAGAGCATGAAACGAGCGGGCGCACTTCAAGCCGACCTTATCCTGAACTGACATGCAAATCTCCTCCGCCATCAACCTCACCGGCGCGCTCCCCGAATTGACAGCCCAAGGGGGGCAACAAACCAACCAGCCTCAAGAGCTTGCCCGAGCCGCCCAGCAGTTTGAAAGCATCCTGCTGCGCCAGTTCCTGAGCGAGTCCATGAAATCCCTCGCCCAAGGTGGCGAAGGCGGGCAGGTATACGGCTACATGATCACAGACAGCCTGGCCAACAGCTTGGCCGACAGCGGCGGCCTTGGGCTTTCCAGCGTGCTTCAGGCGCAACTTGGAGGAAACCGTTCATGATCTCGGAGCTCGAATCCCCAGCGCACGGTCAGGTCCTCCAGGAGCAGTTCATTTCCGCGCTCCGCAGCGAGCTGCAGGAATACGGCGAACTCCTGCAACTCTTTAACGAGCAACAGAATGCGATCCTCAACCGGGACCCCGACGCCGTCCTCTGCATTGATACCCAGATCGATGCGCAGTTCCCGATCATCCGCGTGCACCGGGAAGAACGCGAATCAGTCGCTAGCCGGCTTGCGGCCGCAAGTCAGCCGCCGGCCGAACCCAACCTCAAAGGGCTGCTGCCTCTGTTTCGCGAGCCCGTGAGGCCCCTGGTGGAGGCTCTAGCCGCCGAGGTCAACCAGCTCGTCACCAAGGCAAGACGCCGCGCCCAACAGAACCGGACCCTCCTGGCGCGCAGCATCGAGGTGACGCAGGACCTCCTGGAGAAGCTCAACCCGGCGGGAGTTACCCGTACCTATTCCGCCCTGGGAAAAATGAAAATTAAGGCGGCCGGCGGCAACAGCCGACTCCTTCACAGGATTTAACATGTCTGGCCTCATCAACAGCCTAGTTTCGTCCGCTAAAGCGCTCGGTGCCCATCAAACAGGGGTCCAGGTTGCCAGCAGGAACCTTTCGAATGTCACCAACCCCAATTACGCCCGGCAACAGGTTGTGCTGGGGGACAAAGCGGTGGTGGAATCGTCCATGGGGCCCGTCAGCACCGGGCTGGAGGCGCTCAGCGTCAAACAGTTCCGGGACAACCTGCTCGATGGCGGGGTCAACCGCGAGAAATCCATTACCTCCCTCTTCCAGTCTCAGCAGAGCGCCCTCAACCGGGCCCAGGCGGCCCTGGGCGAGCAGGTCGACCGCTCGGGCGACTCCAGTTTTCCAGGCAGCGCCACCCAATCGGCCAACGGACTCAGCACGGCTCTCAACGATTTCTTCAACAGCTTTGAAAACCTCTCGGCCCGCCCGACCGACCCGGCCGCACGCCAGCTGCTGCTCCAGAAAGCGGACACCCTGGCCAACAAGTTCAACCTCGCCGACACGCGGCTCAGCACCCTCCAGAGCGACCTCAACACCCAAATCTCCGCGGGCGTCACCTCGGTCAACTCGCTTCTCCAGCAAATTGCCGATCTCAACGCGAGCATCGTCACCTCGGAAGTGGGCACCCCGGGTTCCGCAGTGGACCTTCGCGACCAGCGCCAGGCGCGGCTTGAGGATCTCGCCTCTTACATGGATTTCTCCTCCGTGGAGCCTCCCAACTCCAACGGGCAGATCCAGATCTACGCCAAGGACGCGGGAGGCACCAGCGTGCTGCTCCTGGACAAGACCAGCGTCAAGGGGGCGCTTTCGTTTAACGGCACCCAGTTTAGCGCGGGCTCTCCGGCCTCGACTCTTTCCATCAGCGGCGGAACCCTCGCCGGCCAGCTTACTTCCCGCGACGGCCCGGTCCAGAAGCTGCGCGACGACATCAAAACAGCGGCCGACCAGGTGACTGCGGCAGTTAATACCGCCTACGCAGGCACTTTTTTCCAGAGCCCACCCGCCACGGGCCTCATGGCGCTCAACCCGGCGCTGACGGTATCCAGCCTCAAAACGGGCACCAGCACCGATCCCGGGGCCAACGACATTGCGCTGGCAATCGCCAGCCTTTCGCAGAAAAAATTCTCCACCGGCGCCGGGGACCTACTCAACGGCACTGTGGGCAGTTTCTACACCCAGACCGTCACCGCACTGGGCCAATCCATCTCAGGGATCGACTCCAAGCTCATCGACCAGGAAAACATTGAGAAGATCGTGACAACCCAGCGGGACGCCTTAAGCAGCGTTTCCATGGACGAGGAGATGGCGGATTTAATTAAATTTCAGCGGGCATACCAGGCTTCGGCACGAGTCTTGCGTGTGATGGATGAAATGTTGGATGGCCTAGTGAACGGCCTTATCTCATAACACCTTCCATTTCCACGACTATGCGCGTCCCAACAAACAGCATTTCCGACCGGCTCATCAATCAGCTCCAAACGCTGACTGCCAAGCAGTCCAAGCTTCAGAACCAGGCCGCCACAGGACAGCGCATCACCAACCCCTCCGACGATCCCGCCGCCGTGGGCCGGATTCTCGACACCCAGTCAGAGAAACAGCGCATCCAACAATACGGCACAAACAACACGCGCGCCCAGTCTGTAGCCCAGGCCAGTTTCTCATCCCTGAAAGATCTCAAGAGCATTTCTGACAGAGCCGGGGAGATCAGTGCGCTTTCAGACAACGGCACCACCAGCCCCGACGCATTCCGCGCATACGCCGCCGAGGTCGATCAAATGCTCGAACAAGCGGTCCAAGTGTCCAATTCCAAGTTTTCCGGGGAATACATCTTCGGCGGCACAAAAAACGATGCCGCTCCCTTCTCGGCCACGCGGGATGCGGGCGGGAAAATCACTGGAACCACCTACAATGGGGCGGCCACCAGCGCCGATTTCCGCGTCTCGGAAGGCACCACGCTTTCTCCCTACACGACGGGAACAGAGAACCAGCAGTTCGCGAACTTTGTAAACAACCTCGTGTCCCTGCGGGACGCCCTCAAAAACGCTAACTCCGCAGCGGTCGGCGCCACGAGAACCGGGCTGCAAGGCTCCGAAGACCAGCTGTTGAGTGCGATGAGCAATCTCGGCGCAAAACAAACCCGCCTCGAAACCGACTCAAAGCAGAACGACATGCGCTTTGCGGAGCTTGAAAAGCTCACCTCCGCAGATGCCGACGCCGACCTCTCCCAAACTCTCGTCAAGCTCAACCAGACCCAGACCTCCTACCAGGCGGCCCTGCAAAGCGGGGCCAAGTTCCTTGAGCTCTCGCTCATGGATTACATCCGGTAAACGCGTCGACCTCCTGATCCACCGGACGTCCCCTCCCCCAGGCAGGCCGATTGTGGGCCCCTGCAGAAAACCGGTCTTGAGGCTTACACGGGCCATGGCACATTTCGCGGTTCAACACCCCGCTCTCCGATCACAGGCCACTCATGAAACTCGCTCCAGAAGCTCCCTCCTCACAACCGGCAGTCACATCGCTCCAGATTGAGCTGCCCTTTGGACTCATCGGGCTGGCACACCTCAAACACTTTGTTCTCACCCCGGTGCAGGGCGTTTTCCCCCTGATGCGCCTCGCCTCTGTCGGGCAGGAACAAATCCAGTTCCTGGTTCTCGAGCCGCACGAGGCCCTCAAGAACTACGAAATCGAGCTCCGGGATGAAGACACCGACAGCCTAGGTATTTCGGCTCCGGACGACTGTCTGGTGATCAACATCGTCACCATCCACTCGGAATCCCCGCAGTACGTCACTATCAACCTCATCGGGCCGATTGTGATCAACCGCCACACATTGGTCGGCAAACAAGTCATTCTCGAGAACAGCGAGCACTATTCGACAACTCACGCCCTCGTTGACGACCGCCCCTCGGCTTCCCGCAGCAGCTAAGGCTCACTTCTTCTCTCTCTCATGCTGATCCTTACCCGCAAGGTCAACGAAAGCATCATGATCGGTGACGACATCGAAATCCGTGTCGCTCGGATCGACAACGACCTCGTCAAGATCGGCATCGAAGCCCCCCGACATCTGACGATCTATCGCAACGAGGTTTACCGTCAGATCAAGGAAAGCAACCTGACGGCAGCCCGCAGCGGAACCCTGCCGCCGCCCAAACTCAATTTGGGCAACCAGCCAGCCAAGCCCCAAACCTGAGTGGCAGTGAGTTGAGGGACCTCTGAACGGCTCCCGTTGGGACTCCCGTGCTGAGCCCCGCAGAGGGAGAAGAGAGCTCCCCCGGTTTTTCTAGCATCCCTCCGGGATGCCGCGACTTGTTCGATTTTTCCGGCGGTGTCGCTCCGCTCGACCGTCGGCTACAGGCTGCGTTCCCTTCGGGAACAACGGCGGCACAATCCAACGGCGGCGCCCGACCCCCTTGCGTGAAATGTCCCGCAGGGTGAAAGACAAGTTTTAGGGAACGCGCTTAGCAAGCCCTTGGCGGGTTCGGAGCCGTTCGGCCTCCGGGCCGAATGCCCCGCCGATCGCCTTATTCCCCTTATTCCCCTTATTCCCCGCTCTCAGCCAGTTGATATTCGTTGAGCTTGTTGCGCAGGGTGCGGATGCTGATCCCGAGTAACTCCGCCGTCTTGGTCCGGTTCCCGCTGGTCTTGCTCAGCGCCCAGAGGATGTAATCCTTCTCGACTTCGTGCAGCGCTTTGACTTCCGCGCCGTCGTTTGAATGAACCACGGGATCCTGGGCTGCGGGTTCTGTGAGCGTAGGCGCAAGCGGTTCCGCGGGAACCCCCCGCCCGGCAGCAACCGCAACGGAAACGCCAAGCAGAGGGCCGAGCCCCAGAGCGGTCGCCTGAACGGGCGTATCGGGCTCGGTGAGTATGACCGCGCGTTCGATGGTGTTTTGCAGTTCGCGCACGTTGCCGGGCCAAGCGTGTGAGAAGAGCTGGTTGATGGCCTGCTGAGAAAAACCGGGGATTTTGACGCCGTGTTTACGCGCGAACCTGGCGAGGAACGTCTCGGCGATGATCCGCACATCGGCATCGCGCTCCCGCAATGGAGGCACAAAGACGGGAAAAACGTTGAGGCGGTAGTAGAGATCCTCGCGAAAATCGCCCGCGGCCACGGCCTTGCGCAAATCGCGGTTGGTCGTGGCGAGGACCCGAACATCGACCTTGATGGTCTTGGTACCGCCCACCCGTTCAAACTCGCGTTCCTGGAGCACCCGAAGGAGTTTGGCCTGCAAGCGCGGGGACACCTCGCTGATTTCATCGAGCAGCAGCGTGCCGCCATTGGCCAATTCGAACCGGCCCTCACGCCTTTCGGTGGCGCCGGTAAACGCGCCTTTTTCGTGCCCGAAAAACTCACTCTCGATGAGCTGCTCAGACACCGCCGCGCAGTTGACCCGGATGTAAGGGGCCTGAGAGCGGGCACTCGCATGATAGATCGCGTGCGCCACCAGTTCCTTGCCCGTGCCGTTTTCGCCCTGAATGAGGACGGTGGCCTCTGTGGGCGCAACCTTCCGCAACATGTGCCTGAGGCTGACCATGGCCGAGCTTTCCCCGATCAAATCCCCGGTGTCGCTCACCTGAGCTACCAGATACTGGTTGAGCTGGACGACCTGCCGGTAATTCTCGGCCTTTTTCACCACCATCTCGATCTGGCTGAGGGAAAACGGCTTGATGAGGTAGTCGAACGCTCCGTTGCGCATACAGGCCACGGCCGTCTCAATCGTGCCAAACCCGCTCATCATCACAATGAGCGGACGCTCCGGGCTGTTGGAGAGACGCTCCAGCAAATCAAGCCCTTCCCCGTCCGGAAGCCGGATGTCCAGGAAGAGCATGTCGAAACTCCCGCGTTTTAAGAGAATCTCGCAGTCGTGAAGGTTCGCCGCAGTCGCAACGGAATAGCGTTTCCCCCGCAAATGCTCCTCAAAGCTTTTACGGATAATCGGCTCATCGTCGACAACCAGGATTTTTTCTACGGCCATTGGTCAAATGCGCGATGAGAGTATGTCTCCTCCCGCTCAGGCGCGCCAATCTAGAGCGTTCGGTTGCGCTACCACAAGGGACTTCACCGGATGCATCGATTAGCGGTGTCTGCCGTAAACGCGCTCCAACTGGGAGGCTGCCATTCGCGGGGCCACCAGCGCCACCCGGGGTGGAGCCGTTGATTTGAGCAGGAGTTGCTCGTTCTCACGGTCGAGAAGCAGCGCGCGGAGAATGGATTGCTGGCCCTTCTCCAGAGCCGTCCGAAGTTCAGACGTCGTCGCCTTTTGTTGAGCTCCAACCTGCTTGAGCCGCTCCAAAGACACGTCAAGCCGCGCAAGAAGCGCTCGTTTTCGGTTGAGGAGGGATTCCTCGGGTGGTTGGCCACTCGCCTTTAATGCGCGGTTCTCATCCAGCATCAGTTGATACACCTCCTCGCAGAGATCCATGTGGCACTGGATCGTTCCGGAAAGGGATCCGTTTTCAGGTAAAGCCGATTGCATAGGTTCAGATAGGAGCGAGCGGATGCGGGTTGGATCTCTTTTCTATGGCCCAGCGACGGGCGAACGCTCCGACACACCGGATGTGCCCGGCAGTGGCGCAAGCGGATCGCCAAGCAAATGCTGGATCTTATCTTGGGCGCCCTGGGCCCAGACCAATTGTTCCCCGCGCCAACGCGCCATTTGCACGACATTCGCCGTGCTTTCCGCGGGCTTGCGGCCTTCGGTCTCCAGCTTTTTTGCAGCCTCCACGATAAACCGATAGGCCTCGGCCGCGCGACTGGCCAGCCGCAGCCGCTCAAAACACAAACCCATCTGGTAGATGACCGGCCATTGCCAGTCGGCGTCCTCGTTGAGCCGGGCCAGGGTTTGGTAAATTGTCAAAGCACTCACAAAGTCGCCCGCCTCGTAGTAGGCGTTCGCGAATTCGTTCCCCGTTTTTTTCTGCCAGTATATCCACTGCTCAGGAGCCTTCGCCTTGCGCGCGTTCTCTTCCTTCAAAAGCGAAAGCACCGTCTCAAAAGCCTGCTCCGGCTTGTGGAGGCCGCGGTAAATCGTCGCCAATAGGTAACGCGCTTCCGGAACCGAAGCGTGCTCGGGAAAATCCGCAAGAAACTTCTTCGCCATTTCCGCCCCTGCGGGAAGGTTGCCCTGGAGGAAACTGCAGTGTGCAGACTTAAAAAGCACCCGCGCCCTGTCGTCTGCCGACAAATCCAGGCGGATCAGCAATTCGAGAAACTTGGAGGCCTGAGCGTAATCCCCCGAAAGAAAATGGGTCTCGGCGATCTCCAATTGCGCCCGCTGGGTCAGGGTCCGGTGCGCGGCGTCCGCTCCCTGAACATCCACCCGCAGAGCGGAGTTCAAAACGCTGTAAAACCGGGTAATCGCCCTCTGCGGAGCGCCGATTTTCCGGTAGAGCAGCCCCAGCTTGAAATGCAGCTCAGGCCCTTCGGGATCCTTAGCGTACAACTCCGCCATCTTTTCATAAAAAGCGATCGCCTTGGCATGCAGATTCTCCTTCTCGTACCGATCCGCCAGCTCCAGGAGCGTTCCCTTCTTGTCCGCATCCGCGATCGGCAGATTAACAATCAAATCCACAAAATGCTCCGCAAGCGGCCACTTCGACTCGTCCGCGGCCCGCATCGCCAGCCTCGCGTATCCGGCCATCTCGTTCTTCATCGCCGCGGAGGCACTGCCGCTGCGTTGCGGCCGGGTTTGCGCGTCATCCCGCGACTCATCGCCGCAGACGACGCCCGCAACCATCGCCAAACCCATCCCCAACACCCCCCCCAGACGACCTCTTTTACTTCTGTTCATACTCCGCTTTGCTCTTTGGTCCATCCACCGGCAGCGCCGGCTGAAAAATCGGATCAAACAGATACGAACGAGTCACAGGCCGCCCCTCCGTGGCGGAGAAAAACTCCATCAACTCGTCGGGAATCCGCTTGAGGTTTAAGTCGCGCTGCGGCGGCGCTGCGGGCCCCTGCTCCTTGCCCGGCTTCTCCGGAGAAGACTCAGCCAAATCCGCCTTGGGCTTATGCTCGGCCTGTGGGGCCTGCAACAGCGGGGGCGCAAACCGCTCAGGACACTCGGGAGCGGGAACCCCAAAACGCATCTTCACTGGACCGCTCGTGGCCAGATAAGGCTCCGGTCGGAAAATGTAGGGATACGCGTCCCCCTGCTTGAACTGTTTCCGCGGTTCTGGTGCGCCTCCCGCAAGCACGCCGGGGGCGCCGCTCAGAGATAAAACGATCAGGAGACCTGAGACTATGGAGCGCTGCATTCCGCAATGCAAAGCAGCCTCCTTGCCATTCCATCCAGAGATATTGATTCAAAGCGCGAATATTTCCATCGGTCGCCCGGGAAAAAACAGGAGCGCCACTCCCAAGCTCCGATGAAAGCCCCCTGACCCGAGCCACGTGGCCAGAATCAAGGAAGCATCCTCGCTCGAATCCTGCCACCGGATGAGAGGGAGCAGGCGATTTGTTCGTCCCAAGGCCTCTCTTTCCCGCCCCCCTTTCAGCTCGCCTTTGGGCGCCTGTAGAAACATTTCCGAGCCCCATTTAAACACAAAAAAGCCCCTCGGGTGATCAGTCCGAGGGGCTTCTTGCGGATTTCAGCTCAGAGGATTACTGCAGCAAACGCAGAGCGGACTGAGTGCTCGCGTTGGCCTGGGCGAGCATGGCTGAACCAGCCTGCACCAGGATGTTGTTCCGAGCCAACCGCGTGGATTCCTGCGCCACATCCACGTCCACAATTCGGCTGTTAGCGGCTTCGAGGTTTGTCCGGTTCACTGCCAGCTGATCCGAGGCAAACCCGAGCCGGCTCACCTCCGCACCGTTTTGCGCGCGGGAAGTCGCCACCGAGGAGATGGCGTCGGAGATGTTCGTCGCGGTTAACCCCGAGAGGTTAGTCGCCGAGGTGATGCTGGTGGTGGATGTCGCAAGATCCGCCTTGGTGATGTTCATCGACTGGGTCGCGTCCTCGGAGGTGGACACCGACAGGGTGCCACCGCCAAAGAGCGCGACGCCGTTGAATTTGTCAGTGGCGAGGCTCGTCAACTGGGACTTGAGCGCCGTGAATTCCGAGTCGTAGTTAGCGATGTCGGAAGTCGTTTTGGTCGCATCCGTGGACAGGGTTTTGAGCTCCGCGATCCGCTCGAGCACCTTGCTGGCAGTCTTCAGCCCGCCGTCCTGGGTTTGCAGGAAGGAGGTGGCATTCGCCACGTTGGTGCTGGTCGCGTCCGTGCGGCTGATGGCAGCTTGCAGCTTCGTTGAAACGGCAAGACCGCCTGCGTCATCGCTGGAGGAGGTAATTTTCGAACCGCTCGACAACCGAGCCAAGCTCTTTTGGAGCATGGCGTTGCTGCTGGTGAGGTTCCGGGCAGCCTGGCTGGCCGAGAGGTTTGTGTTGATTACAAGGCTCATACTAATGGTTCCTTTCTTGGTCTTTCTACTGCGACTTCCGTGTCGCGACGGGCCACTTTGGATCTGGTGTCTGGCCTCACCCGCGGGAGTATTAACTCCTCGCAATCCTGTTCTCGGCAGGACCCAGCCATTCTTTAGTTGTGATTTCGGAAATCTCTCTCGAAGGCCCGGCACCGAGCCTTTCCCGGTTGAATACACGGATCCAAACAGTCGGGAGTGCAGCAGCGTTTGCTGGAAACTGCCTTTTTCCGAGTTCCGGCAACGCTGCGCTCCGCGGCAGGCAATCGGCTTTTTGCAGAGCCCATCTCGGGGCGCAGGCCTGCACTCAGCACCGCCCTCGCGTCCACGCACGCGCCCCCTTTGATCGTGGGATCCACCGAACACCCAAAGAATTGAGGGAGTCGATCCAGCCCTCCACGCATCCGATCGCTTTCATCGTTTTCGTTGTTCCGCTCCGATGAGGCAAGGCGGCTCAAGGAACAACAGAGCCGTCAGCCCCGGCGGTTCAGCGCGGCCCACAGGAGGGACGGCAGCGGCCCGTTATTTGCGAAGAATACTTCAACTTTTCCCGCTTGCGCCCCCCCTCTGTTCACGGTGGGGCTGCAACGTCTCAAAATATCCGGCCCCTGCACTCCCGCGGGCATCCGGCGACTTCATTACAGGCCGGCTCACCTTGATCCTCCTCCCCGAAACGCCCCGCGAGGGCACGCGTACACGCGGGCGTTTGCAGGTGCGCCTCAGCACCCATTCCGCAGCCGTGGTGCGGGCTTGTCGCGGCGATATTCTTTCTGCTGCGCACTTTCGATTTCTTCCCGTAACAAACGCCATTGCCTCCCAGCCAACGCGCGCCCCTGACCAATGCGCAGACTCCCCGACGGGAGAGCTTCTGGCCGACCGCGCCAAAGAAAAAAGCCCCTCGGATGAATCATCCAAGGGGCTCTCCCATTGTCTCACTTCACATTTACTGCAGAAGTCGAAGGGCGGACTGCGTGCTGGAGTTGGCCTGAGCGAGCATCGCCGAACCGGCCTGCACGAGGATGTTGCTCCGAGCCAGCTTTGTGGATTCCTGGGCCACGTCCACATCCACGATCCGGCTGTTTGCGGCTTCCAAGTTGGTCCGATTCACCACCAGCTGATCGGATGCGAAGCCGAGTCGGCTCGCCTCCGCACCGTTTTGCGCGCGGGAGGTAGCCACCGATGCGATTGCGTCCGAGATATTGGTTGCGCTCAGCGAGGAAAGATTCGCGGCCGTGGTCACCGTGTTAGTGGAGGATGCCACGTCCGCCAGGGTGAGGTTCATCGACTGCGTGGCGTCCTCAGAAGTGACGACCGAGAGGGAGCCGCCGCCAAAGAGTGCCACTCCATTAAATTTCTCACTGGCTACTCCGGTCAATTGTGATTTCAGCGCCGTAAACTCGGCATCGTAGTTCGCGATGTCCGCCGTCGTTTTTGTTGCGTCCGTTGAAAGCGTTTTGAGCTCCGCGATCCGTTCCAGCACCTTGCCTGCGGTCTTGAGCCCGCCGTCCTGGGTCTGCAGGAAAGAGCTCGCATTAGCCACGTTGGTGTTTGTCGCATCGGTCCGGGTGATGGCCGCCTGCAGTTTGGTTGCAACCGCAAGTCCACCGGCGTCGTCGCTGGAAGAAGTGATCTTGGATCCGCTGGAGAGCCGGGCCAGGCTCTTCTGCAGCATCGCGTTGCTGCGGGTAAGGTTTCCGGACGCTTGGCTGGCCGACAGGTTGGTGTTGATGACGAGACTCATTTGGGAAGTTCCTTTCGTGGATTTCTGATGCGACTTCCGGGTCGCGGCGGGCCACTTTGAATCGGG
>JBEIUI010000020.1:0-38253 GCA_040374425.1 Verrucomicrobiia bacterium | reverse complement strand
TTACCCGCGAGCACGTCGGCCTCGCGAAACTTCGCCAGCAGGATCTCCGCGTCGGTGTGTCGGTTCCAATCATAGAGAATGTGGATGAGGCCGTCGGGCGATTCGAAGCCATCGGGATATGACACCCCGTTACGCTCATCGAGCAGCAGGCCGCCCTTCCACGTCTGGCCTTCGTCTTCGGACAGCCACGCGCTCATGTGTGTACGCTTTTGCAGGCGCTCGGCGGGTGATCCATTCTTCACGAGCAAAATGCGGCCTGATTTGAGCCGGCGCAGAAAGAAACGCGCGTTGAGGTTTTGCACAGTCGCCGCCTGCCGCGGCGCGCTCCACGTCCTGCCTTGGTCGCTGGAGAAACTCTCGAAGGGCTGACCAAGGGTGCGGGCGAGCATCCACAGGCGGCCGTCGTTCAGTTCCACTGTCATGTGCTCGTCGGACTCCCAATCCGGGAACTGCACACTGCCACGCTCCTTCCACGACGCGCCTTCGTCGAGCGATTCAAACACGCGTGCCGTTTTCTTGTGAAAGTCCGACACCGGCAGCAACCACGAGCCGTCCTTGAGCACGGTCGGTTTGTTCAGCGTGCAGCCTTCCGCAAACATTACCGGCGTGCTCCACGCGGGCTCCGCCGCATCGGGATCATCACAGCGCATGAACCAGTTCGTGATGCGCTTTTGCGGATCGCCGAGCTGCTGATCGAAAAACAACCACAAGCGCCCTTTCGGATCGGTCCACAGATTCCCCACCAGCGCTCCGAAGATCTTCTGCTTGGGCTTCGTGCGCGTGCCGACGGCCATCCGCGGCTTCGACCACGTCGCGCCATCATCATCGCTCGTCGCCAGCAGGAAATAGCCATCCTGCTTGTCGCCCGTACCCGTCCAGCACCCCCAGATGCGGCCCTTTGGCGTGCGGTCCATGCCGATGATCATCGCGCCGGGCCGCGCTTCGTCCTGAAACTCCGGTCCCGGCGCGCTGTGGATCTCCGGCAGTTCGGCGCGGGCAGTGATTGGCAACGGCTTCTCCGCAGCAACCAGCGGCATCAGCAGGAGAAGATGAGCAATACAGATGAGGGGGGCTTTCGTCATGGAGGACTGATCCTACGCCGGAAAGCCTCAAGCAACGCTATTGTCCCCTTTTACCCCCCTTTTGCCGATGCCAGCACATCTCGATGTACAGAATAGAACGTATCCAGGCGTGGAGCCTTCAAGAGATGCGCCCGCGTCGGCAATCAAGAGGCGTGACGGCGAACATCTGCCGGAAATCGCGGACAAAGTGAGAAGCGTTCCGGTAACCCACGCAACCGGCAATGGTCGCAACGTTATCCGCGCCGGAACGAAGCAACTGCGCCGCCCTTTCCAGCCGCACCTGCTTTAGATAGCGAAGGGGTGACACGCCCATCTTGACCTTGAACATTCGCGCCAGATGACTCGCGCTGACGAAGCTGACATGGCTGGCGACCCAGCCCATTTCGAGGTGGCCGGCGAAGTGCGTCGCGATGAACGATACCGCGCGTTGCACGGGATCGAGATCTTCGCCACCGAGCCTCTCAGCCATTTCCCTCCGATACCAGCCCGCCTCCAAATGCTGATGCGTCGCCTGTTCCGCAGTCCTCTCATCCTCCCCGTGCCATGCATCCAACAACAACTCGTGCTCCCGATAGAGCGCCATCAGATTCGGCCAGTGGGATTGTTTGGCGGTTAATATCCATTCGTCCAGGTCCGCAGCCACAATCTCCCAGCTTTTCAGCAGCGGCTCCAGAACCGCCGCCGCAACCGACGTGCGATGAAACTCCTGATCTGCTTTGTGAAACGCCGCGTAATCTCCCTTGGTCGCCAAGCGTTTGAGCCCACCGAGCTGATGCCGCAAGTCACCCTCAATACGCTCCCGCGCGTTTCCCCGCCGCCAACCCCGCACAGCAAAGGCTTCAAGCGTCGAGCGCAGTCGGCACAAATCGTGGAGGTGGGCGTAATCTCTCATCTCCGGTATTGGATTACCATTTGGGTGACTGATCAATGCCGGTTTTCC
This sequence comes from Verrucomicrobiia bacterium, assembly GCA_040374425.1. GTDB lineage: Bacteria > Verrucomicrobiota > Verrucomicrobiia > Chthoniobacterales > Chthoniobacteraceae > CAIURC01. The sequence continues at coordinate 36,231 of JBEIUI010000020.1, read as the reverse complement.
TTGGCTGCAGCCTTCAAAACCCGACAGGAAGCGCAGCCAGCGGCGCGAGCAGCAGGGCGGTGGAGAAGGGTGCGCGTTGCCTCAACCAAAAAAGGTGGGGCGCAGGGTACAGACAAAATATGATCCGGCACCGCGGGTTTACCAATAGGAGGATGCTTTGGGGACAGAGAAACGAGGAGGAACGAGAGTCACTGACCGGTTCACTGGCGAGATGCCTAGGGCGCGGGGTTACCGCAGGACGCACCATCTGGGTTGCCCAGTTTTCAGGAGCTGGATCAGAAAGACACAACGCGAATCAGCAGCGCATCGCGGCTTACAGAGAGACCTCCGAGGCCAGCTAGGAGGCTGCCTTGGCACGCTCTCACGTGGAGACACCCCAAGCAGCATTCACGGTGTGACGCGTCTACCGAAAGAACTCCCCTCACCGGCTCGGAGCGTGCATCTCCGCTGAAGGACGAAATACTTCGAACCGCGCTCCGGATCGTGCTTTCTTGCCAAGCAGAGGCCCTCGAGGCTCAACGCTTCTCTCTATGAAATTTCTTTTAAGCAACGACGACGGCGTGGATGCACCGGGCCTGGCCGCGCTCCGGCAGGCGGCCGAAATGTTTGGGGAACCGGTGGTCGTCGCTCCCGCCGGGCCGCAGTCCGGCAGCAGCCACGCCGTGACTTGGGAGCGGCCCGTGAGGATTGAACAAAAAGACACCCACTGCTTTGCCATCCACGGCACGCCGGCGGACTGCACCCGGATGGGGCTTTTGAAGATTGTTCCGGACGCTCACTGGGTTCTGAGCGGGATCAATCACGGGGGCAACCTTGGCGCAGATGTGCACTACTCGGGTACGGTGGCGGCGGTGCGCGAAGCGGTGCTCCACGGGTGGCCGGGCGTGGCGCTCTCCCATTACCGCCACTCTGGCAGGGAGTTTGACTGGGACCGTGCCTCTCGCTGGGTACCACGGGTCCTCCAAGAGTTGCTGGCCCGACCCACCAGCCCGGGTCTCTTCTATAACGTAAACCTGCCGCACCTGCTGCCGTCGGAGCCGGAGCCGGAGATGATTTTTTGTCCGCTGGACTCCAATCCCCTGCCCCTGAGCTACCGGCACGAGGACGGCCAAGGTTTAGTTTACGACGGGAATTATCAGACCCGCAAACGCAACCCTGGGGCGGACGTGGAGGTGTGTTTTGGCGGCCGGATTGCGGTCACGGAGATCCGGCTCTTTTAAACCGTGCATTCGTCCGCAGCTTTTTAGAAAGGGGGTGCGAACCGGTGCGGCGCGAGGGCCCGCAAGGCGGCCTCCTGGGAATCCCTCCGAAATCCTTTTCTGCGCCCCAAAAAGCGCTTGCAATCCTGCGGACCCTGCCGCACGTTTCGCCCCTCTTTTTGACGGGGTCTTAGCTCAGTTGGTAGAGCGCCTCAATGGCATTGAGGAGGTCAGGGGTTCGAATCCCCTAGGCTCCATTTCCCGCCCTGCAGTTGCCTGGAAAAAACATCGGCCCCCCCCTATAAACCGGCCTCCCGTGTTTTTGATTTCCTTCCGATTCCTGCTTCTGTCGGGCAGCGTTGCCTAGGCTTTTCTCAATGCAGCGCAGGCCGGCGTCCCGTTTTCCAAGGGGGATCTCGTGCGCACGCAGCGGGGTGAAATGCTTCAGTTCAAGGGGGAAGACTTGGTGCCGGCCGGCAAAGGGCAGGAATTTACTGTGCTAGCCCATGAATCGACGCGCGGCGTGGTGTATGTGGGATACACGAAGGAAGACGGCACCCTGATCGCCGCGAGTTTGCCGGCAGAAATTTTGACTCCTGTGCATCGGGACGGATGGCAGGATCTTTTTCAGGGCATGGAAGCGTTTCGGGAACAACGCTACGAGGAGGCCAAAAAGCTTCTGGCCAGGGCGTCGCAGGATCCGGAATACCGGGCCCTGGCCTCCGGGCTGGCGCTTCGAGTCAACGCTTTACTGGCGGCGGCGGGACAAGCGCTCTCGGCGGATCGGGATCGGAAATCGGCCGGGGCGCGGATTTTTCTCAACGTCTTTCAAGGGATGCGCGATTTGACGGGGCAACTCAGCCAAGCCAAACATTACAGTTTAGCGCTGGCTCTGGAGGAGGGCGGCGAACGCCTTGCGGCGCAGGTGCTGGGGGCCGGGGCTGTCACGGGACTGCCCGCCAGCAAAGTGGACCGTCAGGATCTTCAGCAGCGGGTGAGCACAGCCGCCCGGGCCCTGGCACGGTGTCGGCAGGCGGTTCCCCTGAAACGGCTAATTGAAGCATCCAAAGAGATCGGCGCGGGTTTGGCTGCGGAACCGATGCGCCCGGAATTCAAGCAGTTCGAAGCCCAGATCCAGCGCGGGATTGAGGACGCGGAAGACGCTTACCAATCGGCCAACGCATTCCGAAGACATCACGGCGGTACCATCCACGCGCTTTCGGCGCTTGATGACGGGCTCAAGCGTTGCGCGGATCATCCTCAGCTGGCGGCTTTGAAAAAGGAGATGCAGGGCGCTTTTGAGGAACGCACCGCGCCGCAGATCGCTCCCGCGCTCTTGGCGGCGGTCAAATATTCCGGGTCGGTTCCCCAACTGGAGGAGGGGCGTCGACTTTACACGTTGCGCTGCACCCAGTGCCACGACTTGGAACTGCTCGACTCGCGCTCGATGAGCGGCTGGGAAAAAGCCGTCACGGGCATGGCAGGCCGCGCCCGGCTCGACGAAAAACAACAGACCCGGATTTTGGACTACATCGCCGTGGCGCAAAGCTCTCTGGCTCCCGCCAAATAATCGCCGGCTTCCCCGGGGCCGATGGAGCGGCTTGGAATTTGACAAAAACCGGGCGTGGTGCCACCTAGAGGCCCCCCGCGACTTGGGGGTGTTTCCTCCAATGACCGCCGCTTTGAGCAACCGCATCCTCGGGCTTCTGTGCCTTTTTCTCCTCTGCACGGGCGTCTTGCAGGGCGCCGAGATTCCGCCGCCCTTCAAGCTGAGCTGGGGGGAAGCGCCCGCCCAGATCGAACGCATCATTCAAAAAGCGGGGGTGAAAATTGTGGGGCGCCGCCCCACGCGGGAGGGAGGCGAAGCGTGGGACGTGGAAGGGATTGTTCAGGACGGTCTGAAACGGACGATTTTTTACTTCCGCACGGGGGCGTTGGTGGGCGTTGAGCTTCAGTATTCGAGCGACCGGTGGCCGCAGGAAAAGTATGACGAGTTCATGGGCCGCTGGCGACGCACCCTGGAGCAGAGCTACGGCCAGGGCCAGCTCATCGCCCGAAAGACGGAGCCCGTCGGCGAGTTAAGTCAGACGGTTGTGGGTTACAACTGGAACCTCAACAATACCGCGGTCAACCTGGTGTTTTTTTCGGCCCAGAACGCCAGCAACGTTTTTCGGACGCTGAGCATCCATTACAAAACGAACTAAACCTGAAAACCGAAGTTCCAGGCTGCTTGCTTGCGTTCTTTGAGATCTTTGGGGGTCCAGAAAAACCGCGCAAGCGCCACGGGCTCTGAGCCTCAGGCGGCCGAGCCCTCGTCCATCTTCACCGCAGAGAACTCAAAGAGCGCAAAGATTCCGGGGGTTCACGCGAAGGCGTGGGGGGCGCGCGGAGAGTTTTTTGAAAATTACGGAACGCCAAGGGTTTTCGCATTCGCATGCGCATGCATTCCGCTGGAACTTCGGTTTTCGGGGTAAACCCGGTGCCCAAAACGACAGAGAAAGCCCCTCTGATTTTTCCTGGGCGTTCTGCCACGCCGCCTATTTTTGTCCAGGGATGGGGCCTCCAATCTCAATGTCCCCTCCCCGCAGGAATCAACCTCTGAGAAACGGGAACTTCCGGTGCAGCCTGAAAAACTCGCGTGCGTTCTCCAGGGAGACGCCTTCGATAAAAAAAGCGATGGCGGCCCGGCCCACTCCGTAGGTGCCCGCCGCCGCCACGGCGCCTGAAATGGCGTTCCCCCAAACGGGAAGGAGCTTCACCCCGGCACGCGCCCCTTCCCGGAGAGCCATAGCCAGGCCGAGATTGGCGCCCAACGCGCCGATGAACTCGCCCGCGAGGTGGGGATTCATCGGGCGCGCGCTGATGTGCACGATTCCCGCAACCAAAGCTCCTTGAAGCGCGGTGAGGATGGGAAAATCAGCCATGGGAATGGGCTGGGCGCCGATTGCACCGGCGATAGCGGTAGTGGATTTTAAGAGGACCCGGGCGATCTGAGCCTGCAAAACACGGTTCCCTGTGAGCCGCGCCAGTTCCAACTGACTTTCCGGGGGCAACTCGCCTCCGAGGACCTCCACCAACCGCGCCGTCTCCTCCAAACCGGCGCCCCAACTCAGGGTGCCGATCATCCGTTGTTCGATGGCAGGCACCGTGTGGAGCGCGCCATGGAGCTGCTCCCGGGCGGCATCCCCCCCGGAACATTGCAACCCGAGGATGCGCAGGGCGGGGTTTTCGCGAATCGTTTCCATCAGCCGCGTGGCGTGGTCGAGATCGGCGGCAAACTCGCCGTCGATCTGCGTGGCCCCGCGCAGCACCAGGACCAAGTCAGGGGGACGGGTCGCGAGGGCAGACTGAGCGGCCGTGAGGGACACCGGGCGGCGCGCGTCAAGCACCTCCAGCAAGCCGCGTCCGTCGGATCGCAGAGGCAGCCAGTTACCGTCGTGCAGGGATTCCTCCGGAGGCGGGATTACCTCGCTCCCGAAGAGGGCATTGAGGAGTTTCGCTTTGGGGGCCGCGCGTTCGCCGAGGATGACCAGCCGGGGAGGTCGCTGCAGCACAAAGAGCCGCTTGATGGGTGTGATTTCCCCGAGGATCGGCTGGCGGAGCGCCTCAGGAAGGCGCTGAGCGAGGGACTCGAGCTTTTCGCAGAGCGGCAGAAAAGAGCTGGCTTTCATAGAGATCAAACCGTGCACCCGGACACCGCCCCATCGCACGGGAAATGCCGGAACGCAAGGAGACGCAGCGGCTCCTGAGGTAGCCCTAGAGGAGAGCCATGAGTTGAGCCACGTGTTCGGCAGGTTTGACTTTGCGGAGCACGGCCTTGAGGCAGCCGTCCGGGCCGATGACAAAAGTCGAGCGCTCAATCCCCATGGAGGTGCGGCCGTACATGCTTTTTTCCACCCAGACCCCGTAGGCTTTCACTAGGGCCAATGCGTCGTCGGCCAGGAGCGGGAAGGGCAGGCCGTGCTTGGCGATAAACTTGAGGTGGCTTTTTACCGAGTCGCCGCTGACGCCGAACACCTCCGCTTTTCCAGCGAACTGCTCCCAGGCGTCGCGCAAACCGCAAGCCTGGGTGGTGCACCCCGGCGTGTCGTCTTTCGGATAGAAATAGAGGATCACCGTCCGGCCCCGTAGCTCTGCGGAACTCAAAGGGGTGCCTTCGCCGTAGCGGCCTCCGACGGCAAGGGTTGAAAATTCAGGAGCTAAAGCGCCGGGTTCAAGAGCGGGATTTGTCATGGAAAAGAGGAAAACAGAAGGGTTGGCAGACGAGAAACTGGCCTGAAATTGTTTCCTTGGGAAGCCTGCGGAGGGAGGAGCGGGATCGCCGGCGAACCGGGAATGCAAGCGGGGGTGTTTGCATTCCTTCAGTAATTCTCATTTGATGCGCCCAGCTCGATGACCACCGCCAACAAAATCACCATTGCCCGGATTGTCATGATCCCGCTCTTTGTGATGATGGCGATTTACTACGGACGCGGCGTCCAGACGCAGGCCCCGCAAGATTGGCAGCGCTGGTGTGCGATCGCCATCTTCATGCTAGCGGCGGCCAGCGACGGAATCGACGGCTACATTGCCCGGCACTACAACCAAAGGAGCCGGCTCGGGGTGCTGCTGGATCCGGTGGCGGACAAGGGGCTGCTGCTGGGAGGGATCCTGACGCTGACCTTTAGCAACTGGAGCTACGAGTTCCCGATCTGGTTTCCGGTGCTGGTGATTGCCCGGGATTTGATTCTGCTGATCGGCGCGGCCACGCTCAACTTCCTCAACGGCTCCGTGCAGGTCAAACCCAGCTGGACTGGCAAGATGGCCACGGCGCTCCAGATGATCGCCCTGACCGCGGCGATGCTCCAGCTGCACCTCTTTAAAACCCCGATGCATCTGGACGCATGGAAAGGGGAGATGGACCTCCTCGACCTGCTTGTGATTGCCGCGGGCACGTTCACCGCCATCTCCGGCTTTGGCTACATGGTGGATGGCATCCGCCAACTCCACGCCAAGGGCCACGGCGACCCCAAACCCTGGACTGAAACTTAAAATCGCATGTCTGAACGCACTGTAGCCATCGTGGGCCGACCCAATGTCGGCAAATCCGCCCTTTTTAACCGGCTCGCAGGCCGCAAGATCTCCATCGTTCATGATCAACCGGGCGTGACCCGGGACCGAGTAGCGACGGAATGCAAACTCGGCGCCGCGCCCTTTACGCTTTTCGACACGGGCGGTATCGGCACGAACGTGGACGCGAGCTTCAGCGAGCAGGTGCATGCCGAGGTGGACTTGGCCATTGAGACCTCGGACGTCCTGTTGTTTGTCGTGGACGGCCAATTCGGGCTGCACCCGCTCGACGAGGAGCTCGCCCGGCAACTGCGCCGGGTGGGTAAACCGGTGATCCTTGTCATCAACAAAATCGACATGGAACAACACGCGCCGCAGGCGGCGGAGTTCAGCCGGCTCGGGTTCGAGAACCATTTGGCTGTTAGCGCCGAACACAACCGCGGGATCGCCCCCCTGGTGGCCTGGGCCGAACGGTTGCTGCCGCCGCCGGCACCTCCTTCGGAGGACGCGCTGCAGCCGGTGAAAATTGCGATTGTGGGCCGGCCCAACGTGGGCAAATCCTCCCTGACCAATGCGATCCTCAAGGACAAACGCACGTTGGTGAGCGAGATCTCGGGTACGACCCGGGACGCCATCGACATTCCCTACGAACGCCACGGCAACCCCTACATCCTCATCGACACGGCGGGAATCCGCCCCCGGGGCAAGGTGTCCAACTCGGTGGAGGTGTTTAGCGTCATGCGCTCCGAGTCGAGCATCCGCAGGGCTGACCTCTGCCTGCTGGTGATCGACGCTTCGATGGGAGTGACGGCGCAGGACAAAAAAATCGCTGGCCTCATTCAGGAAGCGCGCAAACCCTGCGTGGTCGCGGTGAACAAATGGGATCTCGTCAAAGACAAAACCGACGACAAGGACGCGCTCAACGAGTTTCTGGAGGACATCCGCAGCCAGCTCTTTTTTCTGGATTACGCCCCGGTGCTGTTGGCTTCGGCAAAAACGGGCGCGGAGATGACTCGGATTTTCAAAACCATCGAAAGAATCCGTAACGAGGCGCAGAACCGGATCGGCACGGGGGTGCTCAACCGGCTGCTGACCACGGCAATGACGGCGCATCCCTCCCCTCTCCAGGCTGGACGCCGATTCAAGGTGCTCTACGCCACTCTCGCTGAACAACGCACCCGGTCGCCCATCCCGATCCCGGAGGTGGTGTTTTTCTGCAATGACGAGAAACTCATGGTGGATAGCTATCGCCGCTATCTCGACGCCCAAATCCGCGCCGTGACGCCCTACACCGGGTTGCCGTTGTTGTTCCATTTGCGGGCCCGGGAGCCCAAGGCCGGGCCGGCGGGCGGTTCCCGCAAGAAGAAAACGGCGGTGGAAGGCCAGACGGAAGCGCCCCCCAAACGCCGGAAACCGGCGGCACCCTTGGGCCACCGCAAGAAGGCGCTCCCCGCGCGGGGAGCCCGGGGCAAAAGGCTCGGCGGTTAAACGCCGGTCCGGGCGCCCGGCGTAGACAAAGCGCCACTGAAACGCCCCGCCTCTTGCATCCGTTCCCTGCGCTTCATAGCGTGACCGGGCATGTCTACCCAACCGCTCGTGATCGCAGGTCGCCCGTTTTCATCCCGGCTGATGCTTGGGACGGGGAAATTCGCGTCCAACTCCGCCATGGCCGGTGCCCTGGAGGCCAGTGGCACCGAAATGGTGACCGTGGCGTTGCGGCGGGCGGATCTCTCGGGAAAAGGCGATGCGTTCGCCAACATCCTCGATTTCATTGATCCTAAAAAATACCTCCTTCTGCCGAACACCAGCGGAGCCATCAACGCGGAGGAAGCCGTGCGTCTGGCTCGGCTGGCGCGTGCGGCGGGAATCTCGGATTGGATCAAACTGGAGATTCATCCGGACCCCCGCTACCTGCTGCCGGACCCGATAGAGACTCTCAAAGCGGCGGAGATTCTTGTTCGGGATGGGTTTACCGTCCTGCCGTATATCAACGCCGACCCGGTTCTAGCCCGGCGCCTGCAGGATGTGGGAACGGCTACGGTGATGCCGCTCGGGTCGCCGATCGGGAGCAACCGCGGCATCGAAACCCGGGCCCAAATTGAGATCATCCTCGAACAAGCGACCGTGCCGGTGGTGGTGGATGCGGGGATCGGAGCGCCGAGCCAAGCGGCCGAGGCCATGGAAATGGGAGCTGCCGCCGTGCTGGTGAACACCGCAATCGCCATCGCGTCGGATCCGGCCGCAATGGGCCGGGCGTTTCGCAAGGCGGTGGAAGCCGGGCGCGAAGCGTATGAGATTGGTCTGGGGGACCAGCTCCCGATCGCCTCCGCGACCAGCCCATTAACCGGCTTTTTAAAGACGCTCTGAATTTGGCCGCCGGGCGAATCTACTGATTTTTGACGTTGTTTTTTGCACCCGGCAGCGAAGCGGTGTTTGATCTGGCAGCTTCTTTGTTCCACTTGCCATGCCTCTCCTTGAAGTCAAAAATTTGCGGACTTGGTTTCCTGTTCGAACCGGGCTGTTCCGGCGGCACACGGATGACATTCGAGCGGTGGACGACGTGAGTTTCACGGTGGAGGAGGGAACAACCGTGGGGTTGGTGGGCGAGAGCGGCAGCGGCAAGTCGACGATTGGCAAGACGCTGCTCAAGCTGGCGGCGGCGACCTGCGGCGAGGTGCTTTTTGAGGGACGCGATGTGCTGCCCCTGAGCGAGAGCGAGTTCCGCCCGCTGCGCAGGGAGATGCAGATGATTGTCCAAGCTCCCTTTAGCTCCCTGAATCCGCGCCATTCCATTCTGCAAATTGTCGGGGAATCGTTGGAGATTCATTTCCGGCAAATGAAAGCCGCCGAGCGCCGCGAACGCGTGGCGCAACTGCTGGGCCAGGTGGGTTTAAAACCCGAGATGATGAGCCGGTATCCGCACGAGTTTAGCGGTGGCCAGCGCCAGCGCATCGGGATCGCGCGGGCGTTGGCGGTCAAGCCCCGCTTTATTGTGTGTGACGAGCCCGTCAGCGCGCTGGACGTGAGCGTCCAAGCGCAGATTGTGAATCTGCTGCAGGATTTGCAGGCGGAGCTGGGGCTTACCTACCTGTTCATCGCACACGACTTGGCCGTGGTGGAACACATCAGCGACCATGTGCTGGTCATGTATCGGGGCAAAATCGTGGAATCCGCCCCCGCCGAGGCCATCTACGAGAACCCGCAGCATGAGTACACCCGCAAACTACTGGCGGCAGTGCCCGTGTTCGGCTGAAAGGAACCGCCCCAGAACCGCCCGGTTTTTCCCGGGGCCATCCCGCCCTTCCCGCACGCCCTTTTTGAACCCGCTCCCTGAACCGATTCGCCAACTGACCGCCTTGTTGTGACTCCTTTTCTGAGAAAATTGTTCGGGATGAACTGGCTCCTGTTTGCCACGATGATGCTGCTGGCGGTTTTCGGAGTGGTGGCGGTATACAGCGCTTCGTATTTTAAGACGGACGATTACTGGCACAAACAATCCATCTGGGTGGGGATCGGCGCGGTGGTGTTTGTGGGAACCAGTCTGATGGATTACCGCTGGATCAAATGGGTGGCGTTGCCGCTCTACTTAGTGAGTATCGTACTGGTGATCCTCACCTACACGGGGCTCGGCGAGGAACACGGCGGCGCCAAATGCTGGTTGCGTCTGCCGGGCATCGGCACATTTCAGCCCTCCCAGCTCTGCCTGATTGCGGGCATCGTCATCATCGCTTTTTTTCTGAGCACCTTTCGCAAGCTGCATCCCTTCCAGAAGCTGGCATTGGTGGGGCTCATGGTGGGGGGCCCCATGGCGCTGATCCTCAAGCAACCCGACTTCGGGATGACCCTCGTCTGGGTGCCCGCCATCATGGCCATGCTTTTTGTCGGTGGCATCCCCAAGCGCTACATGATTTCTTTGATCCTCGTCGGCCTCTGCCTGGTGCCGTTGGCCATCAACTTCGGGCTCAAGCCCTACCAGCGGGACCGGATCGTGTCGTTCATGGACCCCACCATCAACCCACAGGGCACATCCTGGGCGATCAACCAGTCGCTCATCGCCATCGGCTCCGGCGGGTTTTCAGGGAAAGGATTCAAAGCGCCCAACTCCATGATCGAACTGGGTTTACTCCCCGGCACAACCGTCCATACCGACTACATTTTCTCCGCAATCGGAGAGCAGTGGGGGTTTGTGGGGGGTGTGGTGCTGCTGGGCCTTTTTACCGTGCTCCTGACTTGCTGCCTTTTTACGGCCTACTATGCCGCCGACGAGTTCGGGCTGTTGATCACCGTCGGGTTCGCCGCGCAGATTTTTTTCCACATCTACCAGAACGTCGGCATGACCATTGCCCTGATGCCCATCACCGGGCTGCCTCTGCCGCTGATCAGCTACGGTGGCACCTTTGTTTTGATGAACATGTTCGCGCTCGGCTTGGTGAACAGCGTTTGGGTCCACCGCAAAATGCTGCCCAATTGAAGGGGTCAGGAGGCGTAGCGCTGGAGCCACACTGGAACCGCTCCGCGATGCCAAACGATGCCGGAGGTATCCCAGATCTTAGCCCAGCGGTTGAGCGAAGCGACACCGCCGGAATGCAAGGCGCACAGAAAACGCCGCATCCTCAAGGGATGCCAGCCAGGTGACATTCTCTCTGCCCCCAAGCCTACCGCCGCCTCCCCTGCCGGGGTGCCTTCCGACTTTCCGGGCGAGGAGACGCGGGGCGCTGGGTTCTACCGGGGTCCCCGGGGGCTGAGCCGGAAATAAACGCCGGGACCCGCTTTCACATAACGCTCCGAGTCCGGGTATGGGAGGGGTTGCGCGCCGGAATACGTATAGAGGGCCAGACCCGAGGCCTCATCCCGCGAGACGCGCGTCATGCGGGTATCCCTCAATTTGACGCTTTCCCCGGACACCAACCCGTAGGAGAGCCCCCCCCAATGGAGCACCGGGCCGTCCACAGCGGGGTGGAGAGCGTAATAGGCATGATCGCCCACGGCCGTGCGCTGTTCGAAACACTCCAGAGCCCCCAACTGACCGCGCGCCACCCAGCCAAAAACCGCGACACCCGCCAACCCAGCCAGCAGAGCCACTCCGAGTCGGCAAGCCGCGGCAGGCATGAAAAACTCCGGGGATTGCTCAGGGGAATGCATGGAGTTCATGGGGCAAATGGGGGGGTGTGAGGGTGAAACCGATTGCTCCGGGGATTAGCGTAAAATCCAGACCAAAACCAAAAGGAGCAGGCTACTTGAGCCCAAGATGACCCAAGCCTGATACGATGTCTGAAGTTGCGCCGGGTCAACCTCGGAGGAAAGCCCCAGCGAGATCTGGATCTTGGAGTCGAGCAAATCGATCCCCTCGCGATAACGCCGCACTTTATCCAGTGCATGGGGCTGGTTCATGGGAGCCAGGCCGCTATCGGCCAGGACCCGGCCAATTTGGCGGTAGGGATTGGCCTTGGCCTCATCGAGTGTGTCGATTTCGCGGTCTATTTTCGCCTTGCCGCGTTCATTGGTGCGAATCTCGTTTGCCGCCTCCCGGTCCTCGGCCTCAAAGGCAGTCTCCAGGTCTTTGATGGCGGTTTCCCGCTGCTCCACCCGCTCGCTGTCTTGCTGGATCTGCGCCTCCAGCGCCTTGATCTCGCTGGCCATCCGCATGTGTTGGGTGCGCAGGTCCGCCTTCTCATTGGGAATCGCCACCGTGCGTTCCCGGAGCCGCAGGACGTCCTCTCGGGCCTGGGCGGAGGGATTCTCCAAGGCGAGACACTCGGTATAAAGCCGCTGGACCTCCCGCAACTCCTTGTCCAACTCGGGGATCCGCCTTTGGTATTGCGGCTCCTGTTTGCGGTACACCATGAGCTGTTTTCGGAGCCGCTCCAAAGGCTCCCTCTGAGCCGTCTGCTCGGCCAGAAGCTTCTGCCGTTTCTCCTCAAAAACCCGACGCGCAGCCACCCGTTTGCCGCGGAGGCTGCGGATGGTCTGGCCGAAAGCCGCGCTTTCGTTAATGAGACAGGACTGTTCGCGTTCGTAGTTTTTGAGCTTGTCGACCTGTCGCTGCGTGTCCAAACCGAAGTCGGCCTGCTGCCAACCCAGCAAGCCGAGCTCCGTCTCGGCTTTGGCAAGCTTACGGCGCTCGGCAACGATTTGCAGCCGGGTGAGTTGCCGGCCAAATTTCCGGGACAACTCCCGGAAGCCTGGCTTGAAATAATTCACTTAGTCGTTGTTGGCCGTCAGCTGAGCAATAATGGAGAGATCCTCCAGCGTGGTGGTATCCCCCGTCACTGCTTTGCCACTGGCGATTTCTTTCAGGAGTCGGCGCATGATTTTTCCGCTACGCGTCTTGGGCAACGCATCAGCAAACCGCACGTCGTCGGGTTTTGCGATGGGCCCGATAACATGACCCACATGGTGGCGGAGTTCTTCGCGGAGATGGGGTTCGACGATCATACCGGTCTTGAGCACCACAAACGCCACCACCCCCTGCCCCTTAAGTTCGTCGGGACGACCAACCACGGCTGCCTCAGCCACCGCAGGGTGACTGACCAGGGCGCTTTCCACTTCGCTTGTACCCAGCCGATGCCCGGCCACGTTGAGCACGTCATCGATGCGGCCCACGATCCAGAAATATCCGTCTTTGTCGCGGCGGGCGCCGTCTCCGGCAAAATAACAGCCCTTGATGTCGCTCCAGTATGTTTTCTTATACCGCGCTTTGTCGCCGTAAATGTTCCGCAACATGGAAGGCCAAGGTTTGCGAATCACCAATTTTCCGCCCACGTTCGGGCCCACTTCCTGGCCCTTGTCGTCCACAATGGCAGGGTCCACGCCGAAAAACGGGAGGGTGGCCGAGCCGGGCTTGGTGGGAACGGCACCGGGCAGCGAAGTGATCATGATGGCCCCGGTTTCGGTCTGCCACCACGTGTCAACGATCGGGCAGCGGCCACCGCCGATGGTCTGGTGGTACCACATCCACGCCTCGGGATTGATGGGTTCACCCACCGACCCGAGCAACCGGAGCGAGGAGAGATCATGCTTTTTAACCCAGTGATCGCCCCATCGGATGAAGGCGCGGATGGCCGTGGGTGCGGTGTAGAAGACCGACACGCTGTACTCCTCGATGATCCGCCAGAACCGGTCGTTTTCAGGCCAGTTCGGCGCCCCTTCGTACATGAGCGAGGTGGCCCCGCAGGCTAGGGGCCCGTAGACCACGTAGCTGTGGCCGGTCACCCAGCCGATGTCGGCCGTGCACCAGTAAACGTCTTCATCGCGCAGATCGAAGACATATTTGGAGGTCGCATAGGCCTGCATCAGGTAGCCGCCCGTTGTGTGGAGAATCCCCTTGGGTTTGCCGGTCGATCCGCTGGTGTAGAGAATGAAGAGCGGATGCTCGCTGTCGAGGGCCTCCGCCGGGCAATGCCCATCCACGTAATCCATTTCCCGGTGCCACCACACGTCGCGCCCCTCCTCGATGTGCACCTCGTTGCCGGCACGCCGGTAAACAATCACCTTCTGCACCCCGTGCGCCCCTTCGCGCAAGGCATCGTCCACGTTCTTCTTGAGCGGCACGATGGACCCCCGCCGATACCCGCCATCGGTGGTAATCACCAACTTGGCTTTGCAATCCGCAATCCGGTCCCGGATCGAGTCGGAGCTAAACCCGCCAAACACCACCGAGTGCGTGGCGCCGATCCGCGCACAGGCAAGCATCGCCACAGCCGCCTCCGGGATCATCGGCATGTAGATGAGAACCCGGTCCCCCTTTTTCACATGGTTGCGTTTGAGCACGTTGGCGAACCGACACACTTCGCGGAAAAGCTGCTGGTAGGTGAGCACTCGCTTTTCCCCGGGCTCACCCTCCCAGATGATCGCCGCCTTGTTCTGACGTGCCGTGTTGAGATGCCGGTCCAGGCAGTTCTCGGAAACGTTCAGTTGCCCGCCCACAAACCATTTTGCGTAGGGCTCTTTCCAATCCAAAACCTTGGTCCACTTCTTCTGCCATTGAAGCTCGGCCGCTTCCCGACCCCAGAATTTATCGGGCCGCTTGATCGATTCCTCCCACATGCTCCGATACTGCTCGAGACTCTGGATCCGAGCGGCCTTGGAGAATTGTTTTGTCGGCTTAAAAAGCCGCTTTTCTTTCAGGTGGGACTCGATCGGTTGGCTCATGGAGGGTTGATTCAGGTCTTACGAACCTTGGCTAGCTAGCAGCCCCGGGGGGCGGGAACAATTCAAACTTGTCTAGGCCCGCATTTCAGGCAAGCCACTGGAAACAACTGAGAACAACAACTTAGAACAACTCCCCCTGCCGCCCCCCGTCGGCCCGGGCAGCTTCAGCCTGGATTTCCGCCGCCAACGTCTTGAATTCGCAGGCGGTCAACGCAGCCAGCAGCTCAGGATACCGGGGGCGAATCCTCAGAGCGTCCAACGCCACAGGAAGCTCCAGATCCAAATCCAAGCGGACCATCTCCCGGTTGGACAAAATCTGCTCCCGCGAGGCCTGGATTTTCTCACGCAACCGCTCGCTTTGGATTGTTTCCGGGGCCGCCAGCAGCGCGTCGAGGCTCCCGTGGGCCCGGAGCAAAGCCGCTGCGCCCTTGGGTCCAAGCCCGTTTACCCCCGGGATGTTATCCGAGGTATCCCCGATTAAACTGAGCACCTCCCCGATCTGCCCCGGCTCTACCCCCCATTTCGCACGCACGGTATCCGGGCCCAGCAATGCATGCGTGTCTTTCGGGGTTGCCAGATCGGTTTTGGCGGTGGAATAGACTTTGACCGTCTCGTCCACGAGTTGAAAAAGGTCCTTGTCGTTGGTGGCGAGCACCACCGCATCCGATCGGTTCCTGGCCGCCGTGGCGTAACTGGCCATCAGATCGTCCGCCTCGGTTTCAGGCAACCCCACACATTGGACGCCCAAGAGCGGCAAAATCTCCTGGATCTGTGCGATTTGAGGACGCATGAGATCGGGCATTTCCGCGCGCTGTTCCTTGTAGGCCGGCTGAAGCTCCATGCGCCGCTTGGGGATTCCCTGATCCCAAACCGCTGCGGCCAGGTCCGGATTGAGATCCTTAATCATCCGGCGCACCGCCTTAATGAAACCGTAAATCGCGTTGGTGGGTTCGCCGCGGGAATTGGTCAGGTCGCGGATCGCGAAAAACGATCGGTATGCGTAATAATAGCCGTCAATCAGGAGCAGTTTCACCCGGACACCGTCAGCGGCTTTCAACCAAAACTCACGATCCATTTCCAGATTCCGGCAGCTTTCGCCGGAGGAACGCGTTGCGGAAACGCCGCTTTCCACCGGGTCCGCTGCAGCGTTTCACAATTGCCGCAGGGAGTGGCCGCGCATCACCGGCAGCGAGCGGGCTCGCAAATCGTCGAGCACCCGAACCGCCTCACGCTGCTTGCTGCGTCGGCGACCGCCGTCCCCCAGATCCAGTTCGGCCTGAACCGAGGGCTCTGAAAGATGGCTTAGGCGTAAACCCACCAAGCGCAGGCTCGTTTCCCGGGTCCAAACCCGGCTCAGCAATCCCGGCAGAAGGGGATAAATCTCCGTCTCCAAATCGGAAGGTTGCTGGAGGGTGAACGCATGGGAGGCATCGCTCATATCGGAGTAACGCAGCCGGACCGTGATCGTCTGAGCGGCCCGGAAGTCCTTGCGGACTCTGCTCATGAGCTCATCGGCCATGGTCCGCAGCACCGCGAGCACCGGTTCGGGAGTGGTGACGTTGTCGTCGAAAGTCTCCTGCATCCCATAGGACTTGGGGTTGTCCGGATCCAGGTTGAGGGGGCGCGCGTCGAGGCCTTGGGAGTAGAGCTGAAGCTGAGAGGCAAACCCACCCGCCACGGCACCAAGCGCCTCCACCGGGGCTGTCGCAATGTCCCGCACCGTCTTCAACCCGACCACCCTGAGGCGCTCGGCCAACTTCGTTCCTACCCCGGGCAACCAGGCACAGTCCAGGTCCCCAAGAAACTCCCGCTCGCTCCCGGCGGGAACTTCCACCAAGGCATCGGGCTTGCGCAACTTGGAGGCGATCTGAGCCACGAGTTTGTTGCTGCCAACGCCCAAGGAGACGGTAATTCCCAGTTCCCCAACGATCCGGGCCTTGAGCTCCCGGGCCACCTGCCCCGGGGTCATTTGCCGGTTCCCGCTCAGGTCGAGATACGCCTCGTCAATGGAGGTCCGCTCGATCCACGGGGTGAACTCCTCCGCAAACCTGAAGATCCTGTCTGAGTACCGGCGGTACTTTGAAAAATTCCCCGGGATGACAATTAACTCCGGGCACACTTTGAGGGCCTGCACCGTGGGCATTGGAGTATAGACGCCTCGCTGACGCGCCGGGTAACTGGCACTGGCAATAATCCCCCGGCGCAGCCCCCCCACCGCCATCGGTTTCCCACGTAAAAAGGCGTCTTCAGCCTGCTCCACCGACGCAAAAAACGCGTCCGCGTCGAGATGCAAAATCATGGCGATTTCTCCTGAAAAACCCGGGGCCAGCCACAAGCTCCCGCCGCCGCCGGATTGGCTCTGGCGATCCCCAGTTGTCTTCGCCCGGTCTGCACTCCCATGAACCGGTTAGGAATGCTTCCGGATCAACGCCACCATCACCCCCTGCACACGCAGTTCCTCCCCGGGAATCAGATCGGGGAACTCAGGGTTTTCTGCCTTCAAATAGGGCACCCCCTGACTGAGAACGTACCGTTTGAGAGTGGTTTCCCCGTCGATCAGTGCCGCAACAATGTCCCCATGCCTAGGCTCGCGCACTTCGAGGATCACGGTGTCCCCGCTGCAGATCTGGGCACCGATCATGGAATCCCCCCGGGCCTTGAGGGCAAACACCCGGGCGTTGGGTCGGATGCCTGTCGTCGCGGCATCGACCGAAACCACGCCCAAATCCTCCTGCTCCACGGAACTCTCGGCCAAACCAGCCGCAATCTGCCCGTAGAGCGGGATGTCCACGATGGATTCCCTGCGCAACTCGCTCACGATAGACAGAGCGCGCGCCTTGCCGGCTTGGCGGTGGATCACACCCTTGCGCTCTAGAGCGCGGAGATGGTTCATGGCAGCCGTCTGGCTGGCGAATCCGAAATGCGTTTGAATCTCGCGCGAAGTGGGGACCACCCCGGTCCGGGCGCGCTGCTGCTCAATGTATTCAAGCACCTGTTGCTGGCGGAGGGTGAGTGCGTCGCTCATGTTCGCTCGAACACTCCCACATTTTTTCTCCCTGAAAAGGGTAAACTCCGCCGATCCCCCGTTCTTTTCATCAGTCCACGCGGTCCCACCCAAAACAAGGCGGCCGAGCCAACCGGTCAAGAACTGGCAAATTGCACTTCCCAGAAGTGCGCTCCCGCAATCTAATCCCGGGCCCATATGAACATCCTCATTCTGGCGGCAGGTTACGCCACTCGGCTTTATCCCCTCACGCTCACCAAGGCCAAGCCGCTTCTGGATGTGGCCGGCAAACCCATGACCGAGTGGGTCATCGACAACCTCGCCCCAATCGAGGGGATCGAAAAGGTGTACATCGTTACCAACAACAAGTTCGCAGGGGATTTCCAAGCGTGGGCGGACGCCTATAAAGCCAGCCATCCCAAGCTCCAGTTTGAGATCGTCAATGACGGTTCCACGAGCGACGCCGACAAACTCGGGGCCATCGGGGACATCCATCTGGTGATTCAACGGGCGGGCCTCGCCGATTCGGATCTCATCGTTGTCGCGGGCGACAACCTCTTTTCAGAGAGCCTTGAGGATTTCGGGCGGTTTTGCCGGGAGAAAAATCAGCCCGTACTCGGCGTTTACGACGTGGGCAGCCTCGAGGAGGCCAAAAAATACGGGGTGGTGGCCGTGGCCCCTGACGGTGCGATCAGCAGTTTTGAGGAAAAACCAGCGCTCCCCAAAAGCACCCTGATCGGCATCGCGCTGTATTATTATCCGGCGAAAACCGTGTCCCGTTTCGGGGAATACATTGCGGCCGGGAACAATCCCGACCAGCCCGGCCGGTTTGTTCAATGGCTTTACACTCTGACCGCGGTTCAGACCTGGCAGGTGCCAGGCACATGGTTTGACGTGGGCAGCAAGGAGACCCTTGAGGAGGCCAACCGCCTCTTTCTCCAGTTCCGCGCGTAACCGCCCGCCGTTTTAAACTCCCACGCACCCGTTATGCATCCCATCTCCCACGAAAGTTTGTTGAGCCCATTGCACTGGCGCTACGCCACCAAGGCGTTTGATCCGAACAGGAAAATCCCGGCCGAAGATTGGGCCGCCTTGGAGCAAGCCCTGATTCTCACCCCCACCAGCTACGGATTTCAGCCGTTCCGGTTCGTGGTGATCACCGACCAAGCTACGAAGGAAAAACTGGTTCCCTTCTCCTGGAACCAGAAACAACCCGCCGACTGCTCCCACTACCTAGTGTTCGCCGCCAAAGAAACTGTTTCCAGGGAAGACGTGGAGCATTATCTGGCGAGAATCGCCGAGGTGCGCGGGGTCGCCGTGGAGTCGCTCGATTTCTTCCGGAAAATGCTCACGGGCGATCTCATCGAAGGCCCGCGCAGCCGAATCCAGCAGGAATGGGCAACCCGCCAGGCCTACATCGGCCTTGGCAACTTTTTGACGGCCAGCGCAATGCTTGGCATCGACACCTGCCCGATGGAGGGCATCGACCCCGTCAAATACGACGAGATCCTCGGGCTATGCCAGAGCGGCTACCGCACCGTGGTGGCCGCCGCCGCCGGATACCGATCAGCCGGAGACAAATACGCTTCCCTGGCCAAAGTCCGCTTTCCCGCGGAGGAACTCATGATCCGGATTTAGAAACCGGGGTTCCAAACGGCTCAACGGGCGCTTCCGGAAGAATTAGCGGCCTGCGGAGAACAAGCGGCGAGTTCTTCCAGAAGCGCCCGGTTGAGCCGGATTCCTGAAAAGAAATTCTCCAACGGGAAATTCTCGTTGGGGGCATGGGCACGGCAATCGGGCAAAGCCAGCCCGAGCAAGAGGGTCTCCACTCCGAGCACGCGGCGGAACGTGTTGACGATGGGGATGCTGCCGCCTTCCCGGATCAGAGCCACCGGTCGCCCAAAGGTGCTTCGCAAAGCGCTCTGTGCCGCCTTGCCGTGCGCCGAGTGCGGATCGGCCGCATACGGCTCCCCGCAATGCCCGTCGAGAATCTCCAGGCGCACGCTGGGCGGGCATTGGGCCCGGAGAAATGCGCCAACGGATTCGAGAATTTTTTGCGGATCCTGGTTCGGGACAAGGCGAAACGTGAGTTTTGCGAATGCCTCCCTGGGAATCACGGTTTTGCTTCCTTGGCCCTGGAAGCCGCCACCGACACCGTTGATTTCCGCCGTGGGTCGCGCCCATAACCGTTCCAAGGAGGTGAACCCTGCTTCGCCGTGGAGGGCCGGAACCCCCGTCAAACGCTGGATCTCGGCATCGCCCAGGGGCAGCCCTTTCCAGTCCTCCTGCTCCCAAGCGGCCAGAGGGGCAACTTGCTCGTAAAATCCCGGCACCGCCACCCGGCCCTGGGCATCGTGGAGCGAGGCCAGAAGCCGCGAGAGGACGGTCAGAGGATTGGCCACCGCCCCGCCAAAAATCCCGGAATGCAGATCGGTAGCGGGCCCCGTGACCTTGAGTTCCATGGCGGCAATGCCTCGCAGCCCGTAAGTGAGCGTGGGCACACCGGGAGCCACCATGCCCGTGTCGGAGACGGCCACCACGTCGCATCGCAGATCGTCGCGGTGCGCGGTCAGAAAACTTTCAAGATGGGTGCTGCCGACCTCCTCCTCCCCTTCGATAACAAAAATGAGGTTCACCGGCAGCCCACCCTTCTCGGCCAGCGTTTCCCCCGCCCCCAGCACGTGCGCCAAGATCTGGCCTTTGTTGTCGGCGGCGCCCCTGGCAAAAACGAGTCCATTCTCGATGCGCGGCTCGAAAGGAGGCGAATCCCACAGCGCAACCGGGTCCACAGGTTGCACGTCGTAATGGCCGTAAATCATCACCGTCGGGCGCCCCGTACGATGCTCGTTGCGCGCGACCACAATCGGATGCCCCCCAGTTTCCTCGCACCGGGCTTGGAGTCCCAGTGAGGCGAGTTTACCCGCAAGCCACTGGGCACACGCCCGGACGTCTTGGCGCCGCTCGGGATCCGTCGAAATGCTGGGGAACCGCAGAAACCGGGTGAAGTCCTCCACATGAGCCTGATTCATCGGAGCACCTTAGGAAAGCCCGCGCCCCGGCTCAATGGTTTCCCTCCACCTGCAGCGCCCGCTTTAACTCCGGAGCGCGCACATCGCTTCTACGAAATCCACGTTCTCTCGGATTCGATCCGAGTAGCGCAGCAAATCTCTGGATTCTATTCCAAGGATTTGAAGGGCCGCCTGGGATTCCACCACGAAAATCGCGGGCCCTTCCCCGTAGTCGTCAAAAGTGTGAGCGAGAGCATTGGCCAAGTCGATGGCGGCGGCGAAGTGCGCACAGCTCCCGGCCCCCAGGGGATCGTGATGGTAGCGCACGGCGGCGATAAAATTGGATGAGAACTTCCAGCGCTCCAAGAGTCGGGCCCCGACCTCGGCGTGATCCATGCCAAACCGGATCCGTTCCTGCTCGACGAGAGTTTTGCCGGTGAGTTGTTCACCGTTGATGATCCGGGAGTAATCGACCTTGAAAACCTCGCCCATGACCACCTTACCGATGTCGTGCAACATCCCGGCCGTAAACGCCAAACCGCTGTCTTTGCCGAGAGGCTCAGAAACAAACTGTGATGCGAAAGCCACCGTCACCGCGTGCCGCCACATTTTGGCGACATCGATGCCCGTGGCATCCGTGGGACGGATAAAACGTTCGCCGCAAGCCACGGCCACGATGTGGTAAACGGCCTGAAAACCAAGCCGGTTGACCGCTTCAGGAACGTCATTGACCACGGTGGAGCGTCCGAAGATGCCGCTGTTGACCGTCTGCAAGAGCTTGGCGGTCAACGCCGGATCAAACGAGATGAGATCCACGATGCGGTTGAGGTCCGTCTCGGTTTTGGCCAGCAGACTTAGAAGCTGCACAAGCACCTGCGGCGCAGGGGGTAGGCTCTCCACGCTGTCGAGCAGCTCTTCGATTTTATCCATACGTCTTTTCAGTGAGGTGCAGTGAGGAAACCGCAATTTTAAACGACAGGGAAA
The DNA here is from genome assembly GCA_040374425.1 of Verrucomicrobiia bacterium. Classification (GTDB taxonomy): domain Bacteria; phylum Verrucomicrobiota; class Verrucomicrobiia; order Chthoniobacterales; family Chthoniobacteraceae; genus CAIURC01. Next base: position 14,836 of record JBEIUI010000020.1, on the reverse strand, counting down.
CGCCGCCGCGCTTTGGGCCGTAAGCGAGCCGCAGTGGTTGGAAAATAAACAGAGTAAGGTTCAAAACCGCAAGGGCGCACCCTTCGTTAGCAATTTTGTTACCGCGCACACAAAATCCTCTCCGAAAAAAGGCGGAACTCTCTTTCTCTACAAACCTTTTTCGACATCCCGCTTTCAGTGTCGAGCCGAGAGAGGCCTCCTGAGAGGGCCCAAGGCAGATGTTTAGTAGTCCCCCGTTCGCTCCAGTATCCATTCGCTTGGGAAATCCTGCGATCGGTGTCTAGGGTTTACTGGTGATGACCCGAACCCGCCGCCTGGATTCGCCAGGTTGTGCTAAGGGCTGAGGTGCCCCCAGCATTTGAGATGAGGGAGAACGCGCTCCTGGTGGCTGGATTGGAACCCCGGGCTTGGGTGCCTGCAACTGGATGCGTTTCCTCATTCCGTCCGCAGCATCCAAACGCGGCACAGGGAACTGAGGCGCAGTCCGGGCGACCTGCTGTGCGCCTTCGGCCCCGCCGGAAAGCGGTGCTGACTGCAAAGCGGCTTGGTCAAACTCCAATACAGCCGTCTCGGGGCCCTTGCGAATGGTCACCTTACTTTTGCCCACCCTTTGAGACCATTCCACCGCACCCAGTTCAATGCCTTCGCTGCTCGGGGCCGCTCCTGTGGAGAGCGAGAAAGTGCTTTGATCGGCGCGCGACTTGATGGTCACGAAATCGCGTTCTTTGCCATCGACATCACGCAACTGAGCCACCCCCATGACGTATAAATTTGTGGCAAAACCCGGTGCGTCCTGTGCCGCCGCCGGCTCCTTGGCTGTGCCCACCGCGAAAGGAGAGTTTTCAATGAGTTTCTCGTAACGCTCGACGGGATAAGCCTCCGGAAGAACCGGCTGCGCCGCTCCCCACAGCTGGAGCCCGACAACTAGGCTCGCGAGCACCCAGCAGTAGGGGGAGAAATAGAAGGAAAAACGAGGCAGCATGTTTGCGTTCCGGGTGGGCTCAATTAACCAGAGGCGACTTACTTGGAGGCGAACCATTTCGCCACGCGGAAAGTCGCCTGCATCCGCGTGTTGTCGGCCGGATCCACCTGCAGGACGGCTTTCTCGAAAACGAGGAACTGTTCGGGCTGCTGGGCTTCTCTCAAAAACCCGCAAAGCCCCGCCCAACTGCTCTTAGTTTCGAAACTAACCGGTACCGCGATGCAATAGGTCCTCTTTTCCGGGGTCCCGATCGCCGGTGCCTCAATCAAAACAGAGTTTTTTTGGGCAACCTCCTTCAAAGCGTCGAGCAAAGCCACCCCGGAGGTGGATTCATTGATGAGCCGTGCCTGATGCTCCGTCATCCAAGCGCTGCGCTGCTCCCAGGTCTCTCTCTCCTCAAGTGTTTGTCGTTGGAGGGCGAGTTGGGCCGTTTTTCGCCTCAAATCCTCCCGCAACTGGCGCTGGTTCTTCAAAAAGAATTCCACGAGCATAAAGTTGCCCATCACGGCCAACACGCCGCCCACGATCCAAGCGAGTTTTTTCTCACGTGCCGTCATAACTTTCCAAAGACATTGTAGCGCGCACTCCCGCTCGGAAGGATGCTCGGAGGCGGGCTTTCGATGCGGTAATCCCCCAGTTCGGCGAGGTTTTTGAGCCGATCAACAAAATCGATCGCCAAGTTCGCCGAAGGCGCCTCGCCTTCAATCCGGAACTGCCCGGGGCCATGTTCGAAAGTGGTGATTTTCACCTCCGGCGAGGGCAGGCTTGAGAACGCCAGACGCAGGACTTCGAGGGTATATTGATCCGGGCAAACTGCAGGGGCCAACGCCTGCCATCGCATCTGACGCGCTTGAATGCCCTCAATCTGTGGTCTGAGCCCTGCGATTTGAGACTCGACCTTGTTTAAACGGGTCTTCAGCCAAGCCAGGGAGAGAAAAGCAGCAGCCACGCCCACCAGATACAGCACCGCAGCCATCTGCAGCTGATGGCGTCGACGCCCGACCGCCTCCAAACGGAGACTTTCCGCCCGCCAAGAAGCCGGCGCCAGATTGTGCACCCGTTCAGCGCCGCCGAGATCCTCCTCCACGACATCCACGGGGCATGCCAACACCTCGGAAACGCTGACCTGCAACGGCGCACACTGCCGGGAAAGCCGCACCCGTTGGAACTCCACGGGCACCCCTTCCATTTCGGCCTGGAGCAAGACCTGCGGCAAAGTTTGAGCCAGCGATGATTCCCCCTGCATCGAATACAAAGCACCCAGGCGCCCGTTTTGGCAAACTGCCAATTGGAGCTGCCCCAGCTCCGGCCAGATGCAGAGGGTGAGCTGCTCTGGATCACAGGCGGAGGCTGTGAGCATGGCCGAGAGGAAGATTTTCACCGGCAAATTGCCCCTGGCTCGAAGGGGGGCGCAGAGGGCGTCAAGGGATGCCACATGCACCGCAAAAGAAACCACCACCGATTCCTGCGCATCCTGAGAAACCACCTCGAAGTGGCAGACCGCTTCGTCCAAAGGGTAGGGCAGGGTCTTCTCCAACTGGAGCATGACCATGCCCTCCAACTCGGCACGGTCGGTGGAGGGAAGAGTGAGTCTCTCAATCAGAACAAAATGGGCCGGCACCACCAAGTGCACCGGCTCCCCCGCGACAAGGACCTCGGCCGCCGCCTCCAAGCTGGGAAAACTCCGGAGAAGCCCGCGGCCCGGCACATGCAACATCCAACCGTCTGCCCCCGGAACGAGAAGTGATTTTTCAACGCCGGATTTGTTCATTCCTTCCAAGACAGGATCGAAGCATTAGGCCCACCTTTTCGTGCAACCACCTCCACTTGTCGAATTACTTTTCCAGCTTGGCCCTCGGCTAAAACCCGCACCACAGGGTCCCGCATTCCCACCAACCCATTGAGCGACTTGAATTGCTGATCGCTCATCCCGAGAAAAAGCTGAACCTCGCGAAGGCTCTTAAACGGAGGATCATCTCGTGTCCCCAAAACCCCATCCTGTCCCGCGCGGAAACTCACAAATCGAGCCCATTTGCCCTCCCCGACCCCGGTCAAAAGGCGCAAAACTTCCAAGGGCGCACTGAGCAAATCAATCGGCCCACTGCTGTAAAGAGTCAAAGCCTCCCTCCAGCGAGGTTTTTCCACCAAGTCCTCGGCCCCGCGCATGGTCCGGAGCTCCTCCAAATCGAGCAGAGGTCGATTCGCGGGATGATACTCCCCCTCGTCCTCCAATCCATTGAGCCGGCGCACATTATCCGTGTCCACGTAGTCCAAGAGCGTGTCTAAAAGCGCCGCGCGCTGACGAAAATCGAGGCCCATCGATTCGAGCCATTTTTTGAGGATCTGCAGTTTGGTTGGATCCTCGCCGGCCAGCAGCCAGTTCAAATTGAGCTTACCGCCCTCGCTCACCATTCTGACGCGGTAGCCCAACTGCGCCCCGAACTGACGGTTTAACTGGGGGGAATTTTCCCCCACCAGCGGGTTGAGAGCCATGGCCACGCCCGAATGCGACATCGCACGCGCATCGGCATTCCCCCCGGCCTCACCGGCCAGCGTGACTCCATGTTGAATCCAACGGGCCCAGGCCAGAATCGCCATGCTCAGCATCATCACCGCCCAGAGCACAAGGATCAGGGCGGACGCCCGGGTTCCCCGCCGGACCTGCCCCTGACGCCCGCAGAGCCGGGTGGGGCGATCAAAAGGCATGGGCGCCGCTCTCATCGCTGGATCCTCGAAGCCGGCACCCCCAGCACCACCTCATAGGGGAGTTCGTCGGGCCGACGTTGGATGCTAACATAGACCAAAGCCGGCAGTGACGAGCCATTGTTCCAGCGATCCACTTTCGCGTTCAAGAGCGGGTTAAAATACCGAATCTCCAAGGCCGATACGGGCGAGAGCAGCGGCACCCAAGTCTCATCCCTCAGGTTACCGTTGACGGGCCGCCGGCGCAGACCCAGCTCCAAGGTGGAAGATGTTTTCGCCGTCGGCTTGAGCTCCAAGGACACCCTGTATTCCCCTCTGGCCGCCGTCGTCATGAGACCGGACCCGGCAAACGCGCTCCACTCGAACACATCGCTTGAACGGTCCCGGAACTTGTGTGGCTGGCCCAAAACCACCGTCTGCCCGGCAGCCGGAATCGATTCCAACTGTTCCTGGAGAAGGTGAACCACTCCCGCCAAGGCTTGCCGCTCTTGACTGACTTCCTCGGAGACGCGCAGGGCCAAAATCTGGGAGCCGACAAAGCGGTGGAGCGCCACGGCGATCAGACCGATGACAGCCACCGAAACCATCAACTCCAGCAACGTAAACGCCCGCCTGCACCCGGCTGGAACTGCGCACGCCCGAACCAGCACTCCACGATTCCCGGCTCTTGAAGTCGCGGCTTGCGTCGATGGAACAGGAAGACGGGCGGACATGGGATTAGCGCTGCCGGGGGGAAAAATAGAAGGGAAGCTCCCTGGCCTGCTTTTGGCCGCCACTCATCCACTCCACGCTGAGCGTTACGGCAAAAAGCCCGACAATTTCCTCGCCTTTCTCGTTCTTCTCTTTGAGCGGGGTGCGCACGGTCCTCAATTTCATCCCGGAAAAACGCCCCTTCAGCTCCTCGGTGTTGGACTCCACAAGCGGTACAGCCCCACCCTCAATCGCCGCCATCGCATTCTCGAGAGCCAGGCACGCCCGGGAGTTCTCCTCGTTGAGCCGGTCCGCCGCGACACAATTTTCCACACAACGCCCGAGGCCGATGACGGCGATTGAGAAGATCATCACCGCCAGCATCACCTCAACGAGCATGAAACCCGCGCGCCGCCGGGTGTTGGGAATGGAGAGGAGACCGGGCATGGCTCGTTAGTTGATGTTCTGCTCCAGAGAGCTGCGTTGACCGGTTAACGGGTCGTAGTCAGCCTGCCATTGCCCTGCCCTGCCTTGGTAGCGTACCCGCACCGGCTCACAGGTGCCGCTGCGCCAGAAAGTCCACCGCGGGGCCGGTTTTTTTTCCAAAGCCACCGGCCGCTCCAACTCGAAGGTTTCGCCCTTTATAAAATCCATGCGAGGCCAAACTCGACCGACTTCCGATTCGCTGGGCTCCTCCGGTTTGAGAACGATCCCGTCTGGCTCCCAAACGAGCACGAAACTGCGCCGCTCCGAGACACTCCATAACTGGGCACGCTGGACGAGGCCCTCGAACTCTTCCAAACGTCCCCTGAGCTGACGTTCGGAAACGAGCCCGACCACACTCGGCACAGCCATGCCAAGCAGCAGAAGTCCGATGGCCATGGACACACAAATTTCAACGAGGGTGAAACCGACTCGAGACCGCATGGGCGCCAACATCCACGAGCCCCGGGTACATTTCCACCCGGAACTGCACGGAATTCGTCGCCCCGCTTCGAGAGAATTGCCGCAGGAAACAGCCCGGGCGGTTCCGGGAGATCCCCGCCGATGGGAGGATATGAATGGAGGGTTGCCATCGGAGGACCCCCTCTTGCATTCTCTGCAACATGTCGAGCAAGGACGCCATCAAGACAGAAGGCATCGTCAAGGACGTGTTGCCTGGAACGATGTTTCGCGTTGAGCTGCCCAACGGGGCTCTGGTTCTGGCGCATATCTCTGGCAAAATGCGCAAACATTTCATCCGGATCGTACCCGGAGACACGGTGGAGCTGGAGCTCTCGGCGTATGACCTGAGCAAGGCGCGTATCATCTTCCGCGCTCAATGAGACACCCCGTAAAAGCTCCGACAAGCGCAGGCCCGTGCCGGCGCCCGTTTCTTTTGGGAGTGGAAATGCTTAAATCAAAACCCGCCCGCTCCAAAATCTTTTCCTTCCGCTCTCTTTTCTATGCCTGAAGAACCCGCTCATCCCGAAAATCAACCCCACGGTAACGCCGCCCATTCCGGCACAACCGGGGCAACCGGCGCAAAAGACAACCTTGAGAGTTCCAAACAACACCTCAGGGAAGCCGGAGACGCGCTGAGGGCGAACCTCGAAACATCGCGCTCGCACGTCAAGCAGGCGGCCGAAGATCTGCGCTCCGCAGCGGAGACCAAGGCGGCGGAGCTGCGGGACCGCGCCGGCGACCGCGCCCAAGAGCTGCGTGCACAAGCTGAAACCGCCTACAGCGAGGTGCGCGAACGCGCCCAGAACCTCCGGCAGAACGGCGAACAATACGTCAGGGAGAACCCCACCAAAGCGATCCTCACAGCCGTAGCGGCGGGATTCGTCCTAGGCCTGATCATCCGCCGTTAGTCGCGTGGCAAAACCCTCGGATTACCCTCCTGCGGATGCGACTGGGCAATCGCCCGACGGCTTTTTTCCGCATGCTCTCAAGCTTCTCTCGGCGCTGCTCGCCTATTCGCAGGCGAGGCTGGAGCTTGCGGGGATTGAAGGAAAGGAAGCCGCGGGCCATTTCGCCGCGATCCTGGCTCTGGCAATCGCCGCGCTGATTGTTTTCTTCATCGGGTATTTTTTCTTCTGCCTGGCGATTGTCTTCCTCCTTGCCTGGGCACTTGGGGATGGACATGCCTGGATTTGGGTCACCTTGGGAGTCGCGCTGCTCCATCTCGCCTTGGCTTATGCCCTCTGCATCACGGCCAAGTCTCGGCTCGCGGAGCCCGTCTTCACAGACACTTTCAATGAGTTCAAAAAAGACCAGGAATGGCTAGCCTCCAAAACCGAAAGTCTGAGCTGATCAGGGCGCTCGAACACGCCCGTAGCCGCGCGAGCACGCACGCGGCTGGGGTTCGAGCCCACGCCGACCTCCGGAAAAAACTGCGTGCGTCTTTTTCCCGGCACAAGTGGGCTTGGCTGGGGGGATCTGCCCTGCTGGGGCTCCTCTTGGTGAAGCCTTCAAAACGCAAGAAAACACCCGTGTCCACACAGGCGGCGTCGGATCCATTGGGACGATCGGCTAAAACGGGGCTATGGATCGGCGCTCTGAAGCTGGCGTTCGACCTATCCAAGCCGCTACTGACCAGCTGGGCCACCAACCAACTCGCGGAACTCGCGAGGAAAAACGCAGCACGCGGGTTTGGGTTTCCGCCAAGGGAAGGTCATCAGAGGGCTCGTTCCGAGGGTTTCACCCCCTGATAGGGAGGGCCGCGACGGAGCTCAAAGGCTAGGCGCTGCCGGGTCGACGAGAGCGGTTAACGGGGGGTGCTGACAGCGTTGTAGCCGCGGAACTCTGCCTTGCATTTCGGCGTTCGCCGGATAGCTGTCTGGGAGTTTCCGAATGGCTCCAAATTCCCCCTCCCAAAGTGACTCGCTTCACGCGCTGGATCATGTGGACCACTATCTCGAGGTAGGCCTTGAGTCCGACGCCTCTGACATTCACCTCGGCACCAATTCGCAGCCCATCTGGAGGCGCTACGGCACCTTGGAACCCATTTGGCTCAAGGCGGCTGTGCTCAGTGCGGCAGACACCGAAAGGCTCGCCAAGGGATTTCTCTCCGAATCACAGCAACGCACACTCCGCGAGCAGGGCGACGTAGACTTTGCCTATTCCAATGCGACCGGCCGTTTTCGCGCCAGTGTCGTCCGCCATCGGCTGGGAATTGACATCGTGTTTCGGATTATCAAACGCGACATCCGCACCATGGACGAGCTGGGGCTGCCTCCCAGCCTCAAGCTGCTCACACAATATCAAAACGGCTTGGTGCTGGTCACTGGAGCCGTCGGTTCCGGAAAATCCACCACGCTTGCCGCGTTGATCGAGGAAATCAACGTGCATCGCCACGATCACATCATCACGCTGGAGGACCCGATTGAGTATGTGATTGGATCCAAGGGCTGTCACGTGACCCAGAGGGAAGTTCACACTCACACCCGATCCTTCGGTGCCGCCTTGAGAGGAGCTCTCCGTGAAGACCCCGATGTGATTATGGTGGGTGAAATGCGCGACCTAGAAACAATCCAGCTCGCCATTACGGCGTCAGAGACAGGTCACTTGGTGCTTGGGACACTTCATACCGGCAACGCCTCACGGACTCTGGACCGGGTGCTGGATGTCTTCCCCGTAGATCAGCGTGAGCAGATCCGCATCATGGTCAGTGAAAGTTTGCGTGGCATTGTTTCCCAACAACTCGTTCCGCGCGCAGACGGTCGAGGCCGTGCCTTGGCATTGGAGATCCTCACGAACACGCCAGCCGTCGGGAACGTGATTCGGGAAGCCAAGACGTTCATGCTGCCCGGGATCATTCAGACAGGCAGAAAAAATGGGATGCGACTGATGGACGACTCCCTGCTCGAGCTTTGCCAGCAAGGAATTATCTCGCCTCAGGAAGCCTACGCGCGCTCGGAGCAAAAACAGGTCATGCGCCAGCAACTGGCCAAATAGCAGACCACGCCAAACCGCCAGCTCTTAACGGCCACCCAGGTTCCCCTCCCAATGCCATACATCGACCAGTTCTTCGAAGTTCTCGTCAACGCAGGCGCTTCCGACCTCCACCTCGGAGAGGGAGCTCCCCCGAAAATCAGGCGACACGGCGAGATCATCCCCATTCGTAACGAATCGCTGACGCGAGACGAAATGGCCTATATGATGAGCGAGATCTCAGGCCCCGAGCGCTGGAAGCGGTATGAGGAAGCGGGGGACCTCGATTTCGCTTACGAGATGGACGAAAATTCCCGGTTCCGGTGCAATTTTCTCAAGCAGACCCACGGGTATGGCGCGGTGTTCCGTCTGATCCCCACCAAGATCATGACGCTCGACCAACTCGGCATTCCGGCTGTGGTCAAAGAGTTCGGCGACCTGCGGGGAGGTCTGGTACTGGTGACGGGCCCCACAGGCTCGGGGAAGTCCACCACGCTCGCCGCGTTGATCGACTACATTAACACCCATTTCCATCGCCATATCATCACGGTCGAGGAACCCATCGAGTTTGTTCACGTCAACAAACGCTCCATCATCACCCAGCGGGAAGTGCCCGAGCACGCCGTCAGTTTTCCAGCCGGCCTCAAGGCCGCCCTTCGCGAGGACGCGGACATCGTTTTGGTGGGTGAGATGCGAGACCTCGAAACCATCCAGCTGGCGCTCACCGCCGCAGAAACGGGGCTGCTGGTTTTTGGCACGCTGCACACCAACAACGCCCGGAAAACGGTGGATCGGATGATCGACGTCTTTCCCAGTGATCAGCAAGCGCAGGTGCGGACGATGCTTGCCAATTCTTTGCGCGGTGTTGTCGCTCAATTGCTCATGAAGCGCCTGGACGGGGGCGGCCGAGTGGCGGTCAATGAGGTCCTCGTGGTCAACAGTGCCGCCAGCGCGATTATCCGCGAAGGAGCAACCCAAAAACTCCAAGACGTCATCGTCGGCGGCAAAAGCCAAGGGATGCAGTTTATGGACGATGCGATCTGGCAGGTGATGCAGCAGGGCATCGTTGCACCACACGAGGCTTACATGAAAGCCATCGATAAAAACCGGTTCCGGGTGTTTCTTCCGCCGGAGGAACAAGGGCTCTGATCCCCCAACAGGCCCAAGAACAGATATTCAGACCAGAAAGAACGCACTCAAGGCCACCGGCGGGACACTCCGGGCCGGCCCGGCTGCGTCCCCGAGCGAATATCACCCGATCCGGGGCCGACGTATCTGAAATCGTCCCCTTCTCTCCAAGCCCTTCTTTGAGCGGCTCCGGGGGCGCCTCAATTCCCCGGCGGATACCAGACGTAGAGCATGAGGTAAACTAGGACTCCCGTGACGGAAACATACAACCAAACCGGGACGGTCCATTTTGCAATTCGGCGGTGTTGATCAAACCGCGCCCGCAACGCCGGAATGACGGTCATGGCCACCAAAGGCACCGTGAGTCCAGCCAACGGGATGTGACTAAAAAGAATGAAAAAGTAAACCGCCTTGGGCCAACCTCCGTGGGTGAATTTCGTGACCAAGCCCTGAGTCATCCAATGGTAGGTGAGATAACTGCAAAGGAAGAGAGCGGAAGTTAAAAGAGCGAAGCTCATGAAAACAATGTGAGCCCGCTTTTGGTCGCGCTTGATACAAACCAAGCCCGAAACAATTAAAAGCGCGCTCACCCCATTGAGGCTCGCATTTAATAAAGGCAAGTCGCTGACGTTCATCGTGTCTCCTTTTCTAAGCGCTCGATCGCGCTGTTTATTTGCTGAATTTCCTCTTGAGAGGTGCCCTCGTAAAAGCCACGGATTGTCCCATTTTTGTCCACCAAAACCAGTTTCGTGCTGTGCGTTACCGGCTCCTTCTCGGTCCCGCCCTCGTCCGTCACGCTCAGTTTGAACCCTTTGTTCGCGAGCTCAAAAATCGCCACCTTGTCGCCCGTCAGGAACAGCCACCTCTCATCGGCACCAAATTTATCAGCGTAAAGCTTGAGGATATCGGGCGTATCCTTCGCTGGATCTGTGGAAATCGACACCAACGCGACACCTACCCGTCCCCGGGTGGCTTCGTGGATCTCTCGTAACCGGCTAGTCATCATCGGGCATGGACCCGGGCAACTTGTGTAGAAGAAATCTGCGACCCAGACCTTGCCCTTCAAGTCAGAGAGAGAAACCGTTTTGCCGGTTCTCTCAGTCAACGAGAAATCTGGCACCTGCCAATACCGCGCCAAATCCGCCCGGACAGGGGAGGAGTAAACCTCGAAGGCCTCCTCCTTCTTCAAGTAGCTGCGCCAAGCGAGCGTAATGAGCACCAGGAGCAGGAGCGCAGCCCACATTCTGATCGGCGTGAGAAGCCTCATCGTTTGGTTAGAACCATGACACCCAGGAGCAGGGGCAGAAAAAATATGGAACCAAAAAACAAGCGACGTGCCGTGTTCGTAGAACGGTCCAGAAGGAACTGAAACGCCAAGAACAAGAGGGCGCCGTTGAGAATGAGGACGCCGAAAATGTAAGGCAAAGTGTTGAGCCCTGCAAAATACGGAACCGAACAGATCACAGACAACAACCCCGCAAATAAAAGACTGACCAACGACGTCCAAAGCCCACCCGCGTCCTCACGCTTCAGCATGACAAAGCCTGCCTGCGCATACTCGTCGCGGTAAATCCATGCGATCGCCAAAAAGTGAGGCATCTGCCAAGTAAACAGCACCCCGAAAAGCACCCAAGCACCGAGCCCCAAACTGGGACTTCCCCCTTGCGCGGCCGTCCACCCGATCACCGGCGGGATTGCCCCGGATACAGCCCCGATCAGAGTGCAATAGGCCGTACGCCGCTTTAGAGGCGTGTAGAGAAACAAATAAATCAAGACGGTAGCCGCAGCAAGAAGAGCGCTTAGGGGATTCGCCATCAGCCACAGCCAAACCACGCCGCCGAGCGCCAACCCGATCCCCAACCAAAGAGCGAAAGCATGTTCCATACGGCCCGCCGGCAGCGGCCGCTGCCGTGTACGCTCCATCAACCGATCCACGTGACTCTCCGTCCACTGATTGAGCACCGCTGCAGCCGCCGCAGCGAGTGTAGTCCCAAAAATCGCATGAAACAGCAGCCCCCAATTTAAACCTGAAGCGCTTGCCATACAGAATCCCACGAACGTGGTGAGGATGACCAAGAAACTTAAACGCGCCTTGGTCAGCGTCACCAAGTCACTGACCAAGCCAATTTCAGGAACGTCTCCAGCATCTCCCACCCCGACGGTTAATTGCTCATCCTTCGAATCCATCCACCTTCCTCCTCTCAGTTATCCGATCCAAATCGGCCACCAAACTGCAGCACTTACTGACGCGAACCGTCAGCAGCACGACTACGGCCACCAAGGCAGCACCGTTTAGCACATGGAGCGTGGTCGGTATCATCGGCCGGCCATACCATATGACGGATATACCAAGTCCAATCTGAACAAGAAGTAGCCCCAAACCGGCCCCCGCCCAAAGTTTCACAGCGCTCTGCCGCCCCGCCGCATAAATTAACCAACCGAGAACCCAGACGACGAAGATGCTCACCAATAAAGCGCCGATCCTAGTATGCCCAAAGTTGAGATCCACGTCGACCGTGTGAATCGACGGCAACCAAGCCCCTCCGGGTGAGGCGGCAGGGAAACTAGGAATCGCCAACCCCGCGCCGCGATGGCGCATCGCCGCTCCGAGAGCGAGCTGCATCAACAAGGCGCCGAGAATCAAAAAAAGCCACCTCCGCAGAGGCCGAACGTTTGGATCGGGATTTATCCTCGAGTAGGACTTCGAAAGGATGGCAGCCACGGCCACTAACAGAGAAAGCTCCACCTGCGCAAAACACCCGTGGATAACCCTGAAAATGAGAGCCACTCCGGGGTTTCCACCACTCTCGATAGTCACCCGAAGGCCGCCTAAAACCGCTTGAATACAAACGCCGAAGAAAGCCAGCAAAGCGAACACGCGCGCCCACCGATCGGCCACACCGGATGCGCTTGCCCTACTCAAAAACAACAAAAAAACGAAAGACACCACAGTACCCCACAGGGCGCCATGCACCACTGCCCCGGGAAACCCAACCAACTTCGCGGCAACCGAAATACACGCACCCGTAGCGATAGATGCACCGACGGCCCACAACCTTCCCCATACCCCAGCGCACAGAACAGCCACGGACATGCCGACTAGAGACGCGATCAACCGATGGCCGTGCTCTAAGCGCTGAAAGACATCATTCCACCACTGATTCGGGTTGAAAGACCCATGACTCAGGGGCCAATCGGGGAAAGCCATCCCTGCCCCGGCCGTCGTAGTGTGCCCGCCCACAAAAATGAGCACGAACGTTAGGATGACGACGAGCTTGGAAAAGCCCTCAAGCCAAACGCCGGAGGTTCTGTCTTGCTGTGAATTCAAAGAAGGTCCTCGGTGAACGCGAAAGTGCCCACCTTGGTCCGGTGACCCGTAGGGCTACCTGGCGGGTGAATTGGCCTTAACCGGGTGCTGCAACTGCGCCAACTCCGAATACCAAGAGTTCCAACTCGCAGCGTCCTCAACAACCATAGAGGCCTTCATGGCATAGTGGCCCGCCCCGCACAACTGAGCGCAAACCACCTCGTAAGTCCCAGCTACCTTTGGCCGAAACCAAACAGGAACCTTGGAACCAGGCATCGCATCCTGAGTAATCCGCATGCTGTGAAGAGAAAGACTGTGAATGACGTCCTTTGAAGAAACCTCGATCACCGTAGGCTTATAGTTCTCGAGATGAAGCTCGTTCTTCGAGACCACGTCGTCCTTGCCATCCGGATCTTCTGGATCAATACCGAGCGGATTACTCCCGGAAATTAAAGCCGCGCTCTGGCGACCGAACTTCCCGTCTGGGCCTGTGTAGTGAAAATTCCAGGCGTATTGTTCACCCACCGCCCGCACCTTAAGGGCCTCTTTACTGTCCGGGAAGGACTCCTCAGTCACCCGTTTACCCCAAAGAGGCAAAGCGAACCCCAGCAGGAGACCTGCCTCAACCATCACAACCATCAACTCAAGATGGGTAGAAAACTTACTGCGGACACCGTGATAGTCGGCCTTCGGGTTACGCGAGCGATGAAACCGGATGATCGTGAACAGAAAGAAAGACAACCATCCGACGAAAAGAAGCAGCATGAACCAATGACAAAACTCAAGGAAGTGGTTTATCAGATATCCATGCTCAGAAGCATCGGGCACCATGCCCATCCATTTATTAAGCATTTTACTTTGAATGAAGGCCGATCAGATCGGCGATTTGAATGTGAGGCGGAACAGGAGCCAGCGAACGACGGTAGAGATAAATCCCAAAAGCGACTAAGAGAGCTAGAACTGAGAAGATAAACCCAAGCATCAGGAAGATTGCCGCGTTCATCGCGCCCGCCTCCCTAGTGTTCGGGTCGCCCATACAGACCGAACAAGCAGACACCACCCGCGGACAAAGTAACCCCACCGCACAAAAGAACCACCCCAACTTCCGGTGAAGATACGAGGTAATCATATGATGATCCTCCGGGCCTTCTTAATGAACCAGCCACAATAGACTAATAAAAGCGCCCCAACAAAGAGAGAAAAACCGCCGAATAGGCCCTCTACCTCGAAATAAAACGCCCAACCACCGCAGAGAAAAGCCATCAGCATCGCGACGATCACGAACAGTATGTGGAATCCCTTTAGCGACATATTTGTGGTTAGTGGAATTAGTGGAGATTGCGAGTCGTCCCGAAAATCGGATCGACCCACGCGAGAGCAGTCAAAAGAAACAATCCGAGAACAAAAAACGCTGTGAAATACAAGAACTTCCAGATCAGGGGTTTCTCGCCCTTAAGATGCATAAATATCGCTCCGACCAAGCTTACCTTGAAGGTCGCGACTGCCATACCCACGGCAATGTTCCTAGTGTGAGACCCAAAGTCCCAATAGCTTAGCCAAACCGTCACAAGAGTCAGAAAGAGCAGAGCTCCCCCAACGAAAAGATACAGTTTTGTATGCGCCTCATGATGACCATGAGGCGACTCTTCACCGGTCGCGCCTGCAGGCGCTGCGTGTCCGTTCTCTTTATGGTGATTGCTCATCGTGCGCGTTAGAGGAGGTAAAATAATGGGAATACGAAGATCCAAACCAGATCAACAAAATGCCAGAACAAGCCAGCCACCTCAACCCGGTTGGCAAGATGCTCAGGGTTGCGCTGATACAGTCGGGCGCCCGGACCCCAAAAATAGAGGAAAACCAATACTCCCCCGAGAACGTGGAGCCCGTGCAGACCCGTGATGGTGAAATAAATCGCGAAGTAGGGGCTGTGGCGGGGAACAAACATGCTCGCGGAAGCCGGATCTACATCAGCCTTCTTTACTACAGCTGTTTTGTGGGAAAGACCTTTGGGCCAAAAATGCGGCCTCTCATTCGCGGGATCTGTCGGATTGGCATTGGCCGCGTCCAACTGAATCACATAATCGTCCTCGGCCTCAGTTCTAATTACGGGC
>JBEIUI010000154.1:0-5521 GCA_040374425.1 Verrucomicrobiia bacterium | reverse complement strand
TGGTTTGACAACCAGCTCCAGCGGCGGGCTGATAAGCGAGCCGAAAGAAGGATACTCGGAAAGCCGTGTGCGGGAAAACCGCCTGCACGGTTTGATGAGAGGGGGCGCCGATGGTAATCCACGGCGCTCCCTACTCTACTGAGCTTGTCCCCAGCCCCTCCAGCCGCTCTACTTCTGACCGGCGGCACGGGTCCGGGGAGAGCCGCGTTACGGGCCCTCAACATGTCTTTTCCGGCGATCCTCCCCGTTTTCCGCACTTGCCCCGTCCGTGGCTCGCTCTCCGTGCCTCCACCGGTCCTGGGCCAGATAAAGTTCACCCGGCCCGAAGTCGGGGTGGTAACGCGCCCAGCGTCGGATTTTCCGATACCCGCTCGTGATCGGGAGATAACCGCCGGAACGGGGTTCAGCGCCTAGGTGGTCGTAGAGGAGGAACTCGGGCGTCCCGGCCGGGTTTTCCCGCACCACCCGGTCCAATTGCTCCGTGTAGTCGCGGAAATTGCCGCCAAATCCCAGCCCGGGCCGGATATTCGCCAGGCAGCCCGGCGCAACGCCGAACCGGCTAAAGGTTGCACGGAAAATGGCCACCGCTTCACACTTTGCATAGAGCACCTCAAACCGCTCCGGGCCGTGGTCCTCGGGATAGCCAGGTATCCGTTCAAACCGCGCCAGTGCAAGGAACGCGTCTTCCGGGATCCATTTGAACGGAGGCGATTTGAACGGGAGCTTTTCGATGGTGTCGGCCGAATTGCGAGCGATCTCTTCCCATGAGCAGCCAAACGCCGCCCGGACATCCAATTCTTCCACGCTGGAGGTCGTGTAACCGCGGCACCCGAAATACTTGAAATCCCACATAAAATCAGACTTGGGGATGAAATAATCCGCGTAAAAGAAGCGCTGGAACAGTTTGCCGACATACTTGATCGGTGCGCCATCCAGACCGGAGCAGGGGTAAAAAACCGATCCGTTCAGAAATTGATCCATCATTTCGAGCCCTCCGTGGATGGACAGCCCGTCGGCATGGATGTGAGGGGCGCCTCTCCCGCCGGACGTCTTCGCCTGTGCCCTGCGGGTGGTGGGTTGTTCCCGGGCACGCGGCTGCCGGGAACACGGCGGTTTGGGGAGACGATCAAACGCAGGAGGTGATTCATTTCGCCCACGAGAGTATCCGCAGGGGGCGGACATTGGCGGGGGGACCCGCCGGAGCCGCGGAAAAAACGGGCGGGGCATGCTCCTTCTCACGCGGAGCAGCGGAGAGCGCGGAGATCTTTTTGGAAATTACGGAACGCCAAGACCGTTTGCCTCCGCTCTCCCGGGTTCCCGCCGCTTGCGCTTTGGGTTTCCGATCTCAGGAAGGGGATTCCCGAATCCTTCGCCGCTTTCTCTGCGCTTGTCTGAGCGGTGCGTGAACCTCGTCCACGTGCCACGGCGGATGTCTCACGCCCAGCCCGCGAGGAGGGCGTTTTCATCAGGAGCGGCCAGCGTTTCTAGCGCCGCCTGGTCACAAAACCGGAGCCCTGTGTTGAGTCCCTTCCAAAACATTCCTCCGCGTTCTCCGGTGCTCCGCGTGAAAGCTGCCTTTCTCTCTGTCCTCTCGGCGGTCGGGTGGAAGAAGCCGGGCCGCCCAATGCTCAGCGGCCTTTGACGGGCTTTTTGCGGGCTTTTTGCGGGGTCGACCACCGGGCAATCTCCGCGTCGAGTTGGCGCTGGCGACTCTCATGCCTCTGAAACCTCGCCTTGAGCTCGCTCAAAATCCGTTTCTTGAGCGCGGAGTGATCCGACAACCGGCAAAAATCCCAAGCCGGGTCATTCTTCGCCGCCCGCAGATTGCGCTGGAGGTCATTGAACGAGCGCCGCAGTTCGGCGAGCACCGAGCGCATTTGAGACAGGCTCGTGTGTTCGCCGGTCGTGTTGGCCTGGAGATCGGTCAGCGCGAGCAGCATTTCGAGGCGTTCCACGTTTCCATGGCCGTAAGCCTCCTGCACTTCGTGCCAGAGCGCGGACGCCGCGCTGTCGTTTTCTGCCTTGGTATCGGGATGCAGCCTACGGACAAGCAGCCGGTAAAGCTCTTTGAGACGGCTCTGCTCGGGCCGCGGCGGTGGAGGGGGGGCGGGTTGACTCGGCGGCCGTTTCTTGCCCAACACGTCTGCCTTAAATTCTGCGAACATCCGCTCATACGTCCGATCGTTGAGCTTGTCGGGGTTCATGCCCATGACAACGCGCACAAAGTCATCAAAAAGCTCCTCCTTCTCAAACTCGGGGAGGTACTCGAAATCTGAGGGATCAAACTTCTCCTCATCCTGGGGGGGCGGCGGCGCGGCTCCTTGTGGATCGTCCGGGTGCGGCTGTTGATCGCGGCGATTCCGCACCTCGCGGTAAGCGGCCCGTCGGCTCCTTGCTCCGCCGAAAATGAGCTCCATCTCGACCTCGTGAACCAGTGACTCTTTCTCGGCCACGTCGGCTTCGATCTCGCGCAACTGGCTTAAGAGCGCTTCGAAGGTCGATGCAATCCACCGACTAAAGGCCGGTTGGTCGTTCTGCTGGAATCGTTTCCATTCGGCCTTGGACTTCTCCAGGCGCGCCAGAGCCCGGCCGCATTCCGAGGCCGCCTTTTGCCGCATCGGCCGTTGATCCAGGAGAATCATCTGCCGGCCGTTTGTGCGTTTGTGATCAGCTGCCCGGGCGCCCTTGAGTTTGTTGGTCTTCATCGGCGGGAGCGATATTGCCTGGGGCCCGGCCCAGCGCAAGTGGCGCCGTCAACCTCCCTCCCCGATCCTGTGGATAAGGGAAATGAATTGCTGGCCCGCGGCAAACCGCCTTCAGGGACTTCAAGAGTAAAAGTCACGACGAATCTTCTCAGCTCATTGCGATTCCGGAGCGTCCCTTGCATTCCCTCTGGAAAGCGCGGCGCGTGATGGGGCGTCCGCGGCGCTCAGAAAGGCGCGTCGCACCCAGCCGGAGCGGGCGGCCTGCGCTCGAGGCTCCTCAAGTTCAGGCACCCGGCTTGCGAGCCTGTCTGGGGTGCAACCTCTGCCAGAGCGCGTTCTGCAGGTCTTCAGGCGAGACGCCGGATCCGGAGCGTCTCCAGTCCGCGTTGGGGCGCGCGGAAAGTGCCACGCCGCGCCGTTCCAATTCGTAGTCGACCGCAGACACCCCCTCTTCGAACTCTGAAAAACGCGCCTTTGACACCCCGTCGATGAGCACTTCCCATATCTTGCCCCGGCCCGGTCTTTTCACCACCAACGCTTCCCGGGGTTTCCCGGGCGGTTGCTGGAAATGCAGGCCCACACCGTGGCGCCCGAGGGAGAACCAGGCGTTTCCGGAGATCGCACGGACATCCTGGTGGACCTCCAGGGTGAGAGGGTTAAAAGCCGCCGCGCGATCCTGAATCTCCGGCAGGGTGAGTGCCGCCGCCTCCAACTCGAACCCGGGATGATCGAAGAGGATCTTCGCCCAGGCGCGGCGCGCTTCGCTCACGTCGCCCCCCTGCAAATCCAGGGAGCGTGGAACGCCAAAAAGAGACGGGAGGGAACACAACTGCAGGTCGCAGAGATCCACGAAATCCAGGATCAGACAGTCTTTCTTGCCCGGAAAAAGCCGGGTCCCGCGCCCGACGCATTGGGCGTAAAGACCTTCCGAGCGCGTGGGCCGCGCCATGGCGACGCAGGAAACGCCCGGATCATCAAAGCCCTCCGTCAACACGGCCACATTCGTGAGCACCTGGAGCCGGCCCTCGCGGAAATCCGCGAGCGTCTGGGCCCGCAATTCCATGGGCATCTCGCCATGCACCATCCCCGCGGAAACCCCCAGTTTACACAGCGCCCACGAGAGATGCCGCGCGTGGTTGACGGTCACGCAGAAACAGAGGGTCCGGCGGTCCCGGGCGAGCTCCTGGATGGACCGCGCCACGAGCGCATTGCGCTCTTCGATATCCACCGCCTCTGCCAGTTCTTCCTCCCGGAAATCCTGGGTGCCCGCCGAGAGACGGGTGAGGTCTGCCGCCGTCGAGATTCGGAACCCGCGCAGGGGCGCGAGATACCCCATGTCGATCAGCTGCGGCAGGCTGCGGGAGTAAACAATCCGTTCGAACACGGTATGGAGCCCTTTGCCGTCGCCGCGCGCGGTTGTGGCGGTGAATCCCAGCAGTGTACCGGTCCAATCCTCAGCAAAGGCACCCAGCTGGCGCAGGACGCGCAGGTTATCTTCCGCGGCGGCGTGATGGCATTCGTCGTAAATGACGAGGCCGATATCCCGGCCGTGAATGACTCTGGCCAGGCGCTCCTCATGGAGCGATCGAATCGAGCAGACGAGGATCCTCGCGTCCGGAGCGGCTCGTTCGGTGCCGCGTTCCATGGCCACCACCTGTTTTTCTCCCAAGGCGGCCTCCAGTTTTGCCCGCGCTTGCCCGAGCAGCTCCTCGCGATGCGCAATCACTAGCACCCCCCGCCGTGCCCTGCGGGCGAGTTCGGAGAAAATGACGGTTTTGCCCGCACCCGTGGGCAGGCAAACGAGCATCCGCCGGACTCCGGCCCTGCGGGCGGCCAAAACAGCGTCGATCGTTTCGCGCTGATAAGGGCGCAGGCTGTGAGGGGCAGCGGACATGCGTCCAACGTAGAGGGTTCTCCGAAGAGCGGCAACGGGACTGAGCCCCCTCCGCGCCACTGAGCCAGCGCTCCCTTCATGGGCGACGTAGACAAACCGGAATGGCATTTCCGAGAGTCCGTTTGTCCGTTGCACCCGTTTTTGAGGCTGAAAACCGAGGTTTGACGCGGATGCGGAGGCAGGAAGGAAAATAGAAAGTCTGTCCCGAATGGCGCTGAGTTAAGGCGGATCACCGGAGTAGATCTAACCTGGAAATTTCGAGAGGTGAGGCTCCACATGTCGGCCTTCAGCGGCTTCAGATACCCCAAGTTTCAGAGTAAAAATTCATGTCGGGCCGCGGAGAAGTCCGCTTGCCCAAAAAAAGCGCCAAATCGCCCCGGTCACAGAGGAAAACGTCGAAAAGATGCCTTAACTAAGTGACATTCAAGTCTGTCCCCAACGCCCTTTCTTACAAACTGTGGAAAAGTGGCATGCTAACTGTTTATAAGGGACGGGAAGCGAACTCCCATCACCTGACGAGTCCCCCGCATGAAGAACCTGACAAGAGCTCGTAACCAGGCAGAGGCCTCCGCCTTGAACGCCTTTACTTTGGTCGAATTGATCACGGTGATCGCAATTGTCCTTGTTCTGGCTGCGCTCGGAGCGTTTTCGATCGGCCGGGGGCTCGAGACGGCTAAGTCCGCCAAATGCGCGTCCAATCTCAAACAATTGGCAGCGGCGGTCTCGAGCTACGCCAACGACAACGATGGAATGGTGCCGCCATCGGTCTATAATGCGGATCCCGGGGCCGGCGGAGGCAGCATTTGGTCGGGTCGGCTGAGTCCCTACATTCCGTTACCGCGTCCGGGCGCTCTGGATAACACGAATTCCCCCTATTTCTGCCCGAGTGCAAGGCGGCCCGGGGACTGGGCGAATTCAGCCC
>JBEIUI010000156.1:0-5442 GCA_040374425.1 Verrucomicrobiia bacterium | reverse complement strand
GGAGCTTGAGCTTTCCGACGGGTCCACCGTCCGCCGCCAATACTCCGACCACACCGCCACCGATGAGCAGGCCAAAAAGCTGGGGCTCCCGCCCTTGCGCGGCCGATTCGACTTCTTCTCACCCTCCGGGTTACACGCCAAAGACGGCGTTCCCGTGGTCACATTCCGCAAGGCCTAACCCATGATCGACGACCAGCAAGCCACCACACTCATCGAAGCGTTTCCCCATGCGGATCCGGCCATGCAAGAGCAGATCCGGCCGCAGATTCAGGAGTGGCACGACGCCGCCCAGAAACGGCTCGACATCGAGCGCAGCGCGCGCGAAGCCAAGTTGCGCCCGCTCTTCTCCGACGTTGAAACGCTCGGGGGCCGCTGGTCAAAGGACATGCAGGCCCAGCTCGGGCCGTTTGTGACCGACGCCAACAAAGCCCGGGCGCAGTCCGCAAACATGGCCTATCTTGCGCACGCCACGGAGCAGCCTCTGGAACAGGTGGCGCCGGTTTACGAGACCTTGCGCGACCAGTTCGCCAACGAGAACTTCAACGGCGCAAAGGATGACCTCGGGTTTTACACCGAGATTCAAAAGAAGTTCCAGGCCCGCGACGATCGGGCGACCTACGAGGCCACCCGCAAAGGGGACGCCACCAGCGCCGCATTTCTCCAAGCGATAGACGCCGGGGCCCCTGTCTACGACTCGGCGCACACGCTTTGGAAAGAAAAGGCGAAGACCGCCAAGGGCTACGATCCCGCGCAGGAAGACGCCGATTTCGCCCAGTATCGGGACACCTACCAAAAGGCCTACGAAGTCGCCCGGGAGAACCGCGACCTTTTCGCCGCGGCAAAATCCACACTGGAGCGCAGCACCAAGGCAATCAACGCGGGCGCGGACCTGCCGTTTGAGGCCGCAACCCGGCTGATGGAGGCACCGCCGGAGAAACGCAAGGCCGTTCTGGAGATGCTCAGCGCCTACGCCGCGCACAACCAGCCCGAGAACCCTCAGGGCGCGGTTCGGCAGGTGGGCGATTTCTTCAAGAAAATGGGGGTCTCCTACATGCGCGGGCTCGACCCGCTGCGGGTGACCAACACCAGCCGCATGTTCACGCTACTGGACGCTCAAAAAGAGATCCGGGAGCTGGAGAGCGGCAAGGATTTCTTTGTGAACCCCGACCGTCCGTTGGGGGCTGTCTCTATCGGGGCAGATTCACCCATTGCCGAGGGTTACATCAACGCGGACTTCACCCCGCTGCGCCTTGCGACCCCCGAGGAGCGGGCCCAGCGCCTTGCCAACGCCAAGAAGGCGGACTCGCTGATTCGTCTTTCGATGGAGCTGGACCGCGTGGCCAAGAACGAGCTGGACTCCATCAAGCCGGTGATGGATTACATGCCCGACGTGGTTGAGCGCGGCTTTTTCGGTCTGTCTGGATCGGTGCCGATGATGCTCGCCGCCAGCGTCCCGGGGGTAGGCAAGGCGTGGATGACAAACGCCATGGTGAACCTGGAGTTTGAGCGGTTCACACTCGATCATCCCGAAATCAAATCCGAGGACAGCTACAAGATGGCGCTCGTTGCGGGTGGCATCCAAGCCGCGATCGAGTGGGCGCAGCTCCAAACCACCATGGGTAAACTGCCGTGGACAAAAGGCATCGTGGACCGGCTCACCGATCCGACCTCCTCTTTCTGGCGTTCGTTCCTCATCAAAGGGGCCGCCAATGTCGTGGAGCAAAACCTCCAAGAGGGGCTCCAGGACATCACCCCGGCGGTGGTGCAGGAAACCGCCTCGGCGCTCTCCAAAGACGTTCCCGGGGTGGACTGGAAAAAAGAGCTGGGCGACTGGACCGGCTCCCGCGCGGAGACGTTCTTCGCCGTGTTACCCTTGGCGCTTCTTGGCGTCGGGGTTTCCAGCCTCAGAGAAAGCCGGGCCGTGGCGCGCGCGCTCACCAGCCCGCAGGCCATGATGGAGGCGGGCATTTTGCAGGCCGACGCCGAACGCATCGCCGCAATGCCGGACCCGGACGCCAAAGAAACCGCATTCCGTCAGGCGTGGAGGGATCGCACCGAGGAGAGCAAAGCCGCCGGCAAAAAGGCGGCGGACGCGCGCGTGGCGACCGAGCAGGCCATTGCCAACAACCCGCAGGCCCCGCATTTGGAGCCGGTGGGGAACGAGATCCACATGGTGGAGCCCGACGGCACCGTCAGCGCGAGGTTTACCAGCGAAGAAGCCGCATCGGTTGCCTACCAGGATCGCATGGAATGGGAGGCGAATGGCAACGCGCAAGCCGTGCGCGACTTGGTGGCGTGGTATGCCGCAAAGGACACCTCGGGCAAATGGGAGGTGCTGCCCAACAAGCAGACCCTCGACATGGAATCCCAGGCCAGCCCCGAGAGCGTCGCCGAACAGATGAAACTTGCGGGCTACGTTGCCGGAACATCCCCGGCGGATGTCCGGGTGTACGGATCCAACACCGGCGAAATCCGGGACGGTCTTTATGAGTCCGTCTCAAAACTCTACCAGGGGTCCACACCGGCGGACGTGGTGCATGAGCGCACCCACGACCAGTTTAAGCGCGAGCTCGCCTCGGGGGCCATCAGCATGGACGCCGCAGAAGCGGCCGCACGCGTGTATCTCGGGGACAAAGCCCCGGCCCAGATGAGCCCAACGCAACTCCATGAGATCGTCGCGGACATGGGCGTTGACTATTTCATGGGAAATTTGCGCAAGATCGACACCTTGCCGGCGAGCGTGAAGGGCTTCTTCGGACGGATGGGGGTTTTCTTCAAGGCGGCGTTCCAACGGGCGGCCGCAATGCTCAAGCTTAAGCGGGACGGGAAATTGGATGCGGATTGGGAGGCCTTCCTTGCCCGGGCTGTGGGCGTGGATTCTGTCGTCGAGCAGAACCGGGCGACGGTGAGGGCGACTGAAGAGCTTGCGGGGGTTAGTTTCTCGCTTGCTCCTGTTCGCTTCCGCCGATCCGTTTCTCAACTAGAAGCGCTGGCAAAAGACAGCGAAGCTTTCAAAGCATGGTTTTCAGAGTTCCGAAATTTTCTTGAAGTATTTCTAGGCGAACACGCCGATTACGCCCCACTCATCAACGAATTTCTTTCAGCTACCAGCGCCGCAACTTCGGTTTCTAGTAATGTCCCGCTAATGATGCGGGCTCTCAAAAGCTTTCTCGAAACCGGGGAGATCGAAGCTGCACTCCCCGCGCACGCGGGCAACCTTGGCCGCGCGGTGCGTGGAGAAAAACTTTCTGGCCCAAAAATCTCAGAATACTCTAACGCGGTTTTTGGAGATCCAAACGCAATCCCAGTTGATCGCCATATTGCACAGATTATGTTTGGCGTGGAAAAGCCCAGCGCACGTCAAATTGCGGCAGCCAAAACTCGTGTGCGAAGGATTGCCGAGCGACTCAATTGGGAGCCTCGGCAGGTAATGGCGGCGCTTTGGGCTGCCAATCAAAAAATCAAAGGGCTACCATCAGAAAGCTATGAGCGACACCTCCAACAACGCCGGGAAGAAATCATTGGACTCCTTGCCGCTGACAGAGGCGGAAAAGGCCGAGGGATTCAAGCTGCTAGAAAAATTGCTGATCGAATCCGCTCGGCAAGAGATACTGCGGGAGATGTTGGCGGAATCACTGGAGCCCAAACAGGATCCGCAGGACAGTTAGACGGCGTCAACTTCTCCCTCCCCTCCTTCTCTCTCCGCCAATCGACTGAGCAGGATCAGGATTATCTAAGAGCGGTGGAGGCGGGGGACATGGAGACCGCCCAGCGCATGGTGGATGAGGCGGCGAAGGCGGCGGGGTATGATGTGGGACCGGTGTGGCATTACGGCGCAAAAGGCATCACGGAATTTCGCCCATTCGCTCGGGCGCTTATGTCTGGAGACAGAACTGGCGAGCAGGTAGATGCCTTCATTCGGAGGGCAAAAGAAGGGCAAAAGATCGGCACCATGGATTTCAGGGCGGGCACGTTCTTCACTCCGCAGCGCGGGTCTTATTCGGGCTACGGGCCGCAGGAGTATGGCGTTTATCTAAAGGTTGAAAACGCAGCCAAAAGGGTCAATGAAGAACCATGGAAGTTGGATGTTCCAGGCAAAGCATTCGACGCCATAATGATGGACATGGACGGGGACGGCGTGGTGAAAGAAATTGCCATTATTGACCCGGCAAAGATCAAATCCGCCGACCCCGTAACCCGCGACGAGTCCGGCAACGTGGTCCCGCTCTCAAAGCGGTTCAACACCGAATCACCGGACATCCGGTTTTCCCTCCGTCCCGCCGCCTACGCCGAGCAACTCGCCGCGCAGATGGACGCCCTCAAGCGCAACCCCACGGCGCGGATCACGATCTACGAGAACGCCAAGCGCAAGCTCTCCGCGCTGGTCGCCCAGATCCGCACCGAGGCCGAGGCCGCTCCCAAGGACACCCGCCCCAACGCCGAGCAGATCCAAGCCGCCAAGGACACCCACGCCGCCACCCTGGCGCAGCTCGCCACTGAGGAAGCCGCCGCCACGCAGGCCGCCACCACCACACAGGCCAAGAACGGCGTCCGGCTCGGGTTCGCCTCCAAACGGGCCGCCGCCGATCGCGCATTGGCCGCAGCGCTGGCACAAACCACCGGCCAAACCCAGACACGCACCCGGCTCATTCAGTCGCTGGCCGAATACAACGCCATCCTCTCCGCGTTCCCCGCCGAGGTCCGGGGCAAAGTGGGCGGGTTCGTCCAGCTCGCCGAGATCAAGACCGACCGGGGCCGGGCCGGGTTCTTCAAAGAACGGCTCGAACGCCTGGAGCGCGAGCTTGAGAAGACCCTCCGCAAAGAATACCGGGGCCAGCTTGATCGCGTGTTGGAGTCTTACCGGCCCAAACGCGAGGCGGGCAAAAAGCCCAAGGGCAAAGTGGGCGCCGAAGCCCAACAGATCCTCGACACCGCAGAGGCCTCGATGACTTTGGACGCCGCGCAAATCGCCGCCGAGGTCGCCAAATTCGACGCCCTCGCCAACGACCCCAACGCCACCCCCGAGGACGCCATCAAATACGGCCGCATCCGCGACATGTTGCCCCTCTTGGGTGACATCAAAAACGCCGACTCCGCCCGGCTCGTCTCCGCGATTGCCGCCGTGAAGCTTGTTGGGAGCGAAGGCTGGGCCCGTTGGAAATTCCAGCAACTCCAGATTCAGGAAAACCGCAAGATTGCCCGGGCGGCGCTGGTGCAGGAGACCGGGAAAACCGGGGTCCGCGCGGAGCGGGTGGCAGCCGAAGCCGCAGCGGCGTCTATCGTGGGCAAAAGCCGCTCGATGCTCCTCAACCTGTCCTCATTCACCGAGGTGTTGAACTACGTGTTTGGCGAGAAATCCACGACCGCCAACGAGTTTCTGCAGCGGGAACGCGCCGCATCCAACCAACGCGAGGACACCATCGAGAACATCAGCCGCGAGAT
>JBEIUI010000042.1:0-24105 GCA_040374425.1 Verrucomicrobiia bacterium | reverse complement strand
GGCGGGGACGGGCAGAGGACGGAACGGAATTTGGCTTCGACCTCACGCATGCCCTCGCCGACGGAGACGCTTTCTTTGCCAGTGAACACGCCGTTTACTTCCTCAAACAACTGCCGGAACCGGTCCTCGAGGTGAAACTCGAAGGCGACGCTCCCGCCTGTGCCCGGCTCGGCTGGATTATCGGCAACCTGCATTTCCAGATTGCCATTGAAGGGCCGCTGGTGCGCGTGGTCGACGACCCCGCAATCCACCAACTCCTGAACCGGGAACACATCGCATTCAAAGCCTGCCACGCCGTGTTTCGCCCGTTGAGCGGAGGCCATTCCCACGATCACTGAGAATGAAGGCGGACCTGGGTTGGATTCCTTTTCTTTTGCAAACCGCCGATGCGCTTTTCCCCACGGGAGCTTACGCGCATTCCCTCGGTTTTGAGGAAAGCGTGCGACTGGGAACCGTGCGCGACGAGGCGGGGCTTGTGGACTTTCTGCTCCAGCAAACTGTTCCCACTCTGAGGGAACAAGAGCTGCCCTATCTGCGCTTCGCATTTGACGCGGCAGCTGCCGCTGACATGGACGCGGTCTGCGCGATCGACCGGGAAATCAGCGCCTGGAAAATCGCCGAGGAAAGCCGCAACGCGAGCGCGCAGCTCGGGGTGCGAAGGCTCAAGGCGCTCCGGGTGATCCAGGAAAGCGCGTTCCTGGGCGAATTCGAGGAATCGATCGGCGCAGGGCTCGCAAGAGGCCATCACATCGTCGTCTGCGCCCTTCAAGCGTCGGTGGAGAACGTGCCTCTTGAGGCGGCGCTTGGAGCCTATTTTTACCAAGCTCTTGCCGCCATCTGCGCCGCCGCACTCAAACTGATCCGGATTGGACAGGACGGCTGCCAGCGGGCGCTGCGCAGAGCGTCGCTGCTCGCGGCCCCCACCCTTTCCCATGCGCTTGAAGTCGAGCGCTCCGAGGCCGGCTGGTTTAATCCCCTCCTCGAGATCGCCAGCCTCCGACACGCCAGAGCCGACGAACGTCTTTTCATCTCCTGAATCCCACACCTGACCTCACCATGAAACGCACCGCAAAAATCGGCATCGGCGGCCCGGTAGGCTCTGGCAAAACCATGCTCGTCCTCAGGCTCTGCCAGTGGCTCCGCGACGAAATCTCCCTCGCCGTGGTCACCAATGACATTTACACCCGGGAAGACGCCGAGTTTCTGGTCCGCAACGAAGCGCTCCCGGCGGACCGCGTCATCGGCGTGGAGACCGGGGGCTGCCCGCACACCGCCATCCGCGACGACACGAGCATGAACCTGGCCGCCGTCGCCGAGCTCGAACGTCGCCATCCTGACGCTCAGCTCATCCTCATCGAGAGCGGCGGCGACAATCTTTCCGCCACATTCTCCCCCGAACTGGTGGAATCCTTCATCTACGTGATCGACGTGGCTGAGGGGGACAAAATCCCCCGCAAAGGCGGCCCGGCAATTCGCAACAGCGACCTGCTGCTCATCAATAAAACCGAGTTGGCCCCGCACGTCGGTGCGGACCTGGAGGTGATGGCACGGGACGCCCGATTGATGCGCGGGACCAAACCGTTCCTTTTCGCCGACCTGCGCTCGGAACGTGGTAAAGACGAACTCCTCGCCTGGCTGCACCACGAGGTGCTCTTCGTGTGAGTGCGCCCTGCTCAACCGCTCTGGATCTCGTTCCAGCCTCCGGCCCTCGCGTCGAAGGACGGGGATTACGCGGCCACTTGGACATCCTCTGCGCGACGGATTCCTCGGGAAAAAGCATTCTGCGCCATCAATCCTTCCGTGCCCCGATTCATTTGAGCAAACCCCACTGGGACCAAGGAGCGCTCGTGCTCAATGTGGTGAACCCGACCGCGGGGCTGCTGGCCGATGACCGGATTACCATGCGGGCGAAGGTGGAGCCCGGCGCGCGCCTGCTCTTGACCAGCCCCAGTGCCAGCCGCGCACACCGGATGCGCGACGGACACGCAGAGGTCGACCAACACTTCTCCGTGGCGACCGCTGGCAGTCTGGAAAGCTGGCCCGAGCTTTTCATTCCCCAAGCAGGCACGCGCTACCGCCAACGTTCCACCCTCGATGTTGAGCCCGGTGGCGAACTCCTTTTTTTTGAGTCGCTCGCCCCGGGCCGCGTGGCTTTTGGAGAAAGTTTCGAGTATGCGCTTCTGGATTGGGCAACCCAGCTTCGGCTCGGCGACACGCTCATCGCCCGGGAGCGGTATCGGCTCTCCCCGGGAAAGGAAAGCGTCCGCGCGTTACGCAGCCAATTTGAACACGCCTATTACGCCAGCGCCTTGATTGTGAGCCCGCGGCTCACCGCTGACTCCCCGTGCTGGCAGAACATCCACCGGATGCAGGCCCCGGGGCTCTGGGTGGGCTGTGGCGCATTGGAGCAGGCAGGGTGGACCCTTAAAGTCCTCGCCGAAGGCAGTGTTCTCCTGCGCCGGGCTCTGGCGGAAATCCGCGCCGCGATTTATCAGGACCTTGGCCGTGAGATGCCCTCTCTACGGCGAGCGGGTTGAGGAGAGATCTTATTCCTCCTGCAGCTCCTTCATGCGCTTTTTAAGGAGCGTCGCCTCCCATTGACCGCTCGCGTTTGGCCGGTCCAGGTAACCGTAATTCAGCACCGAGCCCGCCTGGGCAAAAAGGAGCCGTGAAACTTTGCCCAGCGCTCCCATACCCATTACACTCAGAGGAAGCTTGGATCGGTTGGAGAGCAGCGAAAGCAGGGAGCTCAAATCCCGGGGATTCGAGGTGAGCGCCGCCACCTTGAAAATGTCAGCACCCGCCGCCTGAGCGGCACGCCGGAGAGTTTCCAACCGGCTCGGAGAAGGTGTAGCGCGAAAATCATGATGCGAGAGCACGACCTCCACCCCGTGAGCCCTGGCCATGGCCACGACGGAACCGAGCTTGTTGGCCGAGCGCAACTCCACATCGATCACCCGTGCAAACGGCAAAAACTGCATCAACAAGGCTCCGCGGCGCACGAACGACAGGTCATTGGCCCCGCCTTCGGCCGGATGCCGGACAGTGACCAGCAACGGAAAACCAAGCCGCTCGATTTTCCGCAACAGAACCCCGGGATCCTCGGCGAAGTGATCCACCCGTAGTTCCAGCAGGTCAACGCTTCCCGGCCGCAAACTCAGAGCGCGGCGGAGCGAGGCTTCGGAATGGATGGTTCCCACGACACACGGGGCGCTCCCCACAACGCTCTTGAGTTTGCTCATGGGCGTTATTAATGCCAGCGATCCCCCGTTTACCCCAATGCGAAAAGAGCCCCACCTCGCTTCCAGTCCCCATCCGCTGCCCACGCGCTAGCCAACGGATTCTCCCGCGGGAACTGAATCCTCCGGGGCGAGCGTCAGAAGCGGCCTGGGGGGCTTTGGAGGCTTGGCCGGCGAACCGGATGCCGAAGACAGGGTGAGCCCTGGGTCACCTGAAAGGCTGTCCCGGCGAAAAGCAGAGGCAGCCTGAGCGGATTTGAGAGCCGCCAGCTCGGCGCGCATCGTCTCCCACGCCTGCAGCAATGCATCGCGATCCCGGATCATGGTCATGATGTCTGCCCGCAAATCCACCGTCTCCTGCTTGAGGCTCTCGTTTTCCCGCAGCAATTCGTCCCTTTCTACCAGCGCCCGCCGGTTAGTCTCGGGCGTCACAAAGACCGTGGTGGACTTGGTCGTCAGCCGCGCACTGCTCAAAATGTCGACCTGCTTCTTCAGGCTCGAAACTTTGGATAGGAGATCGAGGTTTTCGCGGCGCAGAAAATCGAGTTCGGCACGAGTCGGCACCAGTTCGGCTGCTTTTTCATCCACGCCGTTGCTGTTTTCCAAGCAGTAATCGCATCGGATGGAGCCGAAAGAGATCATGCAATTGGCATGGAGATGGTAGTCGTTCACGGGCTGCCCATCGACGCAGGTCAGGTTCGTGGAGCCTAGGTCGTGAAGCCGGTAATGGCCTGCCGCAGAGATGAGCTCGGCATGATATCCGGAGATGCTCCCGTGAATGATCTGGATCGTGTTGTCCGGGCGCCGCCCAATCGTGATCCGCTGTCCGGCAAGAACATGGGTGATTTCGCCTTTGTTATCAGGAAGAGTGATTCGGAGGCACGGCATGGCGTGTATGCCCATCGCAGGGTAGCCAATCCCGTGCCGCGAGGCGCGCAGTTTTACCCGGCTCTTGCGCACGCGCCCGGTTTCATGGACATTGCCGGCCCTTTTTCATGCGCGAAGAAAT
Source organism: Verrucomicrobiia bacterium (assembly GCA_040374425.1). Lineage (GTDB taxonomy): Bacteria > Verrucomicrobiota > Verrucomicrobiia > Chthoniobacterales > Chthoniobacteraceae > CAIURC01. Next base: position 19,857 of record JBEIUI010000042.1, on the reverse strand, counting down.
CAACCGGAGGCGAACCTTCGCCATCATTTCACATCCCGATGCGGGGAAAACCACTTTGACCGAGAAGCTGCTGCTGTACGGGGGGGCGGTGCAACTCGCAGGCTCTGTCACCGCCCGCAAAAGCGCACGTGCAGCCACTTCCGACTGGATGGAGCTGGAACGCAAACGCGGGATTTCCGTCAGTTCCACCGTCCTTCAGTTCGATTACTCGGGATACCGGGTCAATCTCCTAGATACGCCGGGGCACAAAGACTTCTCGGAAGACACCTACCGGGTGCTCACGGCGGTGGACGCGGTGGTGATGGTGATAGACGCCGGCAAAGGCATTGAAACGCAGACCCGCAAGCTCTTTGAGGTCTGCAAACGGCGAGGGGTACCAATTTTTACGTTTATCAACAAATGCGACCGCCCCACGCGCGAGCCCCTTGCTCTGCTCGACGAACTGGAGAGCGTACTCGGTATTGGCGCGTTTCCCGTCAACTGGCCCCTCGGCACGGGTTTTAGTTTTCGCGGCGTATTCGATCGACAAGCCAGCCAGGTGCATCTTTTCGAGAAAACCCCACAGGGCGCCTACCGCGCTCCGGTGGCCTTGGGCAGCATCGACGACCCCTTCGTGCGCGAACGTCTCGATCCGGGCGATTTTGAGAAGGCCATCGAGGAGCTAGAGATGCTCGATATGGCGGGGGTAAGTTATTCCGCCGAAGCCGTTCTCCGCGGGGAGCTCACCCCCGTGTTTTTCGGCAGTGCAATGAACAACTTCGGGGTGCAGCTGCTGCTGGATTCTTTTCTCGAACGATCCCACCCTCCCCAACCGCACCTCGCGGGGGAACGGGTCATCGAACCCGATCTGCCCGCTTTTTCAGGGTTCGTCTTCAAGATCCAGGCGAACATGGATCCCAGGCACCGGGATCGCATCGCGTTCCTGCGGATCTGCTCGGGTAAATTCACGCGTGACATGACGGTCACCCATTCCCGCACGGGTAAAAAGGTGCGCCTCTCCAGCGCCCACAAACTTTTTGCACAGGAACGCGAAACGGTGGACGAAGCATACGCCGGAGACGTCATCGGATTGGTCGGCCACTCGGAGTTTGGCATCGGCGACACCCTCACGGAGGATCCCTCCATCGCGTATCATGAGATCCCGCGTTTTGCCCCGGAATGCTTCGCTTTTCTCCAAAACCCGAACCCCTCCAAGTTCAAACAATTCCGGCAAGGCCTTGAGCAACTCTTGCAGGAAGGGGTCATGCAGGTGTTCGACCTGAGGGATACGGTTCAGAAGGTGCCCCTGCTGGCGGCAGTGGGCCCTCTCCAATTTGAGGTGGTCCAATACCGGCTCGAAAGCGAGTACGGCGCGGAGTCGCGGCTGGAAACGGCTTCATGGGAGGCCTTCAAATGGCTCGAGGAGGGCCAAGAAGAGACGGGACTCAAACTCCCCACCGGCTGCCGCGTCGCCCACGACAGCCTTGGGAAAGCCGGAGTTCTTTTTCCAAGCAGCTGGACGCTTCGCTACTTCCGGGAACTCAACGGAACCATTGCCCTGCTGGATCTGCCTCCGAAAGGGTAACACTCAGAAAGGAAAGATTCCCGGGGAGATTCCCCGCCGCCCGCCCGGGACGCACTGCGCAGCAACCGATGACAGCGTAGCGCACGGCTACCGCAATCGGGGACTCGTGCGAAAAGGGGACTCGTTCGAAAAACCACGCGCCGGACCGGGGCAGAGAGCGATCATCTCGAGACCCATGTGCGCCTCAGAATCGCCGCTTCTTTGTCTGCGCTGCAAAGAGCCGCGTATCCTCGTTTAAACGCTGCGTCCGACAGCCTCGGCCACCTTGCGCAAGCGCAGGACGAGGTCTGAAAACTCGTCGGGCAACAACGCTTGTTCCCCGTCACTCTTGGCCAGCTCGGGGGAGTTGTGCACTTCCACCATGATCCCGTCAGCGCCCGCCGCAACGGCCGCCAGAGCCATCGGCAACACATGTTCCCTCAATCCAATGCCATGCGTCGGATCCACAATCACCGGCAAATGTGTCTCGGCCTTGAGAACGGGAACGGCATTCAAGTCCAGAGTGTTGCGGGTATAGGTCTCGAATGTGCGGATACCGCGTTCGCACAGTAAAACGTTGAAATTCCCTTCGCTGAGAATGTATTCGGCACTCATGAGCAGGTCTTTGATCGTGGCGCTCATCCCTCGCTTGAGCATTACCGGCAAGCGACTCCGCCCCACCTCCTTAAGAAGGGAAAAGTTCTGCATGTTCCGCGCCCCCACCTGCAAACAGTCCGCGTATTGCTCCACCGCCTCCAGGTCTTTGGTGTCCATGATCTCAGTGATCACCGGGAGACCGCTCTCCTTCCGGGCTTCTGCCAGCAAACGCAGCCCCTCGACGCCCAGTCCTTGGAACGAATAAGGCGACGTCCGCGGTTTGAAAGCGCCGCCCCGTAAAATCTTCGCGCCCGAGGCTCCGATAATTTTCGCGATGGAGCCGATCTGCTCTCGGCTTTCCACCGAACAAGGGCCCGACATGATCACCACATTCGGACCACCCACGGTCACGTCTCCAATTTTGACATGCGAAGCGTTCCCGCCCCGGAATTCACGAGCCACAAGCTTGTAGGGCTTGAGCACGGGAGTCGCTGACTCAACTCCCGGTATCGCCGTCAACGGCTTTTCGCGGATGACATCTTCGGACCCGATCACACCAATCACCGTGCGCAAAGCGCCCCTGCTCACCTCCGCCTTGAGACCCCATTCGAGGATCCGATCGACGATATGCTGCACCTGCTCCTCGGTGGCTTCGGGTTTAGTGACAATGATCATGGGAAAAGGGGCAAGAAAGTAGCCTCTCACCGTGCGAGGGCAATCGCTTTTTTGGCTTTCCCCCTCTCCTCTTTAAGAGCGCCCCCTGATTGACCCCGCCAACGTTGACAGTCAACGGGGCCGTGTGTTCCCATCCCCAACGTGAAACTTCTCTCCGTCCTCACTCTCGCCGCCGTTTGCGCGTTCACTTCTTGCAGCACCCATACCGTAGCCAACCAACGCGACCTCTTCTCCCCCCTCAAAGCGCAACCCAAGACGCTCAAAAAGCCGGAGGCCCTCCAAAAAAATGCGGCACCTCAGCCGTTCCAAGCCGAAAAGCCGGCTGACGCCAACAAAGGCTCCTAAGATCCGGAGCAGAACCCGGTCGATCGCCAAATCAAGATCTCTTAGGCAGGTGTAACCCCGGATGCAGTGGCGATCTGAAAATTTCGCGCCTCATCGCTGCCCGTCGAACCCTCCCTGTGGGTTCAAAACCTTTAGGATCCGCTGGCAACGGGTGTAAGATCCAAAGGCTTGGATCCGATTCCGGCATCAGAATCCGAGGACGTCACGCTGCCACGGCATCAGCTTCGATAGCCCTTCCTCAGTCCGAGAAACGAGCGCTTCCAGAGTGGCTTTGGGAGCGATCAAAGACGGATCAAGACCGAGCGAAGCAGCGGAGTGATCCCGCTTGATTTTGAGCTCTTTAAACCGCGCCTCTTCTTCCGCACTCGGCCGACTTCTGACGGTTTTTACAAAAACAGGCCACTGACCGGGATCCATCGCCAATGCTCGGGCAACCGCGTCTTGGAACCGCCTCAGGCGTCCGCCCCGCAAGTGATGAAACTCGGCGGTCTGACCTTGGTCGATCCGGTTGGCAGCGTAAAGCAGCTGCTCGTTGTTCAGGACATGAAACGCGGGACGGTCTACCGAGCGGGCCTCTTCGTCGCGCCATTTCCAGAGTTCGCGCAAGAGCGCGGCAGCACGCCCCCGCAGCAGACCGCTACCAGAAATTCGCCAAGCCTCTTCCTGATCGCGTTCCTTCACCGTTTCGGTCATCCGTACGGCCCTCTCGCAGGACTGTTCAAACCACTCCCACCTCGATAGGCGCCTGAGCTCCTCGCTAAAAATCTCACGCAGCCGGTGGAGATAACGCGTGTCATTGACCGCATAATCAACCATCTCCGCAGGCAATGGGCGACGGGCCCAATTCGCTTTCTGGGACCCTTTTGAAAGCTTCACACCGAAGTAACGCTCAATCAATGCGGCCAAGCTAAACTCCGCGATGCCGCAAAGCCTTGCGGCGATCATCGTGTCGAAAATCGAATGAGGACCGGGAAATCCCACCCGCCGCAAAAGGCGCAAATCATAGTCTGCCCCGTGGAAGAGGAGCTGTTTGCCTGACAAAGCTTCAAAGAAAGGCGCCAACGGGAATCCCGCCAGCGGGTCGACCAAAAAGTCTGTGCCATCAACCGTGACTTGAATGAGGCAGAGTTTTTCGAAGTAACAGTGCAGGCTGTCTGCCTCGGTATCCAATGCGATCTGCGAATGGGCCGCTAGGAGGGGAAGCCAGTGCGCGAGATCTTCGGTGGTCTGAACGAACGGAGCCATCAGCGCAGCCCGGAAAGCAGGAGTTCTGCGTTGGACTTCGTGGCCTTGATCGCGTGGAGCAACACCTCCGTTGCTTCCACGGCGGGCAAAGCGGCAAGCTGTTTGCGCAATACAGACACCTTTGCGAACTCCTGCGGATGGTAAAGCAACTCGTCGCGACGCGTGGCCGACTCGAGGATGTTGATTGCTGGAAAGAGCCTCTTTTCAGCGAGAGTGCGGTCCAATCGGATCTCCATATTGCCGGTCCCCTTATACTCCTCGAAGATTAGGTCATCCATGCGGCTGTGCGTTTCAATGAGGGCGGTTGCAAGAATCGTCAAACTCCCCCCCTCTTCCGTGTTCCGGGCCGCGCTGAAGAACTTTTTGGGCTTCACCAAGGCCTTGGAATCAATGCCCCCAGACATTGTTCGGCCCTTGCCCCCTGCGATGTTGTTGTAGCCACGGGAGAGCCGGGTGATGGAATCCATCAAAATCACCACGTGCCGCCCGAGTTCAACAAGGCGCTTGGAGCGCTCACTGACGAGTTCCGCGATCTGCGTGTGCCGGATCGGGCTCTCATCGAAGGTGGAGCTGTAGATTTCGCAGTTCTCGAGCGAGTTCTTGAAGTCTGTGACTTCCTCAGGCCGTTCATCCACCAGCAACAAAATGAGGCAAGTCTCCGGGGAATTCGCCAGAATGGCGCGGGCGATATCTTTGAGAAGAATGGTTTTGCCCGTGCGCGGCGGAGCCACGATCAGACCGCGTTGGCCGCGGCCCAACGGGGCCACCAGATCGATTGCACGGGTGCTCACACCCCTGGGCGTCTCGAGCACAATCCGGTCCTTGGGATGCATGGCCGTGAGGCGATCGAACTCGGGAGGCTCCTGCCATTCGCGGGCCGGAATCCCCTCGATCGAAATGACCTCTTCGGCAGCGAAAAACTTTTCCCGATCCCGCGGCACGCGGAGACGGACGCTGAGCCGATGCCCGCAGCGGAGGGAAAACTGACGCTCGAAGTGCGCGGAGACGTAAACGTCCTGCGGCAGGGAACGGAAGTTGAAGCGCGGCCAGCGCAGAAACCCGTTTCCTTGAGCAGACATTTCGATTACGCCGTCGGCAAACAGGAGTGTCCCCCGGGATGCGTAAGCCTTTAAAAGCTCGAAAACGATCTGATGCCGCGTCTTGTCCGCGTTGAGGCGCAAGGACAGAGCGTCCGCACGCTCCAACAGGTCATTCAGGGGCTCTGCATTGAGTTCATCAATCCAGAGTTCTGCGGGAATAACCTCTTGTTTGACCGCCACGGCATCTCCCCGATCAGATGGAGCCTCAGCGTCTTCCAATGGTGCACACAAATCATCCATAACGTTCTTTTAACCAGCCAACGAGCAAACAGACCTGCGCTTCGAGTTCCCGAATGGGACACTCACTCCAGATCACGTGGTCAGCCTTCTCCATTTTCAAGCCAAGATCAAGCTGCGTGGCGATGATCTTCTGAGCCATGTGGCGTTTTATGCCGCGGGCGTCCCTTAAACGCTCGATCTGGCTCGCCTCGGGGCACGCAACCACAAGCACCCGGTCGAAGTAGGATTCAGCCGATGTTTCATACAAGAGCGGGATTTCCACGAACAGCCAATGTTGCGAGCCCCGATACGACTCCGCCTGCTTTACCCATGAATCCCGAATCCGGGGGTGCATTAGGGACTCCAGAGCCTTGCGCTTGTTTGAATCGGAAAAAATCGCTTCCCGCAGAACCGCCCTCAAATCGGCAGCGCTACCCGAGAACCCGGGGAGCCCAAAAACCTGCAGGAGCGCGCTCCGGAGCGGGAGATCCCTCTCCAACAATTCGTGGGCACAAGCGTCTGCATCAAAAAGACACGCGGGCACCCGCCTAAGCAGGGCCCGCGTCACTGTCGTCTTACCGGAGGCAATGCCTCCCGTGATGCCGAGGACGGGCATTCGCCCTTATTCCTACTTCGGCATCAAGGGCAGCAGCCCTGGCGCCGCGATTTCCGGCGTCGGAAGCGTTTCAACCAGCTCCTCCTGATCTTCATCCTGACGAACAGGCTCGCCGGCTGCGTTGATCAACCGGGCGGTCACAAAGATCACGAGATTCCGCTTCAGATGCTGATCCACAGAAGACCGGAAGAGCCGGCCGACCAACGGAACGTCCCCGAGCAACGGAACCTTGTCCTCAATTTTCTGCACGTCCTCCCGCATCAGGCCACCGAGCACCACCGTCTGACCATCAAAGATACTGACAGAAGTCTCAACCTTTCGGGTGCTGAAGATGGGTTGCTTGATCTCGTTCTCGGTGACGACGTTTCTGGAGGGCATACCCAAAGCGTTCACAGAAGTCGTGTAGATCGGACTGCCGTAGTTAATAAAACCTTCAAACTCCACAACCTCGGGCAACAACTGCAAGTCGACAGTATAACCGTCAGGCCCAATCACAGGCTCGACTGAGAGGGTCACACCCGTGTTCCGAGTCGTGAACGTGGTCGGCGTAGTCGGCGTGATGGGGAAACTCTGAGGCTGGCTGCTTGATATGCCGATCCCCCCCCCCCCGCCGACTGGAGGAGAGAACGTCTGGGGAATCTGAGGAGGATCAAATTCGGTCGGGTAAATGAATTCGCGAACAACCTCGATCTTCGCCTTGACCCCGTTCTTCGTGGTGACCCGAGGAGCGGACAGAAGATCCACGCCTTTTTTCTGATTGAGAGCCCGGATCACGACCTGGAACTTCGGATCCGTCATGATCCCGCTAATCGCAAACAAGCCCGGAGCAGGGAGCCCCGCCGCTCCGGTTCCGCCGAATAGAAGGGCGTCGATCGCCGTGGCTGTCAATGCGTTGGAACCACTCCGATTGCCGGCCGTTACGGGATACATTCCCTGGGATCCAGATCCCGTCGCGAACGGATAGTTGCTGGGAACCACCGGCGTACCGTTTCCAGAAACGCCACCCCCGGCATAAACGCCCCCGTCGCCGACGTTGAACTGCCCAAGAAGCCAGTCGAAACTGAGCTCCTTGAGATTGGACTGGTTGATCTCAACAAACTTGGACTCGATTTCCACCTGAGCCGGAACCATGTTCGATTCAGAGTCGGCGTTCACCAAACTGTCAACAAACTCAAGATTCTCCTGAGTATTGCGGACGATCAGACGGCTGGTAGCGGGAGAGTAGCTGGCGGAGGAGTTCGGGGGGAAAGGAACCCCTTGAGAGATCAGATATTCTTTAGCATCCAGACGGGATTGAATTCCACCGCCGGGTTTTGCGCCGTCGCCCGGGAGACCGCCCGCGAGGGCCGCGTCGCCTGCGGGCCGCTTGCCGATAAAACCGGGCCGCACCTTGTATTCTTTAGCAATGAGCACCTCAGTGGGAGTGCCCAGCGGAACCACGGAAACCGCATAGGGTTCGATCTTGAATTTGAGATTCGCCAGCTGCGTGACGTATTTGAGGGCCTCCATCAAGGGAATGTTCACCAAGTCCAACGTCACCCGGGCATCGGAGGGAGCAACCACTGGCAACACAGGCACCGCGGGGGGCAAGGCAGCTCCAGGGATGGGGTCGAGCCCGGGGATTCCCACAACAGGAGCCGCTTCGGCAGCCGGAGCGGCCGCTGCGCCCGGAGTGGGCTCGAGTTTCAAAACGATATTCACCCCGCGCGATGCGTTGTCACCTTCCTGAGTGTCAAGACTGACACTCTTCTGCTTCAGGAAATCGATCGCCTCCGCAATGGTCGTATTGCGGAACTGAAGCTTTGGCAGAATGATGCGGTTGAGTTTCGCAGTAATCCTGGCCGTTCCCGCCGTGTCCGTGTTTTCTTGGAGGATGACACCCTCTTTCTGAATGCCGAATTTGCGAACCGGATTAGCCCATGCCTTGTCTACCTGCCAAATTGCCCTCGAGCGGGTCTCGTTATAAGCCGTCTTGCCGTACTGGCTTCGGGCGACGTTGATCTTCTCCTCCATTTGCCGAGCGGCAACGTTGTAGGGATCAATATTGAGGATTTGCTCACACCGCTTGAAAGCGATGTCATAGCGGGCGCTTTGGAAATAACCCTCCGCCTCGATGAATAGCCGTTTCACCTCTTCTACGTTCCCGCGGAATCTCGGAGTGATCGTGCGATTGAAATATCCGGGAGTTTCAAGATTCGCCAAGAGCGTTTGAGCGGGCTTGTAGGAGGGATTATAACGCTGCTCCAGAACTACCTTGAGAGTGTTTTCAGCATCGGCATAACGCCCTTCAGCAATCCTTTGCTCAGCAAGTTTAACCCCAGACTCACCCAAACCCTTGACAGCGCTACGGTAAAGTATCTCGGACTTCGGGGCCAAAGGGATGTTATCGCAGGCTAGCCGGTAATGAGCGAAAGCAGTCTCATAATCGCTCGCCTCAAAGGCCTTCTCACCAGCGCCAATCGCCTCGCGCCCAATCCTCTCTGACCGGTCATATCTCCGAACCGCTTCCCGCTCGGCGGCCGCTTGAACAGAGGGAGTTCCAGTCCTTACTTGAGGGGATTTCGAGTCCGCCGCCACTGCGATGGCAGGAGTCATCACAAACAGTCCCATTATCGAGGCAATAGTATTGGTGAGGGGAGGTCGGGTCATGGATTTGCTCTTAAATTTAATCATGAAGCGCTAAGGGTTGGGGCCACTGAAGGCAAGCGGGAAATCATCAGAGACTTGACACGGGGTGGATGGGCTTCAGTCGGTTAGTTGGCTTCACTTCTGAGAGAGAGGCACTGTGTAGGTGCTGCCGGAGGGGACCTGGATCAATGCCCCGTTGGCGTTGACATCGAGCAGATTAAACCTCACCCCAACCTCGGGTTTGAGAACGAATTCCTTGAGCTTTTGGACCCTGATCGCGGTCGGAGGCGAGGGCCAACGGTAAGAAAATACTGCATACGAGTCGGGAAAGTTCTTTTCCTCATTCAAGACCAACTGAATCGGGGCATCTGTTTCAACATTGAGCAGCGTGAGCTCAGAGATATCCTGCTCGACTCCCGTAGTTTGATTGAGGCGGGTCTTGCGTTCAAACATCTGCACTTTGAATTTCGTGCCAACAATCGCGTCACCGATCTTGACGAACTGAGTTTTCCCGCCGAGATCCCTCGTGTTGACCTGAAAGGTGAATGCCTCAATCTTGTCTTTCTTGAGGTCTCCGTCGTAGGCGTCAAACCGAAGCCGAAACGGCACACTGAGGAATTGCTGCAAGAAAAGCTTGGTGTAATAGGCGGGGTGGGAATTCGGATCGTTCGGATCGGTGGACGGATATTTCTGTTCTGCTGCATTCCGCACTCCGCCCAGATACTCGTCAAGATTGCTGAAACCATCCTTGTCGGGATCTTCATCCAAGACCGTCATCGAGAGCAGATTGAGGTTGTTCTTGAGGATCCAATCGTCGGGCACCGGACGGTGAGTGAAGCTGTTGGGCCCACCGGGCCTGCGTATCTGTTTAGAATTGGTATCGAGCAGGTAAGGTGCTGACACAAACAATGAACCAGCGCCCTCGGCCGGCAGCCATCTTGGTGGCGAGTCAATAGCTTTGGCAGCAGCCGACACAGCCCCCATCTCCAACGGAGGGATCTCTTGGCTCCGGGGAGGGACCACGCGAGCTGAAGCGAATCGCTCACCAAAGGTGTTTGACTTGAGAACGATCAACCCTGCGCTGGACAGAAGCGCAAGCGCCGCCAACCCGAGAAGCAACTGGTGGTAATTTTTCTTTATCCAGTCCATAGCAGACTACTTCGATGCCCCTTCGTCGAAATCGACGAGCTCCAACAACAGGGTAACCTCAATTTTCTCGTCGCCCACGATGTAACGCAACTCTGTCGGCGAAGCGCTGGCGGCGCCTTGATCCGCTGGCTGCGCGAAGGCCGGCGAGCCCAAAGCGACCTCGGGCCTCGACGCCCCGGGCGTTCCGCCGGCGGGAAAACCAGCAGTGCTTAAAGCATCAACCTTGAGGGGCCCCTTGTCCTTCTCATTCCGGATCTGAACAGAGCGAGGGATGAAGAACTGCTCCCGGGAACTGACGATATTGTTAAAAGCCGCCCGGAAAGAACTTTGTGTGCTGATGAACGAAACCTCAAAGGGAGCTTTTGCCGCCAGCTGCCCTCGCCCCTTCCCCCTGCCACCTTTCCCACCGCTTTGCTCCGTCGCGCTCGGAGCACTCTTCAGCTTTGAGGCCTCGTCTGGAAGAGGCGCTCGATCCAACTTAGTCAGGCAGGCGACGCCGCTCTCTGCGAGCTGAAGAATAATGGATTCGATCGCCTTGAGCTCGCGCCCTAAGGCGGGCGCGGCCTCCCGCCGAGGTGGCGCGCCTTGGTACTCATCGAACCCCATGTAGAACTTTTCAGGCAGCTTCATCCCACTGGCCGCAGCCTTCGCAGAGACCCGCTGGACAGTGTCCCTCAAGGCGTCTTGAAACTGCACTTCGGTCAGCGGATCTAAGGGCAGCTCCATGGCGCTGAGCCGCCGCTGAAGTTCAGCTATGGACTCCTTATGCTCCCGCTTTTGAGCCCGCAGAGCTTTTAAAGTCACCTCGTCGGGATAAGGGCTCTGCCGTTGAAGCCCATTTAACTGGCCCAAGAGGCTCGTGTAATTATTGAGGTCCGCCTCGTATTTTTCGTTCGCGCGGAACACGAGGAAAGCGAGAAGACCTGTGAGCAATGTGGCGACCGCAAAAAAACCAGCCAGCGCTTTGTTTGATTTAATCCAGGTCATTTGCTGCTGATTGGATTTTTCAGAAGAAGCGCAACAGAATATTCGGAAGCCCACTCGTTCTCATTTCCGATTGAGCGCTTGAGCTCGTCTTTCTTCACCTCGTAGAGAGGCGACTCGCTCAGATTGGCCACAAAGTCGTCCACTACGGCGGCCTTGCGTGGGTTTTCAAGATAAAGGCCCTTGAGCAGAAGGACATTTGCACCCGGCTTGTCCTCGCTTGAAGCCGCAGCGACACCCGGCAAACTTGGAGCGCCACCAACAGAAACTCTTTCGGCTCCCTTCACCTCCTGCATACCAAAAGAAACCACCCAAATCAGCTCCCTAGGCAAGCGGCTGTTGATGTCATCGATGAGCTTAACCCAGTAGGAGCGGTCTGAAACAGACCGAGTCAACGGCAAAGCAACCTCTTCCTGGGATTTTATTTCCGCTCGCACCGCATTGATCCGATCCTGCATCTCACGCAGCGGGACAGTCTGTTCTTGGATTTTCGAAGCGGCAGCAGCGGTCAACTCAGAAGCCCGGTCGAGGTAGTAATACCAACAGCCCAGAGAGAGGAGAATGCACGCGGCCGCCATCACGAAATAAGGGACCTGCATTGCCAAGCGCTGACGCCGCACGACTCCGTGAGGCTGGAGACTGAGCTCCATGGGACAGCCGGTGAGAGCTCGCAAAGCCAAGCCGACAGCCTCCCCAAGAGTGTGCGCGACGCGCCCGACTTCCTCGCGATCCAGTGACGAAGCCACGGCAACATTCCGCAACGGATTGAAAAACTCCACCGGCAACTGAAGCTTCTCCTGAAAGAACTCCTGCATATAAGGCAAGGAAACACTCCCCCCGCAAAGCAAGACCCGCGAGGGCGCCGATCCATTCTGCTGGGAGCGGTAAAAGCTGATGGACCGGGCGATCTCCGCGTGGAGCCGCGTCATCGAGTTGCGAATGATCTTGGCCATTCTCGCCACATCCGGATTCTCAGGATCCACGTAAGCGCCGCCGAGCCCCACAAAGCCATCGCGCAGCTTACGTTGCTCGGCGACGCCAAACGGCTCATTAAAGTCCTTAGCAATTGCTTCGGTGATTTTTGTTCCTCCGATAGGAAGACTCCGGCTGAAAACCTTGCCCTTCTCAATGAAGATAAGGTTTGTCGTGCGGGCCCCGACATCGACGATCAGCGAGCCCCCGTCATAGTCGCTGTAGTTGTAGCGGAACGCGTTATAAACCGCCATGGGCGACACATCGACGATGTCGGTTCTCAGACCAGAACCCTCGACCGCCGCATTCATGTCATCTAGGAGATCCGATTTGATGGCAACCAGCACAACCTCCACTTCAGCCGGCCCCGACTCCATGATCTGGTAATCCCAAACAACTTCGTCGATGGGGAATGGAACGTTCTGCTGCGCCTCGAAAGCAACAATCTGATCAGCCTGCTCCTCACCGACAGACGGCAACTTCACAAAGCGTGTGAACACCGACTGCGCAGGCACTGAGTAGTTTACTTCCCCAGCCTTGCACTTCAGAGAAGTCACCATCTCTGCGACAGCAATGCCGGTCTGGGAGATCCGGGTGGCATCCACCGCCGGGTCACCTAGAAGCGGCGTGGAGCGGTAGTTCTTAAGAATCAAGCCCCCACTCCGATCCGAGGAAAACTCACACAGGGTCAGAGCCTGAGTTCCAAGGTCCAGACTCAGGATACGGTTGGATGAAGCCATGAAATGAGAAACAAAGGCTGCCTATCGCCCTGCCTTGATCGCTTCGTAGCGATCGAAGTAGAGAGGAGCAAAGGGTGTCTCGTTTTTGTTCAGCACCAGCCCGGAAATATGAGGCAGGTTAGGAACAGCACCCGGCTTGAAGCTGGAGCGATCCAAAACCTGACCCTGCCGCGAGACCTCCACCCAAACATTCTCAATGGCTGCAGGAGTCAGAGGCTTTCCTCCAGTCAATCGCTCCAGGGAACGCGGTGCTACAAAAACCACAGAGAAATGATCCCGCCCCTTAGGGATGTTCACATGGGTCACCTCGCCATCGAGAAGCTTTCTCTCAACGTAAACCGTATAGCGGAATGTCAGCTCGTCGACTTCCTCAGCCTTTGTCTCAAACTCCACTTCCACCTCCAACCACTCTCCCAACTTCGAGCGCTTGTTCTGGCCGCCCGTAATCTGGTACTCAGGCGTCTTGACCACGGATGGCTGAATCTTTGAAATTTTCACAGCCCCAGGGACGAGCGGAACTTGGCAGACCGCTGAAGACACCAGGGCGGCAAAAAAACAAATTACAGAAACAGTTAGCTTCATAGGTTGGGGGGATTCTTAGGCGATCAGAACGCCTTCGAAACAGCTTCTGCTTTTGGATGATTCAATCTGGGTTGGGAAGCAAAAAAGCACATCTAGGACCTAATTCAAACGCCCCTTGAAATACTCGATCGCCTTGCGGATGCCGTCCTCGAAATCCACACGAGGCTCCCAGTGCAAAATAGAGCGGGCCCGCGTGATGTCTGGCTGGCGCACCTTCGGGTCGTCCACCGGCAGGGGCCGATACTCGATGGGAGAAGTCGTGCCTGTGATCCGCTGAATTTCCTCCGCAAACTGTTTGATGGTCATTTCCCGGGGGTTACCGATGTTGACGGGCTCATGGAAATCCGAGAGTGCCAACTTAAAGATTCCGTCAATGAGATCACTCACATAGCAGAAGGAACGGGTCTGAGACCCATCTCCGAAAATCGTGAGCGGCTCCCCCTTGAGCGCTTGGCCGATCAAAGCAGGCACCACCCGACCGTCACGTAAACGCATCCGCGGGCCGTAGGTGTTGAAGATACGGACAATCTTCGTGTCGAGATGGTGGTAGCGGTGGTAGGCCATCGTCATCGCCTCGGCGAACCGCTTGGCCTCGTCGTATACGCCACGAGGCCCGATTGGGTTCACGTTCCCCCAGTAATCTTCTCGCTGCGGATGGACCAAGGGGTCACCGTAACATTCCGACGTAGACGCCAGAAGAAAGGTGGCCCCCCTTCGCTTTCGCCAGACCCAAGGTGTTATGAGTCCCCAAAGCGCCCACCTTCAAAGTGGGAATCGGGTGCTCGAGGTAATCGATGGGACTCGCGGGAGACGCGAAGTGGAAAACAAAATCCACATCGTCCGGAAGGGAAATATGATTGGAGACATCCTGCCGGATGAGTTTGTAGTGCTCGTTCTTGGCCAGGTGCTCGATGTTTGCCTCATTTCCCGTCAGGAAATTGTCGAGCCCAATGACCCTGTGGCCCTCGGCGAGCAAACGATCGGTGAGATGCGAGCCCAGAAAACCCGCGCCACCTGTGACGACCGAAATAGGGTGCGATTCAGAACGTGTAAACATGATAGAATCCGTTGTCTACGCCGACATGTCCGGGCGTGAAAGCGCAAAATGGCGCGAGGGGGAACTTCTAAAAAAAATCAGCGCACGCCAGGCCGTGCGGGCCTAGGGCAGAACCTCAAATTGGCTCATTTGGCGGAACATTTTGTAGCGCTCATCAATGTCCGCCTGCGAGAGGGCACGCAACCGCTCAAGACTGAACGCCTCGACATTGAAGCTGGCGAGAACGCTGCCGAAAACAACCGCCCTTCGGAGCTGCGCAAACTCAATATTTCCCCGCTCCTCAGCCGCCAAGTATCCAGCCAAACCACCTGCGAACGTGTCACCCGCCCCCGTCGGATCGTGGATATCCTCCAGGGGATACGCCCCGCAGCTGAAAAACTCATTCTCCCCGAATAGCAGGCAACCGTGCTCGCCTTTCTTAATCGCCACGAAACGTGGCCCCATTGCACGGATGGCCGCTCCGGCTTTGATGAGGCTGGTCTGCCCAGTAAATTGCCGGGCCTCGCTATCGTTCAGGATCAGCATGTCAACGCGAGGGAGCAATGCCCGGAGATCGTCGTTTGCAACGTTGATCCACAGATCCATCGTGTCTGCGATGATAAAGCGTGGTTGACGCACTTGGTCGAGCACATGGCTTTGGAGCTTGGGAGCGATGTTCGCCAAAAGCACAATTTCAGTTTCGACGTAAGAAGCGGGCAACTCCGGTGTGAAGTGCTCGAACACATTGAGTTCAACGCTCCGGGTCTCTCGCGTATTCAAGTCCCACATATACTCCCCGGACCAGCGAAAGGTCTTGCCGGACTCCACCTGAAGTCCCTCGAGGTCGATCTTCCTTGAAGCGAAATACTCGACGTGAGCCTTGGGAAAATCTTCCCCCACAACCCCCACCATTTTCACGGGGGAAAAGAAACTCGCCCCTACGGCGGCGTAGGAAGCGGAGCCACCGAGCAGATCGGCGTGTTCCTCCACGGGAGTTTTGACGGTATCGAGAGCGATGGAACCAACAACGAGAACAGACATGGAAATACGGATGTGGAAATTCGGGACCCGCTAATGAAGCCGCGCCGAAGAAAAGCGCGAGGCAAAAGTGGGGCTGTCTACCGCACCGCCCTTAGAACCGCCCTCACCTCGCTGCAGTAGCTCTCAATGTCCCTTGCCTGCAAGATGCCAGAAACGATCACCACTCGGCGGGCACCCGCATCGATTACTTCGGACAAGTTTTCCAATTTGATGCCGCCAATGCAAAAGATGGGAATCCGTACCCGCGAATGAACCTCGCGGATCTGATCCAACCCGATCGCCGGGCGCCCCGGTTTTGTTGGCGTCGAGAAGAGCGGACCAAAACCGATGTAATCCGCCCCCTGTAGCTCAGCTTCGAGAGCCTGTTCCAGGCTGTGAGTTGATTTCCCCACCACCGCAGCAGGCACCTCTCCATCAAGGGAACGACCGGCCCGCCAGCGGGCGTCTCCGATCGAGAAATCTTCCTGCCCCACATGCGCCCCCTGGGCTCCGATCGAAGGAACCAACTGGGGATGGTCATTAATCAGCAACGGCACGCCCGCGGATTCGCTCAAGCCAACAATCTCTTGGCCCCACGCCTCCACTTCAGACTCCGAATAACCCTTGGCGCGCAACTGTAAAACCTCCACACCGCCCGCAAGCATCCTCTCCGCCACGCCCAGCAGGTCGCCCGGAGCAATGTATCCAAGGTCGAGAATCCCGTAGAGCTGGGCAGACTGGAGCATGTTCAGAACGCGGGATGCAGCCGAAATACGCGGAGGAGAAATCTCAACACCTAGAGGGTCTAGCGCCGCAGCTTTGCGACGCCGGACTCGATGATCTTGCCTACGAAACTCGTCGAGTATTTGCCCCGAATGAAGTCTGGGTCTCGCATGATCGCCTCTTGGAAAGGTATCGTCGTTTTGATTCCGCGGACGATGTACTCGCTCAGAGCGCGCCGCATGCGGTCGATCGCATTGCCTCGGGTGGTGCCCATGGCAATGACCTTTGCGATCATCGAGTCGTAGTGAGGGGGGACGCTGTAGCCCGCGTAAGCATGGGAATCGATTCGAATCCCGCGCCCGCCGGGCGCGTAGTAGAGATCGATCTTTCCTGGGCTCGGCTGAAAGTTGTTGAAAGGATCCTCCGCATTCACCCGGCACTCGATGGCGTGGTATTTGAGCTTGGCGTTGCGAACAAAATGGGAGAGGGGCTCGCCTGCCGCCACCTTGATCTGCTCCTTGACCAAGTCGATCCCGTAGGCCTCCTCCGTGATGGTGTGCTCCACCTGGATCCGGGTGTTCATTTCCATGAAATAGAAGTTCCCATGGTCGTCCACGAGATACTCAATTGTGCCAGCCCCGACGTAACCCACGGACTCGGCAAGCTTCACTGAAGCAGCCCCCATTTTCTTCCTCAGAGCATCGGCCATCAGCGGAGAGGGGGGTTTCCTCAATAATTTTCTGATTCCGACGCTGCATCGAGCAGTCTCGTTCGCCAACATGCACCACATCCCCGTGGGAGTCCGCCATGATCTGGAACTCGATGTGATGAGGGTTTTCGATGAGCTTTTCGATGTAGACCCCGCGGTTGCCGAACGCTTTTTCTGCCTCCATCCGCGCGCCGTGAAAGCCTTGGACCAAGGAGACATCATTGTGGGCAGGGCGCATCCCTTTCCCTCCCCCTCCCGCAACAGCCTTAATCATCACCGGATAACCGATCTTTTTGGCGACCTTGAGCGCCTCCTGCTCGGTCTCCACAAGGCCATCCGAGCCGGGCGTTACGGGCACCCCGGCGTTGCGGGCAGTGGCACGGGCAGTATTCTTATCGCCCATCGCGCGGATGGCATCCGGCATCGGCCCGATAAACTTGATGTTACAGCTCGCACAGACGTCTGCAAAATGCGCGTTCTCAGCCAGAAAACCATAGCCCGGATGAATGGCATCCACATCCCCGATTTCAGCCGCGCTGATGATGCGGTCGATCTTGAGGTAGCTCTCGGAACTGGCCGCCGGCCCAATGCAGATGGATTCGTCGGCCAACTGCACGTGGAGGGAATCCACATCGGCCTCAGAGTAAACGGCAAGGGTCTTGATCCCGAGCTCCTTGCATGCGCGAATCACGCGCAGGGCAATCTCGCCGCGATTGGCAATGAGAACTTTATTAAACATCAGCGTGGGCCGCAAACGGCAAGGTTGGTCTAATTAAGAGGAGACAATGGCCAAACATCCGGAGTCGTCATTCCGGCAGGGCCGCTCGGGAGGGGGTAAAACCCATCCAGCTTTTTCTAGCGTAAACGGAACAGGACTTGGCCGAACTGCACGGGCTTGCCGTTTTCCGCGACGACCTCCGCAATGACGCCGCGGCATTCCGCCTTGATTTCGTTCATCACTTTCATCGCCTCAACGATGCACACCACGGAGTCTTCGGTGATTTCCTGTCCAACGGAAACGTAGGCAGGAGAGTCCGGAGACGGAAATGCATAGAATGTACCGACCATCGGCGAAGTGATCTCACGAAGCTTCTGAGCCGGCAGAGCCGCAGCGGGCTCAACCGCCGGAACCACAGAAGGAACCCCAGAGGGAACCGCTGCGGGAAGTGGGAAAGGCACACTTGCCTGAGTGATCACGGGCTGAAAATCGGCGCCTCGTTTGAGGGTGATTCGAAAGCCTTCCTGCTCAAGTTTAAAAACTGACAGGTCGTTTTTCCTCATCATCGCGATGAGCTCTTTAATGTCTTTTAAGTCCAAATTGGGTGGCTCCTGTTTTACGAACTGGCGGATGCTATGCCCCGCTTTTCGAGTAGGTCAAGCACTCGACCGATCTATCCGTGGATCTTGAAAACGCGCCGTCCGTGTTTTGAAGAGACCCGGCACAGCGGTTTAACGCGTTTCCCCGTCGCCTTTGTTAAACTCTCCATCGTAGCCACATGGGCGCAGCTGGTCCGGCCGAAGCAGAAAAGGACTGCCACGACGGAGGGTGGCTGCCGAGGCTAAGCGCTGACACCCGGCTCATCATCGGCTGGCTCGTCGTCAGGCGATCCGTCCTCGTCTTGTGGAAAGCAGGCCCACCAAGACATCTCCTTAACCGGATCCTCCATAAGACCCCACTCCGAGCTCAGACATGAAAGCGCGGTCTCACGGTCCAATCGCGCGTTTGCCTCAACCTCCTCCAGCGAGTAGGCCACGTCAGAAAAAAGCCCCTCTTTGAATGCTCTGCGCAATTCCGGCATCCAATCCGCAGGATGCAGGTCCACACATGCCATTAAAAGCCCCGTCCAGACCGCATTCGGCTTTCTGCGCAGACGAGACGATAAAAGTTCCTGGAAGAAAGCAACCGCCGCCGCCCTCGGGATACACCGGGCAGCCACCAAAACAACGAAGGCATCCAGGGCGGCAGCCCGCACGGCTTCATGGACCTCCTCGTTTTCTACCAGCGCCTCGATGGAGGCCGTCTCCCCGGCGCACACGGACGCCAGCATCCGCCCCAAATCCTCCGCAATTAAGTCCCCGGTGACGTCCAGAGAGGCCTCTCCAGGGAATGAAAAAAAGCGGATCAAAAGCGGGAGCGCGAGAGGCTCTCGAAAATAACTCAGAAGATACATCGCGTAGAGATGGAGCGCCTCATGATCCAAGATGGCCTCCGGGTTGCGCCCCATGCGCTCCAACTCCGCCAGGAGAAGGGGGGTGAGCTGCTTGCGCTGCGCCATGGCTGCGAGCACATGCTCGCGAGGAAAAGGCTGGCCTTCTTCGAAAAACCGAAGTGCTTCAACAATCTGGTCCGGCGTGGGAGACAAAGTCATCCCCGAGCTTCAGCCCATCCCTGCGTCGAGCGAAGGCAATTTTCCGAGAGCACTTCCAAAAGCACTTCCGCCGCAGCTTCAGAGGGCGCTTGCAAGAACCTCCAGCGCCCGATCGATTTCAGCCTCGGTGTTGTAAAAATGCGGGCTGAAACGCAGATATTCGCGAAGCTCCCGATCGTGCCGCATTGAAACAATAATCCGCTCCTTTTCCAGCGCCGCGAAAAGCCGCCCCGCAGGCGCCGAATCATGGAAAAACGTCGTGGTGCTCGAGGCATTCTTCCCGTCACGAGGCCCGGCCAAAGAGAAGCCCAAAGAGTCCAATCCAGCCAGGAGATGCGCCTTAAGATCCAGCAGCCGCGCTGCCACGCGCTCCATTCCATGGCCGTGAAGAAGGTCAAGAGCGGCCTTCATTCCGTAGATTCCTGCGGTATTCAGCACGCCCGGTTCATACCGCTGCGCGGTCGGGACGAACTCAATGTCATCCTGCGCATGAAAATAGGGGGACTTCACGTTCCATGCCCCCAGCAAAGTGGGGCGCAACAAATCAAAGTGCGCTTTTTTAACGTAAACGATGCCAACAGCCAAAGGCCCCAGCATCCATTTGT
>JBEIUI010000078.1:0-16540 GCA_040374425.1 Verrucomicrobiia bacterium | reverse complement strand
CTGCACTACACTAGCTGACAGGTCTGCCCATCGTTCCCCGTGAAGGCCCGCGCCACTCTCGGCGCAGCCACTTGGCGCGGCGGATCTTTTGCGGCCCCGCAAGAAACTCCTCCATCCAGGCCCGGGACAGCTCGGGCGGAAGCCAGGGCCTGCCGTGGCCGGCTTTGCGGTACAGCTCAAAACACTGGTCCCGATACGATTCCTCCCGGCAGTCTCTCACCCGCTCCTCATACTCGGCGATCCAGCTCAGCAGCGGACGGCAGAAATCCAAGAGCTCCTCGGCGTTCGCCGGCCGGAATTGCTCCTCCTCGTAATGCCCGGGCGTTAGCGGACGCGCCCCCGCACAACCAAAAAGCCGTTCACGCCCCCGGATAAAAAGGACGCCGGAATCGGTCGGAGCCGCCGGATACCACCCCACGCAGAAGCTGTGGAGTTCAACGAGGCCGGATTGCCACGGGAACCGATACCGGCTGCTGCCTTCCCCGAACGCCTGTTCCCGGGCCAAGCGGTTCGCGCCCAGCCGGACGAGCAGGTTGCCGTCGCGTTGCCGGGCGTCGCATCCCCAATAGAACATCTGTTGGGTGAGAAACCCGGCCAGATCGCGCACCAAGGCGCGGGTCTGAGAGGGAGGTGAAAATGCGGGGGAAGCAGGCATGGTGAGGTGCGCTTGTTGACAATGAATTGCAAAAAGGATTCGGTTATGCAAACCAATTGCATTAGAGGCTTCGGCCTTCCTTTTTTTGTCGCTCATGGATCTTTCTCCGCATCTTGCCCCCCGTCTTACCCGCGCCTTTTTCGATGCCCGCCCCGAGGTGTTCCGCCGGATCCGTTCCGACGGCTGTGATCTGGCGGTTTGGACGCGGGATCTGCCCGAATGGGTTGCGGCGGCCTGCGGCGCGCTTGCCACGGGCGGGTTGAATGCGCTGGATGTCACTGCGGCGCCGGGCCCGGCCTTGCAAGCGGCGCTGGCGTCTTTGGCCGGAGTGGGGGCGGTGGGGCCTTGGCTTTGTGCGGATATCGAGGCGCGGGTGTGGGACTTGGCGGATGCGGCCGATTGCGGGCGTGTCCGGGTTCGGCTGGCGGTTGTCCGGGACGCGGCTTGCGCGGCGTTTCACGTGGACACCCTCCGGGTTCGGCTGCTTTGCACGTATCACGGGGAGGGCATGGAGTGGGCGGATGAGCCGGATGTCAACCGCTCGGAGCTGGGGTTGCTGGGCCGTTCGATTGCGGAGACCAACGCCGCGATTGTGCCGGAGCCCGGCCAAATTCGGACCGTGCCGGCGGGTGCCGTGGCCCTTTTCAAGGGACTGCTCTGGCCCGGCAACGAGGGCTGCGGGCTGGTGCATCGGAGTGGGCCGAGCTGCTGCGGGGAACACCCCCGACTCCGCCTGGTGATTGATCCGGTTGAGTTGGATTCCTGATGTCGGCGGCTTTTTTTGGGTTCGCCATGATCCACCGGATATCCAGCGCGTTTTGGTGTTTGTTGTGTTTGTTGTCGGTCGCCGGCGCGGAACCGCTGCGGGTTTCCACCTTCAGCACAATTCTCACGGAGATCGCCACGCAAGTGGGCGGTGCCGCCGTGAAAGTGCACGGGCACGTGGGGCCAGGAATTGACCCGCACGGGTTTGAGCCGAGGCTTGGGGACCTGCGTGTGCTGGAGCGGGCCGAGGTGGTTCTGCTTTCGGCCAAGGGGCTGGAGGCCGGGTATGCGAGGAAGTTGCGCGAGGCCGCCGGGAGGAATGCGGTCCTTGTGGAGGTGGGTGCGGGATTCCCCTCGCTGCGTCTTACGGATGAGCAACGTCCAGAGCGCACAGTGGAAGATCCCCACTGGTGGCACAGCATCGCCCATATGCGGCGCGCCACGAAAATTGTGCGGGACGCCATGAGCGGCCTGCGCCCTGCGGAGCGCGCGGGTTTCGACGCGAACGCGGAGCGGTATCTTGGGGAGTTGGAGAGCCTGGAGAACTGGGCCAGAGAGAAGATCTCCGTGCTGCCCCGGAGCGCGCGCAAACTGGTGACCTCACACGACGCCTTCCAGTATTTCGCGAGGGACTACGGGTTTACGATTTATGCCATTGAGGGGGTGAGCGCCTCGGATGAACCCTCCTCGGCGAAAGTGGCGGGAATCATCGAGATGATCCGCGCGCAGGGGGTGAAGGCGGTGTTTCCCGAGCAGATGGAAAACCCGCGGGTTTTGCGGGAGATTGTCCGGGAGAGCGGGGCGAAGCTGGGCGGGGTGTTGTATGCGGACGGCTTGGGGGAGGGGGGGACGTATTCCGGCATGTTCCGGCACAACGTGACGGAGCTGGTGAAGGCCCTCCAGTAGAGGGCGGGAGCGTCAGAGCCGCCGCGATAGAGACCCCGGCTCATGATGGGCCCGTTTGACTGAGCCGGTTGTCCGCAAGACGTGGCGGCGGCTCGATCTTTGGCGGGCGCGTCCGCGGGAGTTGAGCATGGACCGCGCCTTGGGCTGGGAGTGGAGATGTCTGAGGAGAGCCCGACTTTCTCCCGGAATTGAGGGTCAACCTAGGGCTGTCCTGGGGTAAGTGCCCAAGGTTTTGACGAAAGTGCAGTGCTGGGAGAGCTCGGAGATTGCCTCCTGAAGTTTGGGTTCGTTGGCGTGTCCGTCCACATCGGCGAAGAAGAAGTATTCCCACGCTTTGCGTTTGGAGGGCCGGCTCTCGATTTTGCTCATGCTGATCTTGAGCCGGTTGAAGGGCTCGAGCGCGGCAAAGAGTGCGCCGGGTTTGTCCTGGACGCAGAACATGAGCGAGGTGCGGTCGTTGCCGGTGGGCGGGGACGCGGCGTGGCCGATCACAAGAAAGCGCGTAGTATTGTTGGGGCTGTCCTGAATGGACGCATCAAGGATCTGCAGGCCGTAAACCTCGGAAGCCATGCGTCCAGCGAGCGCTCCGGATTCGGGCTCTGCAGCGGCCATTTCCGCCGCGCGTGTGGTGCTGGAGACCTCGATGAGATCGACCCCGCGGAGGTTGGTGCGCAGCCAGTTGCGGCATTGCCCGAACACCTGGGGATGGCTGTAGACCTTGCGGATCTGATCCCGCGGGATCTTCGCCATGAGATTGTTTTCGATCTTCAGAAGGATCTGGGCGCAGATGCGCAGATCGCTTTCCATGAACACATCGAGGGTGTGGTTAACGGCGCCTTCGGTGGAGTTCTCGATCGGCACCACCCCGTAATCGGCCTGGCCGCGGGCTACGCGATCGAACACATCGGCAATGTTGACCTGTGGCGCGTAATTGACACTGGCTCCAAATTTACTCCGCGCGGCTTGATGGGTGTACGTGGCTTCTGGGCCAAGAAACGCGATCGTCAAATCCTTCTCCAAGGCGAGGGACGCCGACATGATTTCGCGGTAAATCGCAAGGATGGCTTTGTCGGGAAGCCGCCCCCCCCGGGCCCGGTTTTTCTCCACCAAGGCGCGCAATACCTGTTCCTCCCGCTCCGGCGCGTAGATGGCCGTTCCCTCCGCTTTTTTCACCACGCCCACTTCATGCACGAGGTCGGCCCGCTCGTTGAAGAGCTGCACGAGCTGTTCGTCGATGACATCGATCTGTTTGCGGATTTCGGGAAGCGTCATGCGTGAGATGAATGGGTGGCGGCGGGTTCGGCCCCGGTTTCGGTGGCCGCAGCCGCGGCAACGGGCTCCGGAGTCGGTTCTTTTGAAGCCTCGACGGCGGAAGATGCCGGAGCGGGCTCGGCGGCGCTCTTTTTGCCTTTCGGCTTGGATTCCTCGGCTAATGCGGCTGCGGTGGGGAGTGGGACCCGCTTGAGTTCGCCGGCGTTGGGAAGTTCGTCGGTGGTTTTGAGTCCGAAATGTTGGAGAAAATATTCGGTGGTCCGGTAGAGCAGGGGCCGTCCCGGCACCTCGGCGCGCCCGGCGATTTTCACTAGGCCGCGATCCAGCAGCACTTGCATGACGCCATCAACGGCGACACCTCGCACCGCTTCGATATCGGCCCGTGTCACAGGCTGGCGGTAGGCGACAATGGCGAGGGTTTCGAGCTGGGGGCCTGTGAGTCGAGTGGGTTTGGCTTCAGGATAAAGCTGGCGCACCCAGGGCGCTGCGGAGGGGATGCTCACCAACGACCAGCCGCTGACCTGTTCGGCCAGATGAAACGCGCGTCCCGTGTTTTCGTAATCGGCTTGTAACTCCACGAGCGCGGCGACGACGTCCTCCTCCTTGGCCCGGGCGTGTTCTTTGAGAGCCGGGTCCTCGGTTTGCTCTTCCGCCGACCGGAGCGCAGCGAGGATCTCTTTGGTTGCGATCGGCTTTGGAGATGCAAAAACCAAGGCCTCAATGACTTGTTTGAGCGTCATGATTCAAGACACAAGCTCCGCCCAGCCTAGGCGCATCGCAACGTGATTTCCCCAAAGGCGTCTTCCTGCACCGCCTTGATCTGTTTGAGCCGGATGAGCTCTAGCAACGCCAGGAACGTCACTACAATCTCCGCACGCGACGCCACGCTGGTAAAAAGCTCGGTGAACTTCAAAGGCACCTCTCCCGCCATCATTTTGATGATCAGATCGATCTTGTCCGACACCGTGTAGTTCTCCTCGAAGATCTCCCGGAGATCCTCCCGGTGGTTGAGCCGTTTGAGAATCCCATTAAACGCGTTGATGAGGTCGAACACGCTGACATCACCCAAGGGCCGTTCCGGGGTGGGCTCGACCTCAGGCAGCCGGGTGAACATTTTGGACTGTTCGAGCTCCTTGTGGCTGAGCTGCGCGGCGGCGTCCTTGAATTTCTTGTACTCGACGAGTTGGCGCACCAGCTCCCAGCGAGGATCCTCCTCCTCGGACTCCTCGTCCGGAGGTTGCACCGCCACGGGCAACAGGCTCCGGCTTTTGATGTAGATAAGGTTGGCGGCCATGACCACGAATTCGCCCGCCACTTCGAGGTCGAGCACCTTGAAGGCTTCCATGAACTCCAAATACTGCTGCGTGATCCTTTCAATCGACACGTCGTACACGTCGACCTCGTCTTTTTTGATGAGGTAAAGCAGCAGGTCGAGGGGGCCTTCAAAGACCTCGAGTTTGACTTTGTATTCGCTGGACATGGGCCGCGCAGACTACGGGGCCGGTGCGCTCATTGAAAAGAGGAGAGTTCAGTCACATACCCGCTCCCACGGCGGGCCCGGAGATACCACGGTTCGAGTTGCTCAATGAACCCCGGCCCAACCCCCAGCGCGGCATCGGATGGCGCGGGTTTTTCCTCGGGCTGAAGGAGGCGGCAGAAGCTTTCCGCCGCTGGTTTTTGGGGGGGCAGTAAAAAGAAACGAAACTTCCTTTTCGAACCCTTGACATGGGGAAGCGGTGGCCACTATTGGTTGCGATAGTTCTTACCCCTTCCACAACATATGGTGGACGGGCTGCCCTGTGAGTGCCCCCGGTTTGTCCCGGGGGAGAATAGGGAACCGGGTGGAAATCCCGGGCGGTTGCGCCGCTGTAACGAGAGACGGAACCTCAGTTGTAAGCCACCCGGAGCGAAGCCCCGGGGAAGGCAGAGGCGAATCGGATGACCTCGAAGCCAGAAGACCTGCTCGCAGAAGTAAAAAATCCCAACCGGAGCCTCCAAGACGCCCAGAAAAAAGGCTTTTTGAAGGTTCCCTTCTGTCTCGCCAAAGACAGGACGGATGCTGAGGAGCATTTCTGCTCCCCAATCCGCCAGCCCCTGTAAACGCGCCGTGGCGGGCGTGTCCAATCCACACTCCATCTTCACACTTGATTCCTGATGAGCATCGCCGTTCTTGACCCATACCAAGCTTCCGAAATGGAAATTTCTGACGAGATCCCCGCCGAATTTGGCGTACGGGAGGAAGGCAACCACGCCGTTTACACCATCGGCCAGAAGACCTTCCGTCTCGACAAGGAGAAGGCGCGTGCCCGGATGGCCGGGAAGCGGGTGATCAACGGGGAACGCAGTGCGGAGCTCAACGTGCTCCCGCTCAAGTATCACGAGGCTTACCGGATCTATAAACAGATGAAGGCCAACCACTGGGAGCCCGACGTCATCGACATGACCAAGGACTGCAACCAGTGGAACTCCGACGCCCTCTCCCCCAAGGAGCGCTGGATTGTGGAGATGGGCGTGGGATATTTCTCGGCAGCGGAAGGCATCGTGGGGGACTCGGTGCTCCACGTCATTGAGGACAACCTGACGGCGGCGGAACTTAAACATGCTTCCCTGCGGCAGATTGCCGAGGAATCCATCCACATGGATTCCCTGCTTCACATCATCGGCAGCCTCAACATCGACATCGACGAGGTGACCGCCAAGTTTCAAGACATCCCCAGCATCCGCAAAAAGAACGCCTTTATCACGCGGCACATGCCGGAGCTCAAGCGGGGCATGGATTTGACCCAGACCGTGGACAAACAGAAGTTTGCGAAGGCCATCTTCGGAATCACCCAGGTCATGGAGGGCACGCAGTTCTATGCTTTGTTCGCGATGATCCTCTCGATCCATCGGCAGAACAAAATGACCGGGATCGGGCAGATGTTCCAATACACCTTGCGCGATGAGTCCAATCACATCGCCCTCGGGCGGTATTTGCTCGACCAGTTGGTGAAGGAAAACCCAGACATCTGGACCCCGGAGTTTCGCGAGGAACTCGTGGCCTTCATGGCCGAAGGCGTGGAGTTGGAAAAGGAGTTTGTTCGGGATTGTCTGCCTGAAGACGCTGTGGGTATGAGCCTCGGCGAGTTTCTTAGTTACGTGGATTACAACGCGGACCGGCGTTTGGCCAGCCTTGGGCTGCCCACGCTCTCGAACGTGAAGGAGAACCCTTTTCTGTGGCTTGATGAGGTCATCTTCCTCAAGAAGGAGAAGAACTTCTTTGAAACCCGCGTCACCGAATATCAGACCAGTGGCAGTGTGCAGAACGCGAGTGAAGATGATCTGATCTGAGTTTCCCGAGTATTCCATGAGCACCACGACTTTCAGCCTCTCCAACGACCCCGCTGCTAGCGCAGGGGAGGTGTCCGCCGATTTCCCGCAGGTCATTCGGCGCGACAATTCACACGTCAAATCCGACAAGCCCCGGGTGGTCAATTGGCTGGGCCACAAGATCGCCCTGGCTGTGCGTGCGGCGGCGGCGGCCGCCGGTGCCGATACGTCCATCGGCGAGCAGGTCCAGGCCGAGGTCGAATACCGCATGAAACGGGAGCGCCCGCTCTTTATTCATGTGGAACAACTCCAGGATCTCGTGGAGGAGATCCTCATGGAAGTGGGGCACGGCAAAGTGGCCCTGACCTACGCCAAATACCGGGCCCGCAGGTCGGCCCTTCGCGAGACGGCCGTGGAGGCGCCCGCCTCCGGGGAGTCCCAGCTCGAACTGGCTTCCCGCGAGCAGCTCAACGATATCCGGGCGCGGCTCTCTTTTGCGCGGATTGGTCTCAACCTCACACTCAGCGAGGAGGACCTCATCGCCCGTTTGCTACGCAGCGTTTCCATGGCGTTGAGCCTCGATGAACAGCGCGAAACCATCATCCTTAACGCGAAGAACCTCCTGGATGTGGACGCCGATTCGCGGTTTTTCGCCGGGCGCGTCCTCCTGAGTTACATCTACGAGGAAACACTGCCTTGGAAAATCACCGAGGGCCTCGGCGCTCTCAAGGAGGCTCATCGGCGGGCGTTCCTGAATAACATCCCAAAGGGGATCGATGCCGGCCGGTATGACCCCCGGTTGGGCGAGTTCGACCTCCAATCGCTCGCTGGCGCGCTCGATCCTTACGCGGATCTGCAGTTCGATTTCATCGGGATCCAGAACCTTTACGACCGTTACCTCATCCATTTCCGCGACCCGCACACGGGTAAAAAACAGCGGCTCGAGTCACCCCAGATGTTCTGGATGCGGGTTTCGATGGGGTTGGCCCTGTTGGAGACCCAACGCGAGGAGCGGGCCCGGGAATTCTACAGTGTTTACAAGACGCGCAGGGCGTGTTCGTCGACGCCCACCCTTTTTAATTCCGGGACTCAGCGGCCCCAGCTTTCAAGCTGTTACCTGCTCTACTGCGGGGATTCCATTGAGGAAATCACCGAGACTTGGGGTCGTTTCTCCCATCTTTCGAAATGGGCAGGAGGGCTGGGCTGTTCTTGGACAGCGGTGCGCGGCACCGGCTCCCACATCCACGGCACCAACGGTGAATCCTCCGGGGTCATCCCGTTTCTTAAGGTCTCCAACGACATCGCCATCGCGGTCAACCAGGGCGGGAAACGGCCCGGCGCGTTGTGCAGTTACCTGGAGCTTTGGCATGCGGACATCGAGGATTTCCTCGACCTGCGCAAGGAGACCGGTGACGACCGGCGGCGCACCCACAACATGAACACGGCGCATTGGATTCCCGACCTGTTCATGAAACGGCTTAAAGCCATCTCCGACGGCACTCTGCCCAAGGACGCCACGTGGACTTTGTTCCGCACCAACGACGTTGCGGATTTGCCGGAGATATTTGGGAGCGCTTTTGAGCGCCGATACGAGCACTACGAGCGGATGGTGGAGGAGGGTAGAATTTGGGGCCGTAAAGTGCGGGTGCTGGCGATGTGGAAGCGCATGTTGGAGACACTCTTTGAAACGGGGCATCCGTGGATGACATGGAAGGATCCCGCCAACGTGCGTTCCCCGCAGGATCACTGCGGGGTGATTCACAACTCGAACCTCTGCACGGAGATCGAGTTGAACACGAGCATGGACGAGGTGGCCGTTTGCAACCTCGCTTCCGTGAATATTCCCAACCACCTCAGGGAGGATGGCAGCCTCGACCACGAAAAGCTGCGCACGACCATCACCACCCTGATGCGGATGCTCGACAACGTCATCGACATCAATTTCTACCCGGTCCCCGCCTCCGCCAACGCGAACCTCAAACACCGTCCCGTCGGGCTTGGGGTGATGGGGCTCCAGGACGCCCTCTACATCAAAAAAATCCCGTTTGATACGCCGGAGGCTGTTGCATTCAACGACGAACTCCTTGAGGCCATCGCGTTCTACGCCTATGGCGCCAGCAGCGACCTGGCCGCCGAACGGGGCTCTTACCAGAGTTATCCCGGCTCCAAGTGGGATCGCGGATTGCTCCCGCTCGACACCCTCGAATTGCTTGAGAAAGAGCGAGGGTTGCCCGTCGAGGTCGACCGCAAAAGCCGGATGCCTTGGAACGAGCTGCGCGAAAAAATCCGGCGCCAGGGAATGCGCAACTCCAACTGCATGGCGATTGCCCCCACAGCGACCATCTCCAATCTCATGGGGTCAACGCCCTGCGTGGAACCCGTTTACAAGCACATCCACACGAAATCCAACCTCAGTGGCGAGTTTGTTCGCACCAACGATCACCTCCTCAAAGAGCTTCAGCGGCTCGGGCTCTGGGACGCGGACATGTTGGCCGATCTCAAGTATTTCGATGGCTCCATCCAGCCCATCGAACGGGTGCCCGCCCATCTCAAGCGCCTCTACAAGACCGCTTTCGAGATTGATTCCACTTGGATCCTGCAGTGCGCGGCCGTGCGTCAGAAATGGATCGATCAGGCGCAAAGTACCAATCTCTGGCTGGCTGAAAACGACGCGCGCAAAGCGAGTTTCATGTACCGCGAAGCTTGGGAGCGCGGACTCAAAACCACGTACTACCTGCGGACGATGAACAAGTCATCCATCGACTCCAGTCATCGGGAGCGGCGTGCGGCGGAATCCGCCCCGCCTGCCTCAGATGCGGCTTTGGCCTGTTCGATCGAGGCCATGCGCACCGGGGGTGTTTGCGAGTCCTGCCAGTAATCCACCACAGCCTGATTTCTCCACGGCTTATCCCGTGCCAATGCGCCGTCTTTTCCAAAAAAGACGGCGCATTTTTCTTTTTGAGAGAAAACGGCCGTGATTTGCGGGGGTTTCTCGCCAAATACCGGGATTCATATCGGCGGGTCCACTCTGTGCTTTTAAGGGTCCCATGGATGATTCTTCCGAGAGGCCTCAGCGTTCCTCCTCCCGTCCGCACGACAACACACCGCTCACGATTGAGGAGTTGAGCATGCATGCACGGGTTAGCCCAGCGTTTATCCGCCTCTGCATTGACCTCGGTTGCGAAACTTCCGGGGGCCGACTCAGCCAGGTCGGCATGATCGAGTGGCTGGCATTCAACTATGAGGCCGTTCGCACGGCTGCGGGGCTGCGCGCCATGGCCCCAATTGACGGTGTTCGTGGAAGAGCAAAACGCGCCCTGCAACTCGCCAATACCATGCTCACTTTACTCGAATTTGCAGAATCGCGTTGCACCCGGCTCGAAGAAAAAGAGCGGCTGCGTGCCGTGCAAAAGCTCGTCGAGCGCACGGTGTAATCGCGCCGCCGCAAAACGGCGTTCCCAGGATTTCCCCCTCAGCGGGCCGGACCGAGCGAGGACTCGGTCCGGCCTTCTTTTTCGAAGCGCAAGCCAGCGCCCACCGTCAGCTGCTTGGGTGCCGACCAGGTTTTTCCGCTCAGCGCGATTTTGAACGGGGTTCGAGCGCGAGTTTCTGGCGCCCCCGTTCCAAGGTTCTCCGTTCAGCCCGGGTCAGGCGGTTGACTCCTTCCCGGGAGATCTTCTCTAGAATGGGGTCAATTTGATCCCGAACAAACTCCGCAGCGCCCATGTTCTCCAGCCGCAGGGCCCGATTCCGCCTTTCTGAGACGAGCCCCCGCCAGGAGAGTGGTCTGCCGAAGCCCAGACTACGGGCGTAGATCCACCCGGCAAAGGCCCCCGCACAGAGAGCTCCGGGCGGCATGAATTGGGATGGCCACAGCCACCACAGCGCGGCTCCGCAGCTCACAAACAGTGCCGCCACGGGAGCCGCTCGAAGGCGTCCGGCTCGGAACCCCGCCCAAGGGAGCCGCCACCCGGCAAAAACGGTCGAGTAGGCTCCGAGCACGGAGGCCGCGCCGGCGCTGGCCCCCATCAGTGGAACCTCGGGTTGCACTGCCCAGTGGAAAAGCCCCGCCAGCAGGCTGCCCGCAAAGTAAACGCCCGCCAAGTGCCAGCGGCCCGCAAGTTTTTCAAAGGCGCGGCCGGACAACGCGAGCAGCGTGAACCCCAGGATCGCCTCAAAAAGACTGGGAGTTGCCAGGGGGAACGTGAACAGCTGCCAGAGCCGCCCAGCGGCCAAGCCGTTTGCGTGGAGCCCCAAGATCTCCGGGTAACGATGCCCTTCGGCTAGACCCGTAGTCGGAAGCAATGCCAGGCAACACTGCGCCACCCAGCCCGTCCCGAGGATCCCCAGCAAGACCGCCGTAGCGCTGGGCGGCACCAGACCCCAACCGGGTCGGAGCGACGGTATCTGGCGACGGGATCGACGCATGGGATTCAAAAAAATAAGGGGCGGGTGGGACGTTGTAAAATGACAATCGCCCCGGAACCCCGACCTTGGGCCTTTTGGCAGCGCAGAATCCCGCACCCCGACGCGCAGGCCCGGTCTCACCCCGGCACCAGCACGCTGAGTTTGGAGGCCGCAATCCGAAAGGTCACCGGCAGGTGGCACGCCACTTCGCCATCCACCTCCACTGGCACGCCGTCCACGCTGTGGACCCGGGCCTCGGAGGTCTGGAAATACTCCACGTCCGGCAACCGCGTGTGCCGCCTCATCAAAATACTGCCCAGATAACGCGCCAGATCCAGGTAGCCGAGGTTCTTGAAAATCAGAACATCGAGTTTCCCGTCATCAAGCTGCGCTTCGTTGAAAAAAGTCACGGGCCCTCCGTAGTATCGGCCATTCCCCACGAGCACAAACGCCCCCTCATACTGGCCGTTTGCGGTCTCCACCCGGAGCCGGGGCGGTTTTCGAGAGGCGATATGCGCCGCCGAAATCAGGTAACTCAGCGGTCCCAGGTTTTTCTTGGCCTCCCAAGTCGTGGCTTCCACGATCTGCGCATCCAGGCCGACCCCGGCCAGTTGCACGAAATATTGTTCGTTGGCCTGGCCAAGGTCCACCGAACGGGTGTGGCCTGCCCTGATCACTTCCCACGCTCGCTCGAGTTGGTTGGGAATGCCCAGCTCTGCGGCGAACACGTTCATGGTTCCCACCGGCAACACTCCGAGGGTCGCGCCGCTGCCCGCGATTCCGTTGACCACGTCGTTGACAGTGCCGTCTCCGCCCGCAGCGACCAGCGTGCGGCGACCCTCCTCCACCGCCCGTTGAGCCAGCACCCGGGCTTCGCCCACTCCGGCGGTTGGCTGGAGCCTGCATCCGGGCAAACGCTCGATCTGAGCCCAGGCTTTCCGGGCTCTCTCGCTGCGCGCTGCGGGGTTTAAAATAACGAGGATTTCCTCCATGTCGGCGTGGGCGATTCGGCCTTTTCTTTCCAAAGTCGGCGCGTAACTTCTGCGCCGTGAATCGAGTTTCCAAGGCTATTCTCATCCTTCTGGCTACAACGGCCTCGATCGGCGGGATGTTGATTGTCGGCGCCAATCTTTACCTCCAATCCCCGGGCCCCCAGGCCCGGATCCAGGAGGAGCTCGCCAAAGCGCTCAAACTCCCTCTGAAGATCACCTCCACCGCAGTCAGTTTCTGGGGAACTATCCGCATCCATGGCATCTCGGTCCCCGCGGGCGATTCTGCAACCCACAATGAGGCCCCTTTTCTCGAGGCTCGTAGTGTGAGCGCTGACTGCCGGTATTTGCCTTTGCTCAAAAAGCGTCTGGTCATTTCCGAGCTGCGCGTGGACCAGCCCAGGGTTGTTTGGCTGCAAAACGCCAAAGGCCGTTGGGAACTCCCGGCCCGGCCGCCGGTGGCCAGAACCCCCCAGGAGGATAAAACCGAAGCGCAGCATCCCTCGAAGCCGGGATTGAAGGTGGTGCTGGAGCACCTGCGGTTGCTGGATGGATCGGTGGAATGGATCGATGCCAAGGGCGGCCGCGTCGCCGCCTGCGAGGGTTTGCAAATCGACGGACGGATGTCGGCCCCGGCGCGGATCGACGGACAGCTCTCAGTGGCCCGCGTGACCCTCCGGGAATCGGTTTTTCTCAGCGACCTGCGCACCCCTTTCGAAGTCGACTCGGCCCAAATCACGTTTCCAGCTCTGGAAACGCGCTGGGCCGACGGCACCCTCAGAGGCCAACTCCAGGCGGATGCCCGCGGACGTGGCGGGCCTTTCACGGGGTCCCTGCGCTTTGATCAGGTAGATCTGGGCCGATTCACCACGGAGGCCGGCTGGGACCCGGGCCAGGCCGCCGGGTTGCTGCTCGGACACGTCGAACTGCGGGGGCGCATCGACCAAATCCAGCGGCTCGAGGGTAGCGGCGTCTGTTCGCTACAAGAGGGACAATTTCGCCAACTCGACTTCTTTCAAACCCTCGGCCAAGTCCTCCAGATCGATGAGCTTTCCACTCTCAAGCTCAAGACCGCCCAAGCCGCTTTCCGTCTCGGGGAGGAACGATTGACCGTGGACGAACTGCTTCTGGAGGCGCTGGAGTTGAAGCTCACCGCCGCCGGGGCCGTCCGGTTTGATGGAAAACTCGGGCTCGACGCTCGGTTGGCGATCCGGGAGGGGCTTGTCAAAAAAATGCCCGGGTTCCTCCGCGATTCCCTTACCCAGCCCGAGCCCCCCGGTCTGCCTTTCATCGACTTCAAAGTCTCAGGCCGCGCTGATCGCCCCAAAACCGATCTGGCGGAGAAACTCGTCGGCAAGAAACTCGGCGACCAGTTCGAAAACCTCGTCTCCAGCCTGTTCGGTTCGAAGAAAAAAAAGGACGACGATTCCAGGAAAAAGAAAAAAACGCCCGCTGCCCAAGTGTCCCAAGATCCCCCGCCCACCCCGCCTGTTGTTCCATGAGAGTGATTGCAGGTTCCGCCGGGGGTATCCCCCTTTTCACTCCAAAAACCGATCTCCGTCCCACGATGGACGTGGTCAAAAGCGCCATCTATTCGAGCTTGGGCGAACTCATCCACGGGGCCCGGGTCATGGACCTGTTCGCCGGGTGCGGCGGCCTGGGAATTGAAGCGCTGAGCCGGGGCGCCGCTTCCGCCGCGTTTGTGGAAAGCGACGGCCGCGCGACGGCTGTCATTGAGCGCAACCTCGCCAAAACCGGGGTTCAGGGTGGCTCAGTCCATCAGTTCGACGTTTTTCGCTACCTCGATAAGTTCGCCGCACCCCAGGCTTTCGATCTGATCCTGGCCGATCCCCCCTACGCCAAACAGCCCGGGGACCGCGATTTTACTCCTGAACTGCTGGCCTGCGATTCCCTGCTCAACGCTCTCGCTCCGGACGGTATTTTTGTGCTCGAACACAAACCAGGCGCGAAACTGCCCCTTCGGGATCGCTGGGAATGTTTCCGTCAGAAACGCTACGGGGCCACCGAGGTGGCGTTCCTGCGGCATGCGGGGGCAGGTTCGCCGGAATGAATCTGCCGGCCGAAGCGTCACGGAGCCTGCGTGTTTACAACACGCTCTTCCCCCTGGTGTTTCTTCTGATGTTGCCCGGGGTGCTGCTGCGCATGGTTCGCCGGGGCAATTACAAAGACGGGTTTGGGCAGCGTTTGGGCCGGTACTCGGGCCGGCGTGAGGATTTCCCCGGCCAAGCCGATCCGCCCGTATGGATCCATTCCATCAGCGTTGGTGAAACCCTCGTGGCTCTCAAACTCACCGGCGCTCTCCGCCGCAAACAGCCCGGTCTGCCGGTGGTCATTTCCGTCACCACCACCACCGGCTTCGCGTTAGCCCGGCAAAACGCCGGCCCCGGAATACTGGTCATTTACAACCCCATCGATCTGCGTTCCGTCGTGCGCGCCG
Source organism: Verrucomicrobiia bacterium (assembly GCA_040374425.1). Taxonomy (GTDB): domain Bacteria; phylum Verrucomicrobiota; class Verrucomicrobiia; order Chthoniobacterales; family Chthoniobacteraceae; genus CAIURC01. The sequence continues at coordinate 1,779 of JBEIUI010000078.1, read as the reverse complement.
CACTGGATTGGATCCGGCCCAGGCAAGTGCTTCTGGTTGAAGGAGAGGCCTGGCCCAACCTCCTCGCTGAATGCCGCCGTCGCGATGTCCCCGTGTCGCTGGTCAACGCCCGGTTGTCGCCCCGCAGCGAGGCTCGCTTCCAACGGTTCAAGGCTTGGACGGGGCCGATCTTCCGGATGCTCGATGCAGTGCTCGTGCCCGAGCCCGCCGATTGCTCGCGCTGGGCAAAACTCGGCGTGCCCTCGGAGCGCATTCTGCACACCGGCAGTATCAAGTTCGACGGGGCATCCGCCGCCTCCAACCCTGCCGCGGCCAACGAATTTCGGCTTCTTTTGGAAAGGGCGGGGGTCGCGCCCGGAGCTCCGGTCCTGCTCGCCGGCAGCACCTGGGCTCCCGAGGAAATGCTGCTGCTCAAGGCGTGGAGCGCGTTGCGGATACGGTTTCCCAACCTTTTTCTCATCCTCGTACCGCGGCATGTGGAACGCTGCGGGGCACTTCTCCGGGAGCTGCAGTTGACGGGCGCCCGGGTTTGTTTGCGCAGCGCGCTAGCCTCTCAGAGGGAACCGGGTAGCGACGTCCTGTTGGTCGATACCACGGGCGAACTGCGGGATTGGTATCAGACCGCCACCGTGGTTTTTGTCGGCAAAAGTTTGCCTGGGATTCGCGATGTTGGAGGGCAAAACCCAGCCGAACCCGCTGCTCTCGGCAAGCCCGTGGTTTACGGTCCGCACATGGAAAATTTCGCATCGGTGGTGGCCCTGCTCAAGGAGCGGAACGCCGCAGTTCAGGTTGCCGATGACGCGGCCTTGTTCGGGACTCTCACGCAGCTTTTTGAGGATCCAGCCAAGTGCCGCGAGATGGGGAACCGAGCGAAAACGGCCATGGAAATCCATCAAGGCGCGTCGGATCGGAGCGCCGATTGGGTTCTTGGTGGCAGACTTGGTTGAAGGCCGCGGATTTCCGGGACGGATAGGCGGTGGGCGGGTGAATTTGATGAAAAAGGGGTTGCAACTCGATGCCCGGCTCCACATCATCCGCCGCTCCTCGCAAGACGACCCTATCGTCCAGAGGTCTAGGACACTCCCCTTTCACGGGAGTAACACGGGTTCGAATCCCGTTAGGGTCACCATTCTAAGTCTTTGAATGGTCGGTCTTTAGGTCTTTCCCTGAAAATCTAGGTCGATTTTTGGACAGTTTTTGGACAGAGCCCCAGCCGGTTACCCTCCCAGAGACCCCGGCCGCCTGCCAATCGCGCAGTCTCCTCCAGCAGGTCATCCCGCACACACCAAACACCGCAGGAAGCAGCTCCCAAGGAATGCCGCTGCGCAACACAGAGAGGATGCCCTGCAATGCTGCCCGATCCGAACTCGGCGGCCGCCCTGCTCTGGGACGGGGCGGATGGGTTGCAAACGAGGTTTGATTTCTTCCCACAGCTCATCAGTAACCATCGGCTTCATGGGGTAGCTTACACCCATTTCAGACCTTCTTTTATCCCGAAAACGGAAATTGAAAAAGCATCGTTCTGCGGGAAGGGGCTTGGTTGAAGAGAGTTGCAACACAAACACAACCCCACCCTCCGCACAAAACGATGCCTTCCTTCTTTCGCCCGGTTTTCGGTTCAACCCGAAAACGGAAGTCCCAGCGGATCGACTGCGCGATCGAAAACGCAAAGCCCTTGTCTTCTGTCATTTACAATCCGCTCTCCGCGCCCTCCGTGTCTCCGTGCGAGAAGGTTCCGTCTCTGAAACTTCGGGGTTCGGGTTCAAAACCAGTCCAAAT
>JBEIUI010000148.1:0-6160 GCA_040374425.1 Verrucomicrobiia bacterium | reverse complement strand
GGATTGGATGTTGTTCATACGCACAAAGGGTCGCTCTGGCTGACTCTGGTCACCCGCGGCAAGGCTGTCCACGCGTCCGCTCCCGAGCGCGGCTCCAACGCTATTTATAAAATGGCCGATGTGCTTCGGTGTATTCGCGACGAGGTGGCGCCGGGGTTGGCCCGATATTCCCACCCGGTCCTGGGAAGTCCGACCATCAGCGCCGGGGTCATTCAGGGGGGGAGCAAAACCAACATCGTCCCCGACCTGTGCCGGGTCGAGGTGGATATCCGTACGGTTCCGGGGGCCGATGATTTGCTCGAGCACGTGAGTGGCCAATTGCGCGTGGTGTGTCCTGATCTGGAAATTGAGCATGTATGCTCTGCACCCATGGACACCGACCCCACGCATCCGCTGGTGGAAGCGTTTTGCGCCTGCGGGGCCCGTCCGGTGGGTGCGCCGTGGTTCTGTGACGCGGCGGTGTTTGCGCGCAGCGGGGTGCCTGCCGTGGCGATCGGGCCGGGGGCCATCGCCCAAGCGCACACCAAGGATGAGTGGATTGAGGTGGTCGAGCTGGAGCGGGGCGTGGCTTTTTTCCGCGATTTTCTCTCCCGGCTTTAGTGCAATCGGCTGCTTGCCGATTCGGCAGGGGGCGAATAGTTTCGCGACCCGTTTTTTCCGCAAACCTATGAGCCAGCCCCAAACCGCTATCAGCCCGCGCCGCGACGAGGATTTTCCCGAGTGGTATCAGCAAGTTGTTCGTGCCGCCGATCTGGCTGAGAACAGCGATGTGCGGGGGTGCATGGTGATCAAGCCCTGGGGTTACGGACTCTGGGAAAACATGCAGCGGATCCTGGATGGCATGTTCAAAGCCACCGGCCACAAGAACGCCTATTTCCCGCTGTTCATTCCCCTGAGTTACCTCGCCAAGGAGGCGCAACACGTGGAGGGGTTCGCCAAGGAATGCGCCGTGGTGACGCATCATCGCCTGGAGGCCGACGGCCGTGGCGGGCTGCGTCCGGCGCCTTCGGCCGAACTCACCGAGCCCCTGGTGGTGCGGCCCACCAGTGAGACAATCATCGGCGCCACCTACGCCAAATGGGTGCAGTCCTACCGCGACCTGCCCATCCTCATCAACCAGTGGGCGAACGTCTTCCGGTGGGAGATGCGGCCCCGGCTGTTCTTGCGGACGGCCGAGTTTCTTTGGCAGGAAGGCCACACGGCCCATGAGACCGAGCGGGAAGCCCGGGAAGAAACCACGCGGATGCTGGAGGTCTACGAGAAGTTCGCCCGGGAACACCTGGCGCTGCCGGTTTACACGGGTGAGAAGAGCGAGGCGGAGCGGTTTCCCGGGGCCGTCCAGACCCTCTGCATCGAGGCCATGGCTCAGGACCGCAAGGCTATCCAAGCGGGCACCTCCCATTTTCTGGGGCAGAACTTCGCCAAAGCCAGCGGGATCCAGTTTCTTTCCCGCACCAACACCCAGGAGTTCGCGTGGACGACCAGCTGGGGGGTCAGCACCAGGCTCATCGGCACGGTGATTATGGCCCATGGCGACGACGACGGAGTTGTCCTGCCTCCCCGCATCGCTCCGGCGCACATTGTCCTCCTGCCCGTAACGCCGAAACCCGAAACGCGCGAAGCCGTGCTCGCCGCTGTCGAGGCCTTGGCGGCTGAACTCCGGGCCCGCACCTACGCCGGGGAACCCATCCGTGTCGAAATCGACCAGCGCGATATCGGCGGCGGAACCAAGAACTGGGAGTGGATCAAAAAGGGAGTGCCCATCCGGGTGGAACTCGGGCCGCGGGATCTTGAGAAGGGCAGCGTCGCCGTGGCGCGTCGGGATCGGGCACCGAAGGACAAGGCGTTTCTGGCGACCGCAGAGTTTGTGGAGGGCGCGGCGGAAATGCTTCAGTCGATTCAGGACGGGCTGCTTGCCCGGGCCACGGCCCTGCGGGACGCGCACACGGTGGTGCTCGATTCTAAGGAAGCGTTCTACGCGTTTTTCACGGCAAAAAACAGCGAGCGTCCGGAGATTCACGGCGGGTTCGCCCTCGCACATTGGAACGGTTCGCGGGAGGTGGAGGAGCAGATCAAGGCCGATCTGAAGGTCACGATCCGCTGTATTCCCTTCCAGGGCGCCGATGAGCCCGGCACCTGTATCTTTACGGGGCAGCCGAGCCGCCAGCGCGTGCTTTTCGCCAAGTCCTATTGACGTACAGGGCGCCACTGTCGCGGGGGCCTGACTCCGTCTGGGCCGTCGGGGGGCCTTTCCGTCTTTTATTCGGGTCCCGGGCCAGTTTTTTTTGAATCGTCCGGTGAAGCCGCAGCGGGCGCTCTTTATGAAGACGACGAAAATTTGGCGGGGCGAACCGTATCCGTTGGGTGCAACGGTGGAGGAAGGCGGCGTTAACTTCGCTTTCTTCTCCGAAAACGCCACGGCGGTGGACCTCTGTCTCTTTGCCGACGCTGCTCCCGGCCAAGAGTGGACGCGGGTGCGGCTGGCCGAGCACACCGATCAAGTCTGGCATGGTTTTATCCCGGGGATGAAAGCCGGTCAGCTCTACGGTTACCGGGTCTACGGGCCTTACGACCCCGAGTCCGGGCACCGTTTTAACGGGTCAAAGCTTCTGCTGGATCCATATGCCAAAGCCATTACGGGGCAGTTCCACTGGGGAGCGGAGATGTTCGGATACGAGATGGGCGGACCGGTGCAGACCGCGGATCTCTCGCGGGATTACCGGGATAACGCCTGGTGCATGCCGAAATGTGTGGTGGTGGCGGACCGGTTCGACTGGGGCGACGACGCGCCGCCGCGGACGCCGATGGCCGCCTCGGTCATTTACGAGACCCACGTGAAAGGATTCTCCAAGCAGTGCCCGTTTGTGCCCGAATCCATGCGCGGTTCGTATGCCGCTCTTGGGAGCCCGTTTGCGATCGAGTATTTCAAGAAACTGGGGATCACCGCAGTCGAGCTCCTGCCGATCCATCAATTCGTCAACGACGAGTTCCTCGTGAGCAAGGGGCTTTCCAACTACTGGGGTTACAACTCGATTGGTTACTTCGCGCCGCATTCCGCTTACTCCAGCACCGGCATCCTCGGGCAGCAGGTGGGCGAGTTCAAATCCATGGTCAAGAGCCTGCACGCCGCGGGCATCGAGGTGATTCTCGACGTGGTCTACAACCACACCGGGGAGGGTAATCATCTTGGGCCCACGCTGTGTTTCCGCGGGGCTGACAACGGCGCCTATTACCGGTTGGTGGGAGGCAAGCGCAGGTTCTACATGGATTACACGGGAACCGGGAACACCCTCAACATGATGCACCCCCGGGTCCTGCAGCTCATCATGGATTCGCTGCGCTACTGGGTCACTGAGATGCACGTGGACGGGTTCCGCTTCGACCTCGCCGCCACGCTGGCGCGCGAGCTGCATGAAGTAAGCCGGCTCTCCGCTTTTTTTGACATCATTCACCAGGACCCCGTGTTGTCCCGGGTGAAACTTATCGCTGAACCCTGGGACGTGGGCGAGGGCGGTTACCAAGTGGGCAATTTCCCCGTGTTATGGGCGGAATGGAACGGCAAATACCGCGATTGTGTGCGCAGCCATTGGAAGAGCGATCCGGGGACCACCGCCGAGTTTGCCTGTCGGCTTATGGGGAGCTCCGATCTCTACCAGTGGGACGGCAAGCGGCCCTACGCGAGCATCAACTTGGTAACCTCCCATGACGGGTTCACGCTGTGGGATCTGGTCAGTTACAACCGCAAACACAACGAAGCCAACGGCGAGAAAAACCAGGATGGGCACAACGACAACCGCTCTTGGAACTGCGGCGTCGAAGGGCCCTCCGAGGACGCCGCCGTGCTGCGGCTGCGCAGGCGCCAGGTGCGCAATTTTCTCACAACCCTTCTGATCTCGCAGGGCGTACCGATGATTTGCGGCGGAGACGAGTTCGCCCGCACACAGCGCGGAAACAACAACGCCTACTGCCATGACAACGAACTGAGCTGGCTGTCTTGGGAGTGGAACGAGCATCAAAAACAGCAGTGGGAGTTCACTTCAAGGCTGATCCGGTTCCGGCACGAGCATCCTGTGTTTCGTCGTCCCAAATTTTTCCAGGGCCGCAAGATCCGTGGACGCAACATCAAGGATGTCATGTGGCTTAACCCTAGGGGTGTGGAGTTAACCGACCATGAATGGACTTCGGAACGTCTCCGGAGTATTGCGGTGATCCTCTGCGGCGACGCGGGCGATGTGCGAGATTCCCGCGGCCAATCCGTTCACGACGACACGTTCCTGCTCCTGCTCAACGCCTCCCATGAGCCCGTGCCATTCAGTTTGGCAGGACATAGAACCGTGATCTGGGAACTGCTGCTCGATACAGATCTGGAGCGCGGTTTTCTCGACCATCCGTTGCCGTGTTTCGCGGGCCATGAAATGGTCTTGGTGCAGCGTTCCATTCGCATTTTGCGGCTCGCGAAAGGTCCGCTGGAAGCCCCTCGAGCGCCCTCACATGAACGGACGACCCAAGATCCTGTGTCGCACGCGGCCGCATCCACTTCCGAACGCGAGGAATCCCGCTCCGAACGCGAGTCTTTTCCGATTTAGGTTTGCTTTTGTGTCCCTGGCTCCGATAGGGACGCCATGCGCAAAACGAAAATCATCTGTACTTTAGGGCCCGCCACGGAATCCGCTGAGGTCTTGCATGAGATGATTGCCGCGGGGGCCAATATCTTCCGGCTCAACATGAGCCATGCCCCCCACGATTGGGTGCGAGTCATCGTTCCGCGGATCCGTGCGATTGCCCGGGAGCTCGATGTGGTTGTGGGAATCCTCATGGACACACAGGGCCCAGCCATCCGCACGGGGGATCTCGCGACCAAGCTCAACCTGAAGCAGGGGGACATTTTCGAGTTCACCGTACGCGGGGAACGCAGCGAGGAGGAGTTCTCGGTGGACGTGAACTACGACGGCCTCATCGACGACATCGTCGAGGGCGACACGGTGCTGGTCGACAACGGCGTGATTCACATGAAGGTGCTCAGCAAGTCCGGGAACCGGATCCGGTGTGAGTTGTTGACCGAGGGGGTCATGGGGTCGCGCCGGCACATCAACCTGCCCGGTGTCAAAGTCAACCTGCCGCCCTTGACCGAGAAAGACTTGGCCGATGTGGCGTTGGGTGCCGAGATGGGGGTCGATTTTGTGGCTCTGAGTTTCTGTCGCGAGCCGGGCGATATCGCCGTGCTCCGGAATGTGCTGCGCGAACACGGCAGCAACGCGCGGATCATCGCCAAGATCGAGGATCAGATGGCGGTGCGCAATATCAACGGCATTATCGACGCCACCGACGCCGTGATGGTGGCGCGCGGGGATCTGGGCATCGAATGCATGATGGAGGAGTTGCCCATCATCCAGCGCAGGATCATCAAGCGCTGCATTCAAAAGGGGCGTCCCGTCATCGTCGCCACGCACATGCTCGAGTCCATGATCACCAATCCGGTGCCCACACGCGCGGAGATCACCGATGTGGCCAACGCGGTTTTCGAGCAGGCTGACGCCATCATGCTCAGTGGAGAGACCACTGTGGGCAAATATCCCGTCCAGTGTGTGCGCGTGTTGGATCGTGTGGCGCAGCGTATCGAGCGCAGCGGCGGTGCGGGTTACGCAGCCGACGCAATTCTCTGCGAAGACCGCCAGAAAGCCGTGAGCGCGGCCGTGGTGCTCGCCAACTCATTGCCCAAGGCGAAAATCATCGTGTTCACGCGGAGGGGAACCATGGCCGACTACGTTTCGAATCTGCGGCCTGCGATCGCGCCGATCTATGTTTTCGCGCCCACGTATGAGACTTGCCGCCAGGTGCTTCTCAACTGGGGGACGAGCCCTTTCTGCCTGCCATTTGACCCGAACCCACTCCGCACGATCGGTTCGGCTCAGAACCTTCTCATGGAGCGCGGACACATCGCCTCGGGGGATCACCTCGTCATCGTGAGCGACCTGCTGGCGGGGTTCGAGAGGTTTGATTCTGTCCAGTTGCGGCTGGTTCCGTAAGGCAGGCGGAAGGTAAAGGTGCGTGGGGGGCGCAGCGCGTGTTGAAAGGCGCCGCCTAGCTGCAGTCCGCGGCCGTTGCTGGGAGACTCCTCGGTCAACTACTCATGGGACTCATGGGACTCATGGGACTCATG
>JBEIUI010000077.1:0-16546 GCA_040374425.1 Verrucomicrobiia bacterium | reverse complement strand
GGCTGGGTTGTCGTGGGGCCCTGTTAGTTGCCCGCGGCCGCCATCTCGATCCTGACCACCTGCTTGCCGGTGGCGGTCGTTGGGATGGTGAGTGCTTCCTGGCCGTTGACGGTGAGCTTTTTCACCACGTTGCCTTCCCCAGTGATGTGGATTTCCAACTCGGCCTGGCGGTATGATAATTCATAGACGGCTACCGGGCTCATGCCTTTGGGAATCGTCGGATAAAAGGTGAGGCCGTCGGTGTCCAAGTGGATGCCGCAGAGCCCTTGCAGCACCATGCGCAGGTAGGCGGTGGAGCTGAACGTGTTGCGGCCACAAGCCTGCCAGACATTGATTCCTTCTTTGCCTGCCACGGGTTGGAACAGTTTTGCCAGATTCTCGGGCGTGGGCTCTCCATCGCCACCCAGCCTCGCTGCGACAAAGGCTCTCATACCCTTGCCCCCACGACCGGTCATACCCTCCTGAACACCACCATAGATTTCTCCGGTGGTGGGGTGGTAGATTTCGGCGAACTGGTTGTCGCGGCAGGCGCGATCTGCATGCTGCTTCAACTCCAGCGAGAAGAGATCGAGCCGGCCGTTCCGCGCGGCGGCTTGCGCCCACACACCGCTGACCGGCGGCCAGAGCGTGGCGTTGTGGTTGCCAAAGGTCGTGCTATCGGAAGAGGCATAGCGCGGATACACCGGCCAGTTGATCGGGATGCCGTGCGGTGTGACGTGCATCGCGGCCAGCACGCGTTTGGTCTGCTCCGGGCTTGCGATGCCGAAGAGGATAACGAAGGTGTTGCCGAAGCCTTCCTGCTGATCGCTGCCGCTGAAGGGGTCGACGAGGTAACGGTAGAATCCTGCATCCTCGCGCCAAAAGTGTTTGTCGATGGCCTCCTTGAGTCGGGCAGCCTTTTCCTCTAAGGCTGGGTCCACCGGCAAGCCGAGTTCCCGCTGCATTTTCGCCGCGATGAGATAGGCTTGGTAATTGATGCACTGCGTGGAGAGCGCGTGCAACGGTAGGCCGAGGCCCACCGGAGCCTTCTTGTCCGGGTGAGTCTCCGGCCACTTAACGATGTGTCCCTTGCCAGTCAGTCCTTTGACCCAAAAATCGGGGTAGGAGGAGATGCCGTCGCAGAGAATGGCTGGCCCTCGGAACAGACTAAGCTGCGGGTCGAACTCCATGCGCTCGTAGTACGCGAACGAGCCCAGCGTGGCAGCGAGCGCCACTTTTAGAAACGCCCGGTCGCCCGTGTACAGGTAGTGCTGCCACGCGCCGACGCTCCAGCCGAAGCCAGTGATGAAGTCGCCGCTGCGTACTTGGCCATCCTCGCTCATCACAAGCGTGTTGAACAACGCCCCTTTGACTGCGTCCGGTGCCAGGAAGCTCGCGCCGTCCCAAGCGTGCATCATCGTGTCGAACTGATACATTCCGTAATCGAGCCCCGCGATGAGGAAGGAGGGCCGCGCGGGAATGACATCAGGCGTGCCAGCCACTTCGACGATCTTCGCCGACAGCGCATCCCATCTCTTTTTGTTAAGCGGGGCCGCCGTGAGCGAAGCAGCGCCGTCGAGCGGTGCCAGATTGCTCGCGATATCACCCACAGCGATGCGAAAGGCGCGGCCGATGTTCGGGTCACCGGCAGTGACGTAGGGGTGGAAGTTCGTGGCGGGCTCGCCTGCGTGCACTGCGGTGAGCGGCGCAAGCAGCAGAGCCGAGCAAAGCGAGACAGCCCGCCAAGTATATTCCAATAAGTCGCGGGCAACGGTGAGCAGGGTGAACGTGGGTTTCATGGTGTGACGATTACGGCAGCTTTTCCACCACCAGGATTCCCCACGGGTTCAGCGCGGGGACTGACACGAGAGTCCATGCCCCTTCAGTGGTCGTGGTGAGGGTGGTCTCGCGGACGAGGCTGCGGTAGTTCTTGTCCTTTTCGGCCTGGGCATGCCGGGCGGTGTCATAGGGAAGTGGCTCGCGGAGGGTCACCGTGATCTCATTCGCCCCGAAAAATTTCGCGGTGGGCAGGCGGAGTGTCGAGGTCGCGCCTTGTTCCCGTTCGACGAGGTGGATTACCACGGGTGCATCGGCCTCGCCGGGTTTGGCGCGGAGGAAGGCGCTGAGCTTCCCGCTGCCTCCCTCGATACGCAAGGGTGCATCGTCGCCGAATCGCTTGTCCTGCAAATCGAAGCCGCCCACCGCCGCCTCTTCATAGCCATCGAGATACTCCGCATTGGCTCGGACGAAGCCGGTCAGGTCGGCGAATTTCTCGGGCTCGATGAAGATGCGGGGCAGCTTGTTCGTGGGGATTCGTGGTAACATCGTGACCGGATCGAGGACAACGTTCTGAAACTGATCCCATGGCACGATATACAGATTACCACTGGCATAACTCGTCGCCCAGACCCACCGGTAGTCCTCGGCAGGGAGATCTTCCTGGCCGGTGAGCATGAAGAGTTTCTTCTCCCGCCGCGCTTCGAGCGCGAGCTTGCGGACACGCTGCGGGCTGATGACGGATTTCGTGGCATCCATAGTCCGGAACCGGACCTCCGCCATGCGATAATCGAAAACCTGCATGAAGGGCGAGTTGTCGTAGCAGTTCACGCTGAAGGTGAGTTTGCGGCCCGCGTGTTGTTCGATCTCCGTTCGCGCCCAGCGGTGGAACTCGAGCAGGTCGGCGTCCGGGATGGCCTCGCGCCGGCCTTCGGCGCCCCCGCCCTGGTCTCCCCATTCGAAATGCCCTTCGTCCGGGTCGTCGCGCTGAAAGCTGGTGACTCCTAGGTCGACCAAGCGATTCGCCCGTTCGATATAAAGGCGGCGGAACTCCGGGTTTGCGAGATCGGCCCGGAAGGGCGACTTGCCGTCGTCTAAGACGTTGCCGGAGCTGTCGCGCAGCAGTTTGCGCTTACCATCACGCAGCACGTTAGCGCGGATCGGGTTCCCCTCGCGGTCACGCAAAGCCAAGGCGGAATCGGTTATCGTCATGCACAAGCTGCCCTGGAACTCCCAGCCCTTGGCCCGAACCCGTTCGATGAATGATTTGTCCTCGATGTAGGACCATACCCCGCGCGTGATGTGAAAGTCGCTCCCGGCATCGAGGATGCGCTCCGGTGGGACGTCAGGCCGATCAATCGAGAACAGGCGCATGCAGACGTCACTGAGCTTCGGCATCTCGGGCGTGAAGCCGGAGGGTTGCGCGATCTGGCTGAACGTCGCGTCCGGGCCGATAGTGGAAGCTACTGGCTCGGCAGCGTGCAGCGTAGCCAGGGGCGCGAGCAAGAGCGTGGCGATGAGAATGAGGGGGGTTGTCATGGAATCGGGTTGGGGCTCATGGCCTATTTCTCGCTTTTGTTCGTGGAGGAAATCTCACCGATCTTCGCCTCACCACCCACCGCGATGGGACTCGGCACGTCGGTGGTCATGATGTTGTCGAGTTGGAGGTGGCCGATGTCGCCGAGGTCGTGCTGGAGGACGCTCTTGAGCCGGTTGGCGGTGATGTTCGAGAGATGGAGACGATGGATCTGCGGCCTGCGTTCGAGGCTCTCGAAGGCTTCCGGCCAGCCGCGCCCATTGACTGCCCAAGGATAGAGGCAGTTGAGGACGCTGCGCCCGATTTTGTAGTATTGCTTCAGCTTCGTCCTGTCGGGATCTGTGCGGACCAGTGAGCCTTCGATGGGCATTTCCGCCGACCGTGAGAGAGTCACGTTGTTGACGGAGAGCAGGTCGATATGGCCGTCCACCTGAATGGCGGGCGTTTTGGCGGAACGCGGGTCCTTTTGGAAGAAGCTCATCCCGTCTACGCGCAGCACGCCGATGTCGGAACTCGGTTGCACCCAGACCACAGGACGACTGTCCACAGGCAGATGGCTGTGGATGTTTCGCAAGGTGAGTTGCTCGATGTTGCCCTGGATCAGAAAGACGAACGGTAGCGGCCCGAAATCGGGCTCCAGCGGGCGCAGGTCGATATTCTCAAACGTGATGTTCCCCAAGTTGCCGCCGGGTCTCCAGGCCGGCGAGATGAAGAAGCCATACTTGCTGAAGGTGCCCTGCACATTGCGGATCGAGACGCGATCAATCCGCGACACCCGCGACATAATACGGATCCCGTTGTGCCCCCCGTCAACATTCACCTCGTCAATATCCACATCCGTAATCGGACCGTAACTGACATTCGGCCCAAAAAAATCGTTGATGCCAAACTCCCCGTTTTTATTCCAGTCGGTATGGTAGTCATCGGCATTGAGGGCAATGATGTCATCCCCCGGATTGCCATGAATATTTCGCATGGAAAGAAACTGACCCGGCCCTTGAAATTGAATCCCGCAGTTGAATGGTATGGGTTTATCGCTAATGTGAATGAAGACGTTTTGGCAGGTGACGTGCCGCCAATTGGAGAAATGAACGGCGATGGTGGTCATGTCCACAACCGTCAGGTCGCGCATCGTTACCTGCTCCACGCCATACATAGCGATACCGACGGGCCAGTTCTTTCCTGGTGCCAACTTCGTTGTTATCGAAAGTTTGGCCTGTTTGGTGGAATTTCCGTTATAGGTGCCGCCGAGGAACGCGATGTTGCGGTTCTTGCGCTCCGTGGCCGAGGGATCGGAGTTGCGAATGATCGGCTGGTCGGCGTGATCTGCGAGGAAGAAGCCGCTGCCGCTCCCGATGCACTCGATGATGGTGTTGGAGTGGACCTGAAGCCCCTTTACCAGAACCGGACCATCGACGATCAGCTTCAGAGAGCCAAGCTTCGGCGCCCGGTCAAGGATGCTCTGGATCAACTCGGTGTCGTCGGTGCCGCCGCCTTTGGTGACATCGCTGTCGAGCTTTGCACCGGCCTCGCTGGCGATGACGATGTGCGCGTCATTTGCTGCGGAATACAGCGCCGAGGTTTGAAACAAACCGAACAACGCCAACAGGGGGAGGAATCTTTTCACTAAACTGGGGGTTAATACCACGGTATCAGCGAGTCCCCCCCCGCCACACTGCGCTTTTGTCGCAGAGAAACTCCGGTTTTTCGTCATACCGCCCTCAGATCGGACCCCAATTTGCGTGATTTTCGACGCCTTCCAGATCATCCGAGACGAGATTTATTGGAGCACAGATTTCTAGCCTGCAGTTAGTTGCCCCTCAACCGACCCAGACGGGCAGAAGCAGGCGGGACGCCTGCGGTCCCTGGGCGACGCCCTACCCCGCGGATGAAAACGAGGCAGAGCTCACGCATCTCAATGGAGGCCGAGGAGAAGAAGGAGATAGGTATGGTCCCAGCCGGCGCTCTTTCCGCCGCCTTTTAGGGAGCGTTTCGCCCTGAGTTTTTCGGCTTTGAGCAGGTTGAGACTCCACCCGCGCAAGGTGGCGAGGTTTTCCACGGCATTCTTGAGCCGGGCGTGGCTTTGCTCCTCGTTGATCACGACGTCGAGCACCCAGTGGAGCTGATTTCCCCTCCCCCCCAGTGACTCCGCACCGCCCTCCCAAAGCGCTGGGCATCCAGCGGCAGACTGCTCAGGGAGGAACGGCGCTCCACGCTGATCTTTCCGTCAATCTCGCACACAGCCTCCACCACACCCACGCTGCGCAGTCATTCCCACGCTGCCTTCCCCGCGAACCAGTCGATGCGATCACTTTGGGGCTCTGCCCTTGGTCTATCGCCCGACGTAGCGCCTTGCCACCAATGGCCACCATCTCTGCCGAGAGCGCCTCCCTCAAGCTCTGCGTCCCGCGCATAACGCCTTCAAGGAATTTCTTTGGATCCGAGGCCGCCAAACACGCGACCCAATGTGTCGTGGCTCGGGATGCCGTTGGGCAGGCCCAAAAACGTGCCCAGCCAGCCTTTCTTGCATTCGCCAAAAAGCGCCATGTCCTCGAAGCTGTCTGCGCCGCACCACAACACGCAAATCGTGATCACCAAAATGTCCACGAGATTGTGGCACCGCGTTCGGTCTATTCGGGGATCTTCGATTTCTCGAATCATGGTGATCAGATCCAGTCTCGGGTGCTTTTCCATCCCGAGCATCTCTCCGATCTGTCAGATTTTATGCGCCACTTCCGGGATTTTTAGATGCGTGAGCCTTGACCCTTTCCCCTGATTCCCTGCGCAACGCTCCTTTTTTTGAGATGTCCTCCGGGTGCCCGTCCAAGTCAGGTCTGGCAATTGGCTTGGAGCTCCGGCTTCAAGATTCTAAATAAAGGAGTTTTATGTCCGCAGACCTCCCTGTTCTCCGCCGCTTTGAAATCCCGCAACTGGTGACGGTCGAAAAAAATCCAGCCGGGTTGGATGTGCTGCTGATCCGAACTCCGGAGGCCCGGGCAGACATCTTCCTGCATGGCGCTCACGTAACCCATTTCCAGCCGGAGGGCGCCGCCCCCGTCCTATTTTTGAGCGGCGCGAGTCATTTCGCGCCTGGCAAACCGATCCGCGGAGGCATCCCGGTCATCTTTCCCTGGTTTGGCGGGCTCGCAGGCCAGCCAGAGGCCCCGGCGCACGGATTCGCGCGGACGCAGTCGTGGGAACTGCGCAGCGTTTCCCGGCTTGAGAAGGAAGTGGAGGTTTGTCTGGCGCTTCATTCCAGCCCGGAGAGCCAAGCGCTTTGGCACCATGAGTTTGAGCTGTATGCACGCATTCGCGTCGGGCAACAGCTGCGCTGGGATCTGGAGGTCTACAACCCCTCAGACCGCGCCTGGTCTTTTGAGGAGGCCCTGCACACCTACTTCGCCGTCAACGACGTCCGGCAAGTTTGCGTGAAAGGCCTCGCGGAGACGGACTATCTCGACAAAACCGACGGGTTTTCGCGCAAACGCCAGGGGGCCGACCCGATCCGTATCGCGAGCGAAACGGACCGTATTTACGGGGACACCGTGAGCACCTGCGTTGTGGAGGATCGCGCATCAGAACGCGCGCTGACCGTGGCGAAGTCGGGATCCAAAACCACGGTGGTATGGAATCCGTGGATCGCGAAGGCAAAAGCGATGCCGGACTTCGGGGATGACGAATGGCCGGACATGCTCTGTGTTGAGACAGCCAATGTGGGAGACAACCAGCTGACTTTGGAGCCGGGAGGGAGACATCAAATGAGTTGCACCCTCTCGGTTGTCCCCCTCCCAGAGACGGCGGGTTGAGAGGGCCGAAGAAAAGGGCCACTCCCGTGGTTTGCTCCAGGTGACTCCGCCCTACTGAGCGTGCTCAGGGGCGCTCACGAAGGTTTGGGCCAACGTGTCTGCCACCATTTTTCCTCGCCGGGTGAGATAAACCCGATCCCGCGAGCTGGAAAAAAAACCTTCCCTCTCAAACTCATCGACCTCTTGGGACCAAGGTTGGAGCCACTCCCGGAGCACCCCCCGGTTGGTGCGCAGCGCGAAAGCGATTTGTTCGCAGCGTCTTAGATTCCCGGGAACGGACTCGCTGAAGGCTTCCGCGTGCAGGCCCATTCCAATTTTCCCAGTGTAAGCGCTTGTATCCGCGACATTTTGCCAGCGCCGTTCACCCACGGTGGAGAAGGCACTGGGCCCCAACCCGAGATAATCTGCCCCCAACCAGTAAGCCAAGTTATGGAGGCAATCCCGGCCTACCCGCGCGTAGTTGGAGATTTCATACTGTCCGTAGCCAGCCCCCGAGAGCCGGTCCATGGTGTCTTCGAAGAGATCGGCATCCCAGCTGGAATCCTGTGTGAACTCGCCCTTGGTGAACCGCGTAAAAAAAGCGGTGTCCTCCTCGTAGGTGAGGCAGTAGGCGGAAATATGCTCGGGCTGGAGGGCGATGGTCTTTTCCAAGCTGGCGGACCATTGTTCCCGGGTCTGTGTGGGCACAGCGAACATGAGATCTAGGTTCACGTTTTCGAACCCGGCCTCGCGGAGGATGGCGTAACTGCGCTGGGCTTGAGCGGCGCTGTGGACACGGCCGAGCACCTGAAGCAGGCCTTCGTCCCAGGATTGCACGCCCATGCTGATCCGGTTGACCCCGAGTTGCCTAAGGCGGGACGCCTTTTCAAGCGACACCGTGGCGGGATTCATCTCCAGGGTCCACTCCCTGAGCTGGCTTAAATCGAGCCGGGCTCGGAGGCCCGCCAGGAGGTAATCGAGCTGACCGGTGCTCAGGGCGCTGGGGGTGCCTCCTCCGAAAAAGATGGTTTCAGGGCGGAGCTCAAATGAGCGCTGCCGGAAATCGAGTTCGGCAAGAACCGCGTCAAGAAAGCCCTGGGTCTTGTTCCGGTCGCTGGCCTCCTTGTAGAAGCTGCAATAGGGACAGACCTTTGGGCAAAACGGGATGTGGACGTAGAGATGCCGGATCGGGCCGCTGCTCATGCACCATTTCCCTCCACCCTGCGCGTGGCGCTGGCAAGTTTCTCCTGCGGAAAATCAGTGTTCAGAGGCGCCTTCCGCTCCCAAGCCCGTGTTAGCGCGCACGGTCAACTCCGTGAACCGCGCCTCAGCGCTCGGCTCCCGGGTCATCAGAGTGCCGATGATCGCGCCCAAAAACCCGAGCGGGATACTGAGGATCCCCGGGTTCTCAAGGGGGAAAATCGGCGCCATTTGGATAAAATGCCGGCCCGTGGTGAGTGTTTCAGGATCAATGCCCATGACGCTGGGGCTGATGAGAATCAGCACGATGGAACTCACCAGCCCCGTTCCGAGGCCTGCGCAGGCGCCCACGGTGTTGAACCGTTTCCAGAAGATGCTGAGCACAATCACCGGCAGATTAGCGCTGGCCGCCACGGCAAATGCCAGCGCAACTAGGAACGCGACATTCACCCCCGAGCCGAGCACGATGGCAATCGCGATGCTGATGGCGCCCACCACAAACGCGGTAATCCGCGCCACGCGCACTTCCTCGCCGGGTTTCTGCTCTTTGCCGTGATGAATCACGTTGGTGAAGAAATCGTGGGCGAAACTCGTGCTGGCGCTGATGGTCAACCCCGCGACCACCGCCAAGATCGTGGCAAACGCCACCGCACTGATGAAGGCGAAGAAAACCTCGCCCCCGAGTTTTTGAGCCAAGAGCGGCGCGCTGGCGTTGGGGTTGGATTTGCCCAGCGCATCGATGATGTTGTCCGGGTTGAGGATCGTCGCGGCGCCGAACCCGAGAAACGTGGTCATGATGTAAAACAGACCGATGATGACCATGGCCCAGACAACGCTGGCGCGGGCAGTTTTCGCGTCGGGCACCGTGTAAAAACGGACCAGCACATGGGGTAATCCCGCCGTTCCGAACACTAAGGCGAGTCCGAGAGAGATGAGGTCCAGCGGCCCGTATCCGTTCCCGATCTGGGCGCCGTATTTGAGACCGGGCTGGAGGAAATCCCGGGTGACGAGTTCCCCCGTTTTGGTGTGGAAAGTGACGTGACCCAGGGCGTCGAAGAACTTCGTGAAGCTGTAATCAAACTGCCTCATTACCAGCACGCTTAGGAAGATCGATCCGCTCATCAAAAGAATGGCTTTGATGATCTGCACCCAGGTGGTGGCCAGCATGCCCCCAAACACCACATACACGATCATCAGCACACCCACCCCGCAAACCGCCACCTCATAGCTGATCCCCGGCATCAGTAACTTGACGAGCGTGCCCGCGCCCACCATCTGGGCCACCATGTAGAAGGTCGAAACGGTCAGAGTGCTCAGGGAGGCCATGGCGCGCACCGGGCGCGGGCTGAGCCGATAAGCAAGCACGTCCGCCATTGTGTATTTTCCTGCATTCCGCAGGGGCTCGGCCACGATGAGCAGCACGGTGAGATAAGCCACCAACCACCCCACGCTGTACATGAACCCGTCGTATCCGGAGAAAGCGATCATGCCGCTGATGCCCAGGAAACTCGCGGCGCTCATGTAATCGCCCGCGACAGCCAGACCGTTCTGCCAGCCCGTGATGCGCCTTCCGGCGGCGAAGTAGGAGCTCGCCCCCGACGTCTTGCGGGCGCTGAAGTAGGTGATCACCAAGGTGAAGGCCACAAAGGCCAGGAACATTCCAAGGGCGGGTGTCATGGGGAAAAATTTGGCGGTGAAAAAGAGGCGGAACGAGAAGGGCGAACCCGGCGGGAAACCTACTGCCCGGATTTCTTGCCGAAACGCGCGAGGATGGCCTCCGCCCGACGATCCCAGCCCATCGCGACCCCGACGTAGATGATGGCGAGCGCCCAAGCCATGAAGAATTGGGACAGGGCGAAAACGTAGGCGATGTTCAGGTTGCCCCAAACCTTGCGGGCCATGAGCTCAGGCGCATAACCCACAAGCACCGGCAGAGCGAAGTAATAGAGCACAAAGAAAATCGTGGCGGGCACGATGAAACGGGCCTTTGAACGGAGAAGCTCTTTAAACTCACGGGTCGCGGCGATCGCGTCCCAATCTGCCAGTCCCATTTCATCGACACCCGTCCGTTCATGAGAAGGTTTGTCGCCGGCCCTGCCCAAGGGCGCGACATCAGTGGCTGCACCGCTCACAGGAGTTAAATCCGCAGGATCGGGGGAAATCATGGGGCGGGACCCTAGCCGGGGCCCAAGCGCCGAGTCTAGATGAAGTTCCTGACCGGATATTATTTCTCTTCTGAGGGGGGCAAGCTTGAGCTCGAAATTTCCGCATGAGTTTGTGTGTCCTATGTCGGTTGGGACTGAGTGTCCCCCCCCAGAGGCAGGGTTTTGGTAAACCGCGTTTACCCTGCCAACCGCGTCCGTTGCTGGCTTTGGCGACGCATCGCACGTTTCCCGTCTTCGTCCGCCGTCGGGATGGCTGGATCCCCCAAAACTGGACAGAGAGGAATGTGAGTCCGTTTGCGGTTCTTCGGTTTAATTGGTTGGGGTTGGCTTGCCTGCGTGAAGTGGAGCGCAGGCCGGAGCGGAAATTCGCGCTTCGCCGCGACCGAGGGAGGGACATTTTGCTAGCTCCCATGCGGCCTCTTAAAGTTGTATTTCTCACGCCAATCCTCCAGCGACGGATTGATCTCCTCCATCCCCAGGCAGAGCTCTCGGCCCAGCCGTTGGGCACGCAACTGCTCATGGAAACCCTCTCCATGCCCATTTTCCCACGGTCAACCCGGCTCACTGTGACACGCGCGAATCCCGGTCTTCTCCACTCGCTGCCGCACTACTCGCGCCACAAACTCGGGCTGTTGTCGCTGCTCAAGCACTCGCGGCTGCGCCGTTCTCAAAGAAGGTGCGTTGCCGCTGACAAAACCAGATCGGATGGACCCCTTCGACTTCACAAATCTCGGAGATGGCGGCGCCCTCCAGCAGATGCGAGCGCAGGATCCGCACTTTATCCTCGGGGCTGTGTTGGCGGCGTGGCTTTTTTGTCCATGGATAGCGGTCTGATAGCCGCCACCGCTTCTAGCTTTCTTTCTCACGGCCGTCCGGCTTCTCCGACTGAGACAAAACAGTACAACGCTGGGTGGGCAACCAAACGCTTGAGCCGCAGGTTCTCCTCCTCAAGCTCCTCAAGCTCCTCAAGCTCCTCAAGCTCCTCAAGCCGCCTCGCTTCGCTCACATCCATTCCGCCGTAATGCCCCTTCCACCGGTAATAAGTCTGCTCCGCGATCTACTAACGGCCAGCATGCGCCACTGATCTTTAGCCCGATCTTCTCCACTTCTCCAAGAATCCGGATGATTTGCTCTCCACTGTGTTTCTTCCTCATTGCTGTTCTACCGGTTTACCGCCGAACTAAATCTCCTCGCGGTCCAGTTTTCGGGGCCCTGACCAGTAGGTCATCCTCTAAACCGGATGCGGTGTGACACCCTCCAACCGACGGCTCACCCAGTGATGTTTGGCGTAGACGGCGATGCCGAGTTTGAAGAGTCCCTGGGATGGACTGGATTGGGGGGGGAGAGATTTCCATCGGCATTAAGATCGCGGGACCTCGCATGGCTCGACAGCCTCATGTCGTCTATCACATCAAAACAGGAACCCGGTCCGCACTTTTCTACGCCGCTGGAAGCCGCCCGTTTACAGGAAATCGTTTGGACCGCTCCGGGGAGCACTCAAAGTCACGGTGCGCGCGGCAATCACGCCCCCGTTCATGAACCGGTGTGCCACACCAGCGGGAATCAAGACGGCCGTGCCGGGCACCATCCGGGCCTTTTCCTCAGCCACTTCGGCTAAGACTTCCCCCTCGAGAACCATGAGCAATTGATCCCGGCTCGCCATTTCATGCGGCGCATCGCACCCCGGTAGACCCGGATCAAGAGAAACGAAGTTGCGATGCGGGAATTTTTCACCTGCCAAGATCTGCCACCAAGGCTGGGTCGAGTCGAACTTCGTCAGGAACATCGTGGCCCGCAGAGTATCTCGAAAGTTTGGATCTCCTATCAGGACACTCCCGGGGCTCGGCGTCCGGGATTCCACCTTTTCTCCTGCCAAAAGCGGCCTCTTCCACGGTTAAACCTTGCGGCCAAACTTCTTCTCCAGCTCGCCGTAATTCATCTGAATCATCGTCGGGCGACCGTGAGGACAGCAGTAAGGCAACTCGCAGGCCAACAAGTCCTGGATCAGGCGCACTAACTCCGCCTCCCTCAAGTAATCGTTCGCTTTGACGGCATGCCGACAGACCGTTTTGGCGATCATTTCCTCACCCAAACGCAGCCGCGAACTCTGGCTGCTCGTTTCACGCAGGTCATCGATGATTTCACGGATGAGCTGACCGGGTTCGCGGCCTTTGAGGAAGGTGGGTAACGCATCGATTTTAAACGTACCGGAACCAAACGGTTCCAAGCCGATCCCGACGCGTTCGAGCAAATCGAGATGCCGCATCAACCAATCTGAGTCCCTTGGCGGAACCTGGAGAGTGATCGGCATCAACAATCGCTGGGCGGGAACCCCCTGCTCTTCCATCCGTTTGCGCATTTGCTCAAAAAGAATCCGCTCATGCGCGGCATGTTGATCCACCAGAACCAAGCCCTCCGCGTTCTCCATGAGAACGTAGAGTTTACCTAGGACGCCAAGGATCCGAAACTGCCCCTCCGACCCCGGCCCGGAATCCGGGGTGGGCAGCGGAAACGGCTGAGCCGGCCGATTGGTTACCGCGCCAAGCAACGCCGCGATATCCGCTCCGTGCGCTGGGAGCTGCCCGTCCACGGGAACGGATTGCTGCCCGGGGGCAGAATCAGCGATCCCTTCGGTCCCCGCCGCTGGCCGAGTCCGCTGAGAGTCCGCAACGCGGATCTCGGGCATGTCAAAACGCCCCTGCTCCGAATCGGGTTTGATGCCGGCTACAGGACCGGCTTGGTCGTTTGATCGCGCCGGCGACGGTGCCGGCTTGAAGGTTTGAGTCCAGCTGGCCCGGTCGCTTTCCAGCGTCCGCCGCACGGCCTCAACCACCGCCTCGCGCACAGCTGCGGGATCCCGGAAGCGCACTTCCCGCTTGGCCGGATGCACATTGACGTCCACCGCAGCGGGATCCATCTCCATAAAAAAGAAGGTCACCGGATGCTGCCCTTTCATGAGCGCCGTGTGGTAGCCCTCCCTCAATGCATAACTCAGGGTCGGGTTTTCAACCGCGCGTCCGTTAAGAAAAACGAGCTGCTGCTGCCGTGTGGACCGGCTCACCCCGGATTTCCCGAGGAATCCCCAGATCTTTATCCCGGCCCGCTCGGAGGGGATTATCTCCAGCAGTTCCGCCGTCAAAGCCTGCCCGCAAAGATCCCGGATCCGCTCCCGGAGGTGGAGCGTGGGTGGCAGCTGATAAATCAACCGTTCATCCTGGAGAAAAACAAATCCGGTCCCCGGATGCCCGATGGCCTGCAGATGCAGCTGATGCTCCACGTGACTGGACTCTGTGTTTTCGGTCCGGAGAAATTTGCGGCGCGCGGGCAGATTATAAAAAAGAGAGCGGACTTCGACCTGAGTGCCCGGAGCCTCGCCCCCGTCGCGGACGGTCTCGATTTTTCCCGCGGCGACGATCACCTCCGTGCCGGCTAAGGCATCGAGAGGCCGCGTTGCAAGGCGGAACCGGGAAACGCTGGCGATACTGGGGAGCGCTTCCCCTCGGAAGCCCAGGGTGGAGATGGCCGCCAAATCATGCCCGGAGCGAATTTTACTCGTGGCATGTCGCTCCAGGCAGAGCAAGGCATCGTCCCGGTCCATCCCGATCCCGTTGTCCACCACTCGGATTGATGAAATCCCGCCCCTCCGAATCATGACCTCGATTCGGGTGGCCTGAGCATCCAAGGAGTTCTCCACCAGCTCTTTAACCACAGAAGCGGGACGCTCGACAACTTCGCCAGCCGCCACCTGACTGGCCACCTCTTCCGGGAGCAATGCAATACGCGACATGAAAAGCGCAGACTCGGAGGTTCCTCGCCGAGGGTCAAGAAATCGGAGCCATTGAGCCCGCACTCATGAGAAACCCTGTCGACTCCCGGTATGAATCCCCGAAGCCATTTCATCGACAAGGGCAGTTTGACTCCCGCGGGGGCCTCCCGTAGTTTTCACAGGCTATGATCACGCTCACTGAGTCCTCTGTCCGGCAACTCCAAGCCCTTGTGAGCGAGCATGGGGATCCCGAGCAAGGACTGCGTATTTTCGTCGAATCAGGCGGGTGCGCGGGGATGCAGTATGGGATGAAACTTGATCAGCCTAAACCCGATGACCACATCGCTGCTCGAGACGGCGTATCCGTGCTCATTGATCCTGCAAGCTGGGCTTATCTGCAGGGTGCCACGCTCGATTATTCGGACGACCTTGCGGGCAGCGGGTTCCGGATCCAGAACCCGAATGCTTTGCGAAGCTGTGGCTGCGGCACTTCCTTTGAGGCGAACCGAGAGGCTGCGGCTCAAAACTGAGTCAGCCGCCTGCAAGGTTCAGTATTCCCCGCCACGTTCTGCGAAGACCCTCTCGGCGGCGCGTCTCTAGAAAATGCCCAATAATTACTACGACGATTACGACGAAGACCCCTCGTCGGGCGGGCGAGACAACCTCTTTCTCTGGACGGTTTTCATCCTTTTGTTGGTCGGCTTTGCATTCGCCTGCTGGCTGGGCAGCTTTTACATCTTCGGCCACCCCGAACAACCCAGGCCCTATCGGATCCTCAAAAAACTGGGCAAGCTTGAGCCTCCGCGGCGTTTCGAGGTCACCGCTGCGCCGCAGGGCGAATTTCTGAGTGCGGCCAAGCTCTTTGAGAAATACAGCAAACTGACCCGCTTGGAGTTGGAGCAGGAGAACGCGCGGTTGCTGCGCAACTACATCACCAACTACCGGGAAACCAACAAACTCGTCCCATACATCAAGGGGCGGTTCACGATTCTCGATACCTACAGGCTCACATCGGCAGATTTATTCAACTCCGGGGTGGTTGCCGTGGCGATGGCATCCGACTTTCCGCAGGTTCTCATCGAACACGTTTACACCTCGGCCCGCGAGAACGAGGAATCCCTCAAGGGACTGCTCTACACGGGCTTGGAAATGAGCATCCAACGCACCTTGGATCTCTCCGCCGTGCTGCATGTTGAGAGGATTTACGACGGTCGCATCCTGCTCACGGTAGTTCCACTCCTTTACGGCACTTATGCTCTCAAACAGGGCACAGGCACTTTTGGTCTCGAACCGCCCGCCGAGTTAAATTTGCCAGCAGGAATCCCCATCACCAAAACCCAGGCCGTACAGGAAGGCTTTAAAAAATACACGACCTATCGTCGGCAAAACCCAAGCAGTTCAGCTGAGGCTTCCGGGCCCTTTGCCCAGGCACCTCAAAACCCGGAGTTAGTTCGACTCGACGCGGTTCCCGAGGGGATCAAGCCTCCGTTGAATGGCCCACTCCCCGAGATGCCGGTGGCCACGCCCATTCCCATGGCGGGCAAGCCAAAACAAGGCGCTGCAACTGCGCCCGCTGTCGCCGCGCTGACTCCGCCTGCTAAGCGCCCTGTGGCCACGCCAATCCCTGTCGCCACGCCCGTTCCGATGGCCGCCGCCCTGCCGATCGCTTCGCCTGTCCCAAAAACATCGCCGCAAGGCGTGCCGCTCACCCCTTTTCTCGCATCCAACCCAGCCCCGGGGCTCGCCGCATCCAGCGGCAGCGAGTGGCGCACTTACCCGCCGGGTAAAATTCCCCAAGGCAGAAGCGTTACTCCCTCGGAAGTCGCAGATCTCATGTCGCAGCCTGCCATTGGTGACAGGGTCTATTTGCGCGGTCAATTCTTGGTCAAAGCGGCGAGTGGCAACCGCGCCGTTCTTCACCCGAAGGCCGACTCCGGGGCCAAACGCTCTCCGAACCCGGTAAGTCGCGTGATTGTCGAATACCCGATTGGCGCATTGCCTCCGGCTGAGGGAAGTAGCGTTGAGCGCGATGACGCTCGTCCCTTTGAAATTCGTGATATCCGCAAAGGAGCCGATGGACAGATCAACGTTTACGTCCGCGAAATCACGACACCCTAATTCGGGAGGCATTCGGATAACGCAACGGACCGCGGGGCATACTTTTTTCCCACCGGATGCAGCCCCAAAAACAACCAAAACTAGACATACCGATGCACAGCTTTCCCCTTTCACCGTAGAATCCCCATCCCCTCCTCCTCAGTTAAGAAAATAAAATGGCTAGACCCGGAATCGAACCGGGGACACGAGGATTTTCAGTCCTCTGCTCTACCAACTGAGC
>JBEIUI010000149.1:0-6011 GCA_040374425.1 Verrucomicrobiia bacterium | reverse complement strand
GATGACGCAGATATCGATCGGGTCCGGGATATCCTCCCGGGTGAGGTACCGGGCGTTGAGCTTCTCGCGAACCACCACGCGGGAGTCACTGCGGATCTTCCAGTCGAGTTGGGAATGGCCCACGTCAATTGCAAACACCTTTAATGCGCCATGCTGGAGCAGACAATCGGTGAAGCCCCCGGTAGACGCCCCGATATCCAGGCAAACCTTGCCGGTGGGATCCACGCCAAACGCCCGAAGCGCCGCCTCCAGCTTGTGCCCTCCCCGCCCCACATAACGATCCGCAGGCTGCAAAGACACCAGCGCGTCCGCGGCTACCTGGGTGCCGGGTTTGTCCACCACGCGGTCGTTCACACGGACTTCCCCTGCCATAATCGCGCGTTGGGCTTTTTCACGGCTGGGATACAGACCGCGCGTTGTCAAAAGTTGATCCAACCGTTGTTTGGATGTCGCCATGCGGAAAACCTCAGCAGCCTGGTGAACTGTTCGCGATCCGCCTTTGGGCGGAGTGAACCCCCGTCACCCGGAGCCTCAGGGCGCTCGGCCAGTCAGAAAAAACCTTGCGCGTAACCCGTTTCAAAAGAACATCCCGGCTTCCATGGCCGAAGAGAACCTGCGCGAGATCCTCAAGGAAATGATGGTTGAAAATCTGATGTTGCGAGTTTCCAAAGAGGAAATCGGCGACGACCTGCTGTTGTTCGGTCCGGACGGTTTGGGTTTGGACTCGATCGACGCCCTGGAGCTCGTGGTTTGCCTGGAGAAAAAATTCGGCGTCAGCGTGCCCAACTCCGAGACCGCCCGCGAGGCGCTCGCCACGGTCAACTCGATTCACGATTACGTGGTGGCCAATCGCAAGGCCCCCTGACGTTCTCAGTTTCCCACGCGCCGAAAATCCCTTCCGACAGTTGAGCGCCGAACCGCATCCACCGGTCACGCCTGCGTCTCCGAGAGGTTGATGGCGTTAATGAGCTCGCGAAACCGGCCGAAGTTTTTGCGCTGAGGGAGGAACACCAGGCGCGGCACATCGGCCAGCTCCGGCTCGTTTTGTTCCTCGGGCAAAGCCGCGCATTGGACCATGGCGTTCCCGTTGAGCAGGTCAGAGAACTGCGCTTGCAAATCCTGGACCGCCTTGTCCACCAACCTTTTCTGAAGCCGGATCACCATCCGACTCCCGACCCAGCGGTAGGACCGAAACACTTTATAGAAATTCTCGATCTCGGCGACGGCGTGATCGACGTCGTGGGCGATCTTGAAGAGATGAAAATCATCCGTTGAAACCAGGCCCAGTTTGAGGAGGTATTCGGCGAGGAAACTCATCCAAGTCTCCCAGTATCGGCCGCCGGGCTTGTCCACGAGCACTACAGGCAAGATCCGCGCCTTGCCCGTTTGCATGAGGGTGAGCACTTCGAACCCTTCATCCATGGTGCCGAACCCGCCCGGAAACAACGCCACGGCGTGGGTTTCCTTCACGAAATTGAGTTTCCGGGTGAAGAAATAATTGAAGTTGATGAGCTTCTCGTCGCCGTCGATGACATCGTTGGCGCGCTGCTCAAACGGCAGCCGGATGTTCAGGCCGAAGCTGTGCTCCCGGCCCGCCCCGCGCTGGGCGGCCCCCATGATCCCGTCGCCGCCGCCAGTGATGATCATGTAACCGTGCTCGCGCATGCGGCGCGCAAAAGCCTCCGCCTCGATGGCCTCGGGTTCCGTGGGGGCCGTGCGCGCACTCCCGAAGACGACCACTTTGCGCTTGTCCCGGAAGGGCGCGAAAGTCCGAGCCGCATACCGCATTTCATTGAGGGACCGGGTAAAGAGTTTCAAATCCGCGACGCTGATCTGGTCGCGGCCGGCTTTGAGGGCGCTCACGACGAGCCCCTCAATCAATTCGCAGGAATTGGTGCAGCCGGATTCGGCGACCAGTTCTTTGATCTTCTGATCGAGATCGGGATTGCCCGTGGAACCGCGTTTGGAGGAAAGAGCGTGGATGCCGCCGCCTGTAAAATCGTGCACTTGAGGGAGAGTTGGGGATTGAGGTTTGAGAAACGGGAGCCAGTCTTGCAGGCTGCTTAAATCGCGCCACAGCGCTGATTTTTGAACTCTGAATTTGAACCGCACAACTTTCAACTCTCTCATCCCATCGCAATGATCGTCGTTATCCGTCCCAACACACCTCGAGAACAAGTAGACGAAGTCATCCAAGAAGTTCAGCGCTTGGGCTACGATCCGCGCCCGATTTTTGGGACCCAGCAAACCATCGTCGCCGCCATCGGCGATGAACGCACCCATCACACCCTCGAGTCACTCAACGCAATGCCTCAGGTGGAAAAGGTCATGCCGGTCCAGAAACGCTACAAACTCGTCAGCCGCGAGTCGCATCCGGGCAACTCGATTGTGAATGTGGACGGCGTGGAGATCGGCGGCGAAAAATTTTGCGTGATGGCGGGACCTTGCTCCGTAGAAAGCGAGGAACAGCTGCTGACCACGGCCCGCGCCGTCAAAGCGGCGGGAGCCACCATCCTCCGCGGGGGAGCCTACAAACCGCGCACGTCCCCCTACGAATTCCAAGGCCTGGGCAAAGAAGGCCTCCGCCTGCTGGACCTGGCGCGCCGGGAAACGGGCCTGAAAATCATCACCGAGGTCCTCAGCGAAAACCATGTCGAACACGTGGCCCAATGCGCGGACATTCTCCAGATCGGCGCGCGCAACTCGCAGAACTTCCAGCTGCTCATCGAGTGCGCACGCACCGGCAAACCCATCCTGCTCAAACGCGGCCTCAGCCAGCGGATCGAGGAATGGCTTTTGGCTGCTGAATACATTCTCGCCCACGGGAACCCGAACGTGATGTTCTGCGAACGCGGAATTCGCACATTTGAGACCTACACCCGCAACACGCTGGATCTGGGTGCCGTCGCCATCATCAAAAAGGAGTCGCATCTGCCGGTGATTATTGACCCCAGCCAGGGCTGCGGCCGGGCGGACCTCGTGCGCGCCCTGTGCGGAGGCGCCGTGGCCATGGGTGCCGACGGTTTGATCATCGAAGTCCACCCGCATCCCGCCGAGGCTCTCAGCGACGGCCAGCAACAGCTCGATTTCGGGGGCTTCAACGGACTCATGAACGATCTTCAGCCGCTTTTGACGGCAATGAAGCGCACCGTCTAACCCTCCCTTCGCCACGCCATGGGCCCCTCCAGCGCCCTCGCCCAGGAACAAACCCTAGTCTCGCGCCTCGCCCTCATCGAAAACCCCCAGGAACGCCTGGCCGCCGTCGTTGACCGGGCCCGCAAAAGGTCCCCGCTTGCTCCGGCGCTGCGGACCGACGCCCACCGGGTCCAGGGCTGCGTTTCCCAAGTGTGGCTGGTGGGCCACCTTGAGCAGGGCCGCTGCCGATTCGAGCTCGATGCCGAATCGGTCCTGGTCCGCGGCCTCGCCTTGCTCATCTGCGACGTCTACGACGGGCTCGGTCCGGAGGAGATCGTCGCCCATTCCACCGAAGTCCTCGAGGCCCTCCAACTCCGCGCGCAGCTCTCGCCCACGCGCCAGAACGGCCTCGATCAGGTCCGCCGGGCCATCCAGGCGTTTGCCGCCCAGGCATCGGAGGCCTGATGTTTTTCGACGCGCACAACCATCTCCAAGACCCGCGCTTGTGCGTCGATCGCACCGCGATCTTTGCCGAACTCAACCGGCTCGGCCTCCTGCGCGCCGTTGTCAACAGCACCCGGGAGAGCGACTGGGAGCATGTCGCCCAGCTCGCCCGCGCATATCCATGGATCCTGCCCTCTTTCGGGCTGCATCCCTGGTTTGTGCCCGAACGCTCGGCGCAATGGCAAACCGGCCTGCGCGATCGCCTGCACGAGTTTCCACAGGCCGGTGTGGGCGAGATAGGCCTGGATCGATGGATTGATCCCCGCGATGAAGCCGCCCAGAGAGACGCTTTCCTCTTCCAACTCGGGCTCGCCGCCGAATTGCAGCGGCCCGCCTCCCTCCACTGCATCCGGGCCTGGGGTGCCCTCTGGGAAATCCTCAAAGCCCATCCGCTGCCCGAGTGCGGCTTTCTCCTGCACGCCTACGCCGGACCGCGTGAAATGATCCCGGGCTTTGTCCAGCGCGGGGCCTTTTTTTCGTTCTCCCCCTCCTTTTTGCATCCACGGAAAGCCGCCCAACGCGAAGTGTTCCGGCATATTCCCCGGGACCGGCTTTTGGTGGAAACCGACGCCCCGGACCTCGGCCCTCCTGCGGAGCTGGATGGTTACGGGCTTAAAACAGAGGAGGACAAGCCGCTCAACCACCCCGGAAACATCGCGCGGGCGTATCGCGGCCTCGCCGAGACGCTCGGATGGCCTCTCCAGGAAACGGTCGATCAAGTCGGAGCCAACTTCGAGCGGCTCTTTGGCGGGGGCACGGCGCAACCCACCAACGAGAGCGCGCCGAAACAGGGATAACATCTATCCACAACCACACTCCACCGGTCAGATTTCATCCATCCAAACAACCGGGAACCGCGCTCTGGAGGGTCCTGAGCCCCGCGCAAAGGCCCATCCCACGGGCCTCGCCGAGTTGATCCGAGCCGCTGGCATGGGGGGTGCTGAGGGCGCCGGGCTCATTCACTTATGATCCCACCCCGCACCTTTGTCCACCTCCCGCTGTTCCTCGTCGCCCATGCCGCGCTCGCCCAGACGGCGGGGCTGTCCCCCAAACCCGCGATCCTCGACTCGGTCATCGTCACCGCCACGCGCTCCGAGCAGGACGTGTTTTCGGTCCCTTACACCGCTCACGTGATCGGCCGGGACGATTTCCTCGGTCGCCGGGCGGCGCGCACCCTGCCGGAGGCTCTGGCAGAAACTCCCGGGGTCATGATCCAAAAAACCACTTACGGACAAGCATCTCCTTTCATCCGCGGGTTTACGGGATTCCGCACATTGATGCTCATTGACGGGATCCGCCTCAACAACGCCACCTTCCGGGAAGGCCCCAACCAGTATTGGAGCACCATCGATTTGCTCAGTGTAGACCGGCTCGACGTCGTCAAGGGCCCCAGTTCCGTGCTCTACGGCAGCGACGCCATTGGCGGCACGGTCAATGCCATCACACGGACGCCTCAATTCGCCGAAGGCGCCGTGGTCAGCCTCTCCAAAGATTCCTCGGGCAAGACCCAGCTGGGAACTGCCCCCGGCTCGGGCTTCGCTTGGAGCCCGGGCACCTACTACCGCTACGCGAGCGCCGAGAACTCGCATACCGCCCGTGGCGAGCTTTCGCTTTCGCTCAACCCGCAGATGGGGTTTCTGGGCGGTGCGACCTACAAAGACTTCGACGACCTGCGAGGCGGTCGGCGCATCGGGCTCCAGGCAAACAGCGGGTATCACGAGATCGATGGGGACGTGAAACTCGTCTACAACCCGGCGCAGGGGATGGAGGTCACTGCGGCTTTTCAACGGGTAGAGCAAAACAACGTGCCCCGCACCCACTCCACGGTCTTCTCAAAGAGCTTTGACGGCACCACGGTGGGCACCGATCTGAGGCGTGACTCGGACCAGGAACGCAACCTGGCCTATCTCCAATTGGCGTGGCGCGACGCGGCACCTTGGCTCGAGGAAACCAAGCTGAGCCTTTCATTCCAGCGGCAGGCCGAGACGCAAGACCGGGTGCGCGACACGCTGCGGCGCGAACTCACCGGGTTCACAGACGATCAATACGGCGTGTTGCTCGGGTTCCGCAGCCCGAGCCCTCTGGGCAAATGGAGCTACGGGCTCGAGTATTACCACGACGAAGTCGACTCGTTTGGCCGCGACTTCAACGCGGATGGCAGTCTCCGCAGGATTCGGTCCCGGGGGACGGTCGCCGACGACGCCAGTTACGACCTCCTGGGGGTCTATCTTCAGGACCAGTTCCAGATCGGAAGCCGGCTGGAAATCACCGCCGGTGTGCGTTACAGCTACGCCCGCGCCCAGGCCGAGCAGGTCGACACCGACCCCGGCGACTCCGTGGATCTCGGGGCCTTGGACAAGAGTTTCGACGCG
>JBEIUI010000040.1:0-24839 GCA_040374425.1 Verrucomicrobiia bacterium | reverse complement strand
GTCGGTGGATCTCCAGATCAAACGCCGCACCTTTCTCCGACACGAACCCGTGCTGGCGTCGGTAAGTATCACCAATCTTTCGGGCCGTGATTTGACGCTCAAAGACGCCGACTCCCAATGGTTCGGCTTCCAGATCAGCCAAGGCGCGAACAATCTCGTCCCGCCGCTCAACCCCGACTACCACCTCGACCCGCTCGAACTCAAATCCGGAGAAACCGTCAAACGCACCCTCAACCTCAACTCCCTTTTTTACCTGGGTGAGTACGGGATTTACCGGATCAAGGCGATGATCTACGTGGCGGACCTAGGCAAATACTTCGTGTCCAAGCCCGGCGGCATTGAGATTAGCGAGGGCATGGTGGTCTGGAAGCAAACCGTGGGCGTGCCGGAAGGCCAGCCAAACGCGGGCAGCAACCACACGATCTCCGTGATCAAGTTCGACGCCATGGAACGCCCGCATTATTACGTCCGGATCGAAGACCGGGAGGCGGGCTCGGTCTTCTGCGCCCACAAGATGGGAACAGCCATTGAGGGGCAACCGCCCCAGATGCAGCTGGATTTCGCCAATAGCCTCTATGTGCTCCAAACCACGGGCCCGCGGCATTACTTGCTCTCCAAAATCAGCGTTAACGGCGAGCTCGAATCCCAGACTGAATACGACGCCCCCAAAGCCCGGCCCTACCTGCGCCGGCTCGCCGACGGACGCCTTCAGATCGTGGGCGCTCAACGCTCCAACGTGGCCGTCGCCACCCGGGAACAAACCCCCAAACTCTCCGAGCGTCCCCCAGGACTGCCCCGAAAATAGCCGCCCCGTTACTCCGATCGCGGCTCCCGGCTGAGCAGGGAGGCGAGGATCTCCGCCCCGGTGGCTTGCCCATCGAGCAGGCGTCGGATCTGGGAAATGACGGGGACATCCACGCCGAGTTTTTCGGCGCATTCCATGGCGCTGTAAGTCGTCGGTACCCCCTCGGCCACCATTTGCATGGAGGCCACGATGTTTGCGAGGGATTCACCCCGCCCCAAGCGTTCCCCCACCATCCGGTTCCGGCTGTGACGGCTAAAACAGGTCACCATCAGGTCGCCGATGCCGCTTAATCCCTGGAACGTTTCCCGGCGCCCGCCCAGGGCGCAACCCAGACGGATTAATTCCGCCAACGAACGGGTCACCAATGCGGCCTTCGAGTTGTCCCCGAGCCCGAGTCCGTCACCGACTCCGGCGGCGATGGCGAAGATGTTCTTGAGCGCGCCGCCCAGCTCGATCCCGGCCACGTCGTCACTGGTGTAAGCCCGGAAAAAGCGGTTGGAAAACGCCCGTTGCAGCGCTTGAGCCACGGCGAGTTGCCGGCACCCAATCACCGCCGCCGTCGGCATCTTGCGCGCCACCTCCTCCGCATGACTCGGCCCGGAGAGCACCGCGATCGGGTTTTTCGGGAAGGATTCCTCCAGAATCTGGCTCATCCGCATCCCGCTGCCGCGTTCCACCCCCTTGGTGCAGCACAACAACACCGGTTCCACGGGAAAATCCGTTGTCGAAAGCCGCGCACTCACCTCACGCACCGCCTTGGAGGGCGTCACGACGAGCACCAAATCGCACCCGCGCAAGTCCTCAAGGTTAGCCGTGAACCGGAGCGCAGCCGGCAGCGCGATTCCGGGCAGGTAAACCGTGTTTTCGCGCTGCTCTGAGATGACCGCAATTTGCCGGGCATCATGCCCCCAAAGAGTGACGGGCAAGTTTTGTTCCTGCAAAACGAGCGCCAAGGCGGTCCCCCAGCTTCCGGCGCCGACAATGCCAATGTTTTGAAAGCTCATGGCCGTGGGTTCTGAGAATCTCCCTCAACCGACAACGGGCTGCCGGGAACGTGGCTGGGTTTGGATCGGCCGAACCGGTTCTCGGTGCCTTGCAGGAGACGGGTGATGTTCTCCCGGTGCCGGCGGACGACCAGTGCCCCCGCGACGCAGGCGAAATAGAGGTTGGCCTGACCCGACAACCGGCCGCTGGAAAGCAACGCCAACACGACGGCCGGCAACGCGAGAGCCGCGGCAATGGAGGCCAGCGAAACGTACCGCCAAAGAAGGAAAACCAAGAGCCAAACCCCCAAAACGATGGCGCTGGCCAGGGGCATCATGCCCACCAACACCCCCAGGGACGTGGCGACACCTTTGCCCCCCTTAAACCCGAGCCAGACCGGAAAACTGTGGCCAACAATACAACCCAACGCGGCCACGATCCCGGGAACACTCGGGTCCCCGAGAACGCCCGGATAGGCGGCCGCCCAGCGCAGACCGGCCCACACCGCAAGCCATCCCTTGGCTGCGTCACAGAGAAAGGTGAGGAGACCCCATTTTTTCCCCAGCACCCGCCACACGTTGGTGGCGCCGATGTTGCCGCTGCCGTGCTGGCGGATATCCATCCCGCGGGCACGCGAGATGAGCAGTCCAAACGGGATCGCTCCCAGGAAATAAGCCGCCACGGCAATGGCGGGGAGAAGAAAGAGGGCGGAGTTCATGGGCGGGTTCCGGAACGTTTCTCGGCGAGAACGGCCTCGATCTTGCCCAGGGGCAGGCAGTTGACCACGTCCCGCCTCGTCAGCCAACCTTTGCGGGCCGCGCCGACGCCATGCCAGAGATTCTGGAGCTGGTCTGTGTGATGGGCGTCCGGATTGATCGCACAACGCACCCCCTTTTCCTTGGCCAACGGCCACCAGCGCCAGTCCATGTCCAGCCGCCACGGGCTCGCGTTGAGCTCAATGATTGTGCCGGTCGCCGCCGCCGCTTCAATCACCGCCGGCACATCCACGTGATACGACTCCCGGGAAAGCAGCAGCCGCCCCGTCAGATGCCCCAGCATCGTCACGTAGGGGTTTGAAATCGCGCGGATGATGCGTTTGGTCATCTCCGCCTCCGACAGGGTGAACGCCGCGTGCACCGACGCCACCACGTAATCGAGCTGCGAGAGCACCTCGTCGGGAAAATCCAGGGAGCCGTCCTTGAGCACGTCGCATTCGGTACCGGCGAACAGACGGAAATAACCGCCAAACCCGGCATTAATCTGCCGGATTTCTGCGACCTGCGCGAGCAGCCGCTCGGCGTCGAGGCCGTGGGCTTGAAAGGAGGATTTGCTGTGGTCGGCGATCCCCAAGTATTGCAGGCCGAGTTCCTGGGCGGCATCGGCCATCTCCACGAGGCTGGAGCGCCCGTCACTGGCCGTGGTGTGGTTGTGGAAAGTGCCCCGCAGGTTCTCCAACTCGATCAGGTCGGGCAGGGTGTGGTTTTCCGCTGCCTCAAACTCCCCGCGATCCTCCCGCAGCTCGGGTTCGATGTAATCGAGGTCCAGCGCCCGATACAGATCCCGCTCCTCGTAAATGGGCGGAATGGGTTGCGCAGGTTTCCGCGCTTTTTTCCCCTCCACATTCGCCACGTCTTCAAGCCGGTATTCATTGAGCGTCCAGCCCCTGGCCAGCGCCCGCGAACGCAGGCCGATGTTGTGCTCTTTTGAGCCGGTAAAATAATTGATCGCAAACGGGTATTCCGCGGTTTTCACCACGCGCAGGTCCGCCTGGATGCCGGACTTGAAGCGCACGGCGGACTTGGTTGCCCCGTTGGCGAGGATGCTCTCCACCATGGCGTGTTCGACAAAAAACCGGGACACTCGCTCGGGCTCGTTGGTGGCCACGATGAAATCGAGGTCTCCCACCACCTCCTTGCGGCGGCGATAACTGCCCGCCAGGCTCGCCTGCAGCACTTCCGGCAACTCCCGCAAATCCCCCAGCATCCGCTCGGCATCCCCGGCAATGTCGCCGATCCGGAACCGGCCGGCGAACCGGGCCCGGGCTTCGATGGCGGCGAGAATGTTGTCGGCCGTTTTTCTACCAAACCCGGGAAGCCCCTCGACGCGCCCGTTGTTACAAGCGGCCTCGAGTTCGGCCACGGAAGTGACCCCAAGCTGCTCCCAGAGGGCCTTGATTTTTTTCGGTCCCAGCCCCTGCAATTCGAAGAGCTCAAAGAGGCCCGGAGGAAACTCGGCCTTGAGCTCTTCGTAGTATTGCAGGCGCCCCGTAGCGACCCATTCGCCGATTTTTTCAGCGATGGCCTTGCCGATCCCAGGAATCTCCCCCAAACGCCCCTCGGCAGCCAGCTTGGTGAGATCCCCCGTGAAAGTCTCCAAGGCGCGCGCCGCGTGGGTATATGCCCGGATCTTGAAAAGGTTCTCCCCCTTTAGCTCCAGCAGCCGGGCAATTGACTCCAGCAGGTCGGCGGTTTGGTCTTTGGTGATTTGGGCCATGGGAAACTTCCAATCTACGGCCCGAACCAAAGCGCTGTCACGTGGTTTGCCGCGGATCGGACCGCGATTGGGAGAGCGGGAAACGATTCGCAACCGGTCCGAACCCAGCATCCGCCTCAGGGCGCACTTGCCGGAACTCGCTGCGCGGGATATTGTCCCGCCCTTTTTATCAAGTATGAGCACTCCATCTGCCTCCGAAGCGAAGACCGCGTCTGCCGCCGCCCCCGAACGTGGTGAAACCATGAGTGGCGCGGACATCCTCGTCGCCTGCCTGGAGCGAGAGGGAGTCGATTCCATTTTTGCCTACCCCGGCGGTGCCTCCATGCACATGCACCAGGCGCTCACCCGCTCCAAAAAAATCCGCACCTACCTGCCCAGGCACGAACAGGGCGGCGTGTTTGCCGCGGAAGGCTACGCGCGGGCCACGGGCAAAGCAGGCGTGGTAATGGCCACGTCCGGCCCGGGCGCCACCAACCTGGTGACGGGCATAGCGGACGCCTACCTGGATTCCACCCCGCTGGTGGCCATCACCGGTCAGGTGCCCCAGGCGATGATCGGGAAAGGCGCCTTCCAGGAGACCGATGTGTTCAGCGTCACCGCGCAGGTGGTTAAACACAACTACCTGGTGATGGACGTCAACGACATCCCCCGGATCGTCAAGGAAGCTTTCTACATCGCTCAAAGTGGGCGGCCCGGGCCGGTGCTCATCGACATTCCCAAAAACATCCAGCTCGCCACCACCCAGCCGATTTTCCCCAACGAAATCACCCTCCGGGGCTACGATCCGATCAAATACGCCGACGACGTCGCCCTCAACGAGGTAGTCGGCATGATCCGCGAAGCCCGTTGCCCGATGATCTACTGCGGCGGCGGCATCATCTCCGGGGAAGCCTCCGGGGAACTGCTGGAGTTTGTCGAGCGCACGGGCATTCCCGTGGCCACCACGCTCATGGGCATTGGATGTTTCCCAGAAACGCATCCGCTTTCGCTCAAGTGGCTGGGCATGCACGGCACCGTTTACGCCAACAACGCCGTCAACGAGGCCGATCTGCTCCTGGCCATCGGCGTGCGCTTCGACGACCGGGTCACCGGCAAGATCAGCGAGTTCGCCAAACACGGCACGATCGTCCACATCGACATCGACAACTCCGAGATCAACAAGAACAAGGTCGTCCGGCTGCCGATCCTCAGCGACGTCAAATACGCGTTGCGCCGCCTCAACGAGCTCCTGGAGCAGGCCGGCAAACCCCGGGTCGAATCCGATTTCCGAGCCTACCCGGACTGGTATGCCAAGATCTGGGACTGGAAGGAAAAATACCCGTTCACATTCAACGACACCGAGGAAGTCATCCAACCCCAGCACGCCATCCGGCTGCTCTATGAGATGACCCAGGGCGACGCCATCATCACCACCGGCGTGGGCCAGCACCAGATGTGGGCCGGGCAGTTCTACGACTTCGACAAACCCCGCACATTCATCACCTCAGCCGGCCTGGGCTCGATGGGCTTTGGTTACCCGGCGGCGCTCGGTGCCAAGGTGGCGTTCCCCGACAAACAGGTGATCGACATCGACGGCGACGGCTCCTTCCTCATGAACGTGCAGGAACTGGCACTGGCGCACGTCGAAGGCATCGCCGCCAAGTGCATGATCCTCAACAACCAATGGCTGGGAATGGTCGTGCAATGGGAGGACCGCTTCTACAAGAGCAACCGCGGCCATACCTTCCTGGGCAACCCCAAGAACCCCTACGCCGGCAGTCTCGAGGATCCCACGGGCATCTACCCCGATTACGTAAAGATGTGCGACGGGTTCGCCGTGAAATGCGAGCGCGTCATGCACAAGAAAGATCTCCCGGGCGCAATCCAGAGGATGCTCGACTCCAAGGATGCCTATGTGCTCGACGTCATGGTGCCTTACACCGAACACGTGCTGCCCATGATCCCGTCGGGGGGCACCTATAAGGACGTGATTTACGAGGGCCGCCAGACTCTCAAAGCCGGCATGGGCCTTTAATCGCAACTACCCGGCGTCGATCCTTTCGCGGCCGGGGAAAAAAAAACTCGCAGCCCTCGCCCGCCGGTTTCCCGGCAGGCGGGGGCTTCCTTTTTTAGGGCGCCTCCCGGAGCCACTCCGCCACCTGAGTCGCCCAGTAGGTGACGATCAAGTCCGCGCCGGCGCGTTTAAAAGCCAGCATCTGCTCGAGCACGGTCGCCCGCTCATCGAGCCAACCCCGGGCGGCAGCCGCTTTGATCATCGCGTATTCCCCGCTGACGTTATACACGGCCGTGGGCAGACCGAACTCGGATTTAACCCGCCAGACAATGTCGAGGTAAGGGAGCCCGGGCTTGACCATCACCATGTCGGCTCCCTCCTCCACGTCGAGGGCCACCTCCCGCAGGGCCTCCAGAGCGTTGGCCGCGTCCATCTGATAACCCCGCCGGTCACCGGCCTGGGGAGCGCTCTCCGCCGCGTCCCGGAACGGCCCGTAAAACGCCGAAGCGAACTTTGCCGCGTAACTGAGAATCACCGTTTGGGTGAACCCGGCGGCATCCAACCCGACGCGCATGGCGCCCACACGGCCGTCCATCATGTCGCTGGGAGCGACAATGTCCGCACCTGCCGCAGCATGCGACACCGCCGTCTTAACCAGCAAATCCACCGACGGATCGTTGTGCACATGCACTTGGTCGCCTGAAAACTCGGCAACCCCGCAATGGCCGTGGCTCATGAACTCGCACAGGCACACGTCGGTGATGACTACCAGCTCCGGGCACCGGGTTTTAATGGCCCGCACAGCCCTCTGCACAATGCCGTCCGCTGCGTAAGCCTGCGAGGCGAGTTCATCCTTGTGCGCCGGGATCCCGAAAAGCAGCACCCCGCAAATCCCAGCCGCATGAGCCCGGGCGGCCTCCTCCACCAGCGCGTCGAGCGAGAGCTGGAAAACCCCCGGCATACTCGCCACCGGCACCCGATCCTTGACCTTTTCGCTGACAAAAAGAGGCAGGATGAGATCGTGGGTTTGCAGGGTGTGCTCGCGCACCATTTGACGGAGCGCGGCCGAGGATCGCAGACGGCGGGGACGCCGGAGAAGATTCATGGATGGGACGCTAATGCCGGGGCAGGCGAAGCGGCAAGCGCCGGGTGTCCTCCCGCTCTATCGACGCCTTGACCTGGCCAGGCGCTCCTGCCTGGAATGGGGGCCCATGGCCCAGTCCGAAGCGGAATTCCTGCTCATCGACAACAGTAACTCATTCACCAAATTCGCGCTCTCCACGCGGACGGAACTGCGCGCCACCCGCAAGCTGGCTACCAGTGAGGTGGACCCGAAGAACCTCAGCCGGGTCCTGCGTGGGTGGCGTTTCCAATCGGTGCTCCTTTGTTCGGTGGTACCGGAAAAAGCCGACGCGCTGGCGAGTTTTCTGGGCGACCAGCCGTTGCTCCGGGTCAGCTCGAAAATCGAGCTGGGTGTGGGCATCGATTACCCCAAGCCTCAAACCATCGGTGCCGATCGCCTCGCCAACGCGGCTTACGCCGCCGCCTGCCACGGCGCTCCGGTGGTGGTGGTCGATTTTGGGACGGCAGTGAGTTTCGACGTCATTTCCCGTTCCCGCAAATACATCGGCGGCGTGATTGCGCCGGGCCTCGCGGCAATGACCGACTACCTCCACCAACGTACCGCGTTGCTCCCGCGGATCAGCCTTCTGGAACCCCCCTCCGCGATCGGCAAATCCACGAGGAAAGCCATGCTCGCAGGCGCGGTTCATGGCTACCGGGGTTTGGTGCGGCAGATTCTCCTGGAAATTGCCAAGGAACTTCGGGTCCGAAACAAACTCAGCGTCGTCGCCACCGGCGGCTACGCCGAGTTGATCGCCGCAGGCCTGCCCGAGATTCAAGCCGTGCGGCCCGATCTCACCCTTCAAGGACTCCGCATGATCGCCCAACTCAATTTCCCTGTTCCTCAACGGCCCAAGGACTCCGCCCGGCGCGGATAAGGTCGGGGTTTGACGCCCCACAAGCCGGGCCCACTAAAACAGCGAGTTGGGCGAGACCGCAGGTTTCGCCGGGGCGACAGGAGCACCGGCAGGCGCGACCGTCGGGCCACATAATCCGTGGAGGAAGCGGGGAGAACCAACGTGTCTTTTCCGTAAAGGACCCGCAAGTTGTCCCCTTCGCTGGCGATGAGTTTGAGCTGTGTTCCGGGCTGCAGGACCACCTTCCCGAACGCCAGCTGCACCTCAGCGGGCTTGGTGAGCACCAAGATCGTCTTGGGGGCGGCTGCGGGCGTTTCCGCAGAAGCCGACTTCACAGAATCCGACGGCTGAGCCGAGCCGGCTTTTGAGTCATCGGATTTGGTCACACGACCGCCCCCCGCAGATGACGCGGAAGCGTTCAACGCCTCGTTTTTCTGGGCTTTCTTTTTCTCCGCTCCGTTCCCGGAAGCCGTGGCGTCAAGAGCCTGCCCCGAGGACGCCGGCATTGGCTTTGCCACCTTGCCTTGGGCTTGGGCAAACCAGTGCTCAATCTGATCCGTCCACGGCTGGATACGATCCTTGGAAAAATAAAGCCCGGCAAGAATCACCCCACCCCAAATCAGCCCCCGCAACACCGCCCCGAAGGGATTCCGCTTGGGTGTCGCCTTGAGGCTGGCCGTACGGGCATGAACCGCCTGACGCGATACGGACGCCGATTCCCCGGGAAATTTAAATTTTCCGTTCGCTGACGCAGACATCAGTTGCGGGAATTTCTCCGCGAGCGCCGGGAAAACGTAATTCCAAGCCACACTTTCGGGGTCGCCTGTATCCCAGCTTGGAAAACGCACGTCCAACGCCCCCATCAACACCTGGCAATGCGCCTTGGTGACTTTGCTAAAGAACTCGGCGCCTTCAGTCTGAATTACCTGGAGGAAAACAGCCGCCCGATTGTCTTTTTTTGCCTGGATTTCCTCCGGGAAAAGATCCGGATGCAAACGCAGCCGCTCGGCGTTCCACAGAGCGAGCCGCTGCGGGTCCGAGGGATCCTCTGTCGCCGCTTGGGTGAGCATCGCCGCCTGCTCCCTGGTGATGTCGGGAGGGAAAGCGATTCCCATGAAACTCAGAAACGCCTTCTGCTTCGCCGAGGCAGGAAGGACTGAGACCGCACTCGCAAGATGGGAGGGTCCACGAACCGGGCCGGCGGTCCGAGTCTGAGCCAGAGGCCTTTGGGCCACGGGCTGACGTGACGCCGCCGCGGGCGGTGTCGAGCCTTCAGGCAACACGGCTTTACCTTGCGAGGGATTTTGCGATTGAGCCTGGGAAGCCGCCGGATAAAGCACGCTGTGGAGAGGAATCCAATCGGCCATGCCAGGGCGCCATGCGGGGTCGTTGAGCAAAATGCTGCCTTGTTTGAGCAAAGTCTGCACGGTGAGCTCGCTCAAAGGGCCTATCTCCTCGCCGGAACGAAGAATGTAAATGTCCATAGTTTATGGGGTATGGCCGAGCTCACCGCCGCTTCTCAAGGGAGAGAGACCGAGGATGACTGCACCAAGGAACGGCTGATGATTGTTTAGAATGCGCATTGCAAAATCAAGCGGCCGTTCCGGCCCGGGCACCTTCGCGCCGTGACAGCCCAGCCGGGCGCCCCTTCCCTGAATACCTTAGCCCGCCAACGCCGTGGCTTGGTCCGGGTAGATCTTGAATACCTGGTCTAGCCGGGCGATTTCGAAGATGTCCCGCACGGCGGGTTGCAGCCCGCAGAGCGCCAGCGGCCCGCCTTGGGATTGGATGCGTTGAAACGCCTCGATCAACACGGCCAAGCCTGAGCTGTCGATGTAACTAACCGCTGTCAGATCGATGAGTAGACGCCGGGGCTTTTGCGCCAGAACCGACTCCAGCCGCTGCCGGACTTGGGCCGACTCGTGCAGGTCGATTTCCCCGGCCAACGCTAGGACTGCGGTTTGGGTTGGTGAATCCATGCCTTGGCTCGGTATCACGGCAGCCGCCCTCAGGCGACGACGATGTTCACCAGTTTGCCCAGCACAACGATGACTTTCTTGGGCGGGTTTCCGCCGAGATACTCCTGAACCTTGCCCGAGGCCAAGGCAGCCGACTCCACCTCCGCCGCCGTGGCCTGTTTGGAAACCGTGATTTTTTCGCGCAGCTTGCCGTTCACTTGAACGGGCATCTCAATTTCGTCCTCCACGAGGCATTGGGGATTCCACTCGGGCCAGGGCACGGTGGCGAGCGCGCCCTGGAAACCGAGCCGCTCCCAGAGTTCCTCGGTGAGATGAGGCGCAAACGGGTTGAGCAGCTGTAATAACACCCGGACGGCCGTAATGGGCCGGGGTTTTGCGGGAATAAAAGTGTTCACAAAAATCATCATCTGCGCGATGGCCGTGTTGAAGCTGAGCGCCTCGATGTCCTCGCCCACTTTCTTGATCGTGGCGTGGATGACCTTGAGCTGGGCTTTATCCGGCGCCACGTCTTGCAAGGCAGGCGAAATTTCCCAGGCACCCGCCTGGTTTTCCTCCAGCGCCAATCGCCACACCCGGGCCAGGAACCGCGACACCCCTTCCACCCCCGTCATGCTCCAAGGTTTCATCTGCTCCAGAGGCCCCATGAACATCTCGTAGCACCGGAACGCGTCCGCTCCATACAACGCGATCACCTCGTCGGGGTTCACAACGTTGCCCCGCGATTTGGACATTTTCTGGCCGTCTTCGCCCAGAATGATCCCTTGGTTGACGAGACGCTGGAACGGCTCGGGCGTCGAGACGCGGCCCAGATCGAAGAGCACTTTGTGCCAGAACCGCGCGTAGAGCAGATGCAACACGGCGTGTTCAGTTCCGCCCACATACAGGTCCACGCCGCCGGGTCGCGCCGGCTCGGATGCCTCCAACCGGCCAGTCATCCAGTAGCGTTCCGCCTCACGGCCCACGAACCGCTCCGCGTTGCGGGCGTCCGTGTATCGGAGGTAATACCAGCAGGACCCCGCCCACTGCGGCATGGTGTTGGTTTCCCGTTGCGCCGTTTCACTGTAACGCACCCAATCAGTGGCCTTCGCCAAAGGCGGTTCCCCTGTGCCCGTGGGCTTGAAATCCTCCAGGCCCGGCGGATTTAACGGCAGTTCCGACACGTCCACGGCACGGTGCCGGCCGCCCTCCCAAACAATCGGGAACGGTTCACCCCAATACCGTTGGCGCGAGAAAAGCCAGTCCCGCAGCTTGTATTGAATCGTTTTTTTCCCCAGCCCAAGGCTTTCAAGCCGACGCGTCATCTCCGCTTTCGCCTCCGCCGTGGGAAGCCCGTCCAACGGCCCCGAGTTGATCGCATACCCCTCTCCGGTCCAGCATTCCACCGGGGCGGCGCTGCAAGCGGCGCCTCCCCCCAGGCCGAGCCGGGCAGATTCGGACACCACGGCCCGGATGGGCAAAAAGAATTTCTGTGCAAACTCCCAATCGCGCTCGTCATGGGCGGGCACCGCCATGATCGCACCCGTGCCGTATCCGATGAGCACGTAGTCGGCGATCCAGATTGGGATTTGCTCCCCGTTGACGGGGTTGAGCGCGTAAGCACCTGTGAAAACGCCGCTCTTTTCCTTGGCCAACTCCGTACGCTCCAAGTCGCTCTTGCGCGCGGTCTTTTCGCGGTATTCCTCCACCGCCGGCCATTGCTCCTCGGTCACAATCTGGTCCACAAGCCGGTGCTCGGGCGCCATGACCATGTAGGTGGCACCAAAAAGCGTGTCGGGTCGGGTGGTGAAAACCGGGATGTTTTCCTCGGAGCCGATGATTTTGAAATGCACCTCGGCGCCTTCGCTCCGGCCGATCCAATTGCGCTGCAGGGCTTTGATCGAGTC
The DNA here is from genome assembly GCA_040374425.1 of Verrucomicrobiia bacterium. Lineage (GTDB taxonomy): Bacteria > Verrucomicrobiota > Verrucomicrobiia > Chthoniobacterales > Chthoniobacteraceae > CAIURC01. Next base: position 12,723 of record JBEIUI010000040.1, on the reverse strand, counting down.
AGGCCAATCCAAACCTTCAAGCTCGTCTATGAGCCGCTCCGCATACGCGGTGATCCGCAGCATCCACTGGCGCATCGGCCTGCGGATCACGGGGAACCCGCCCACCTCGCTCTTGCCATCGATGACCTCCTCGTTGGCCAGCACGGTGCCCAGCTCCGGGCACCAGTTGACGGGGACCTCCGCCACGTAAGCCAGCCGCACACTGTCCGGGTCCGGGCCGGTGTAGGTGGAGAGCGGCTCGGCTCGGCGGGTCTGCGGGTTGAACCAGGAATGATAAATCTGGAGAAAAATCCACTGCGTCCACCGGTAATACCCGGGGTCGGTGGTGTTCACCTCGCGCTGCCAATCGTAGGCAAATCCGATGCGCTTGAGCTGCGCCTTGAAGTTGCCCACGTTGTGCGCGGTGGTGACTGCGGGATGTTGCCCGGTCTTGATGGCGTATTGCTCGGCCGGCAACCCGAATGCGTCCCAACCCATGGGATGCAGCACGTTGAACCCCGCCATCCGCTTGTACCGGGCCATGATGTCCGTCGCCGTGTAGCCCTCCGGGTGCCCCACATGCAGTCCCGCGCCGCTGGGATAAGGGAACATATCGAGCACGTAATATTTGGGGCGGCTCGGATCAAATCCGGGTTCCCCCGGGTTCGGCGCGTGAAAACTCTGGTGAGCATCCCAGTGCGCCTGCCATTTAGGCTCAATCTGATCAAAGGGATAGGGTCTGCGGCGCTCGGTGCTCATGGTTTGGGAAAGGGGGCGAATGAACTAGAGTCTGCGCAAAGCGTCAACGCTGTGCACCCGGGGCAGGCCGCGCCCGGCCGATGAAAACCTCGAGCGTTGGGTTGGCCCGCGGGCTACGAGCGGTTAGGGTGAGCTCATGCAGCACCTGCTTGTAGCCACTCATAACCGCCATAAAACCGCCGAAATCGCCTCGCTGCTCGGTGGGCTGTTCAGCGTCGCCGATCTGAGTGCTCATACGCACCTGCCAGCCACCGAGGAAACCGGCACTACTTTCCTGGAGAACGCAACCCTCAAGGCCCTCGACGCGGCCCGGGTGTTTACAGGCTGGGTTTTGGCGGACGACTCCGGTCTTGAGGTGGATGCCCTTGGGGGTGCCCCCGGGGTTTACTCCGCGCGTTATGCCGGCCCCCATGCCTCCGACAGCGACAACCGCGCCCGGCTTCTGGAGGAATTAAGTGGCTCGGGCGCCACCGAATGGTCGGCCCGGTTTCGCTGCACTCTGGTGCTCGCACAGGAGGGGCGGGTGGTTGCCAGCTTCGACGGAACGGTAGAGGGAAAAATCATCCCCGAGGAACGCGGCGTCGGTGGGTTCGGCTACGACTCTCTCTTTGTCCCGGAAGGACACTCGGCTACATTCGGCGAGTTGCCGGGCTCCGTGAAAAACGCCCTGAGCCACAGGGGGCGAGCCTTGGCCAAACTGCGTGAGTTCGTGACTCGCTGACGGCCCGCAGAACACCCGGCTCACCGGCATCCCGCACGCGCCCGGGAACATCTCAAAATGGGCTGATGTATCGGAACCGAGCGTCCCGAGCCACTTCTCTGCTGGAATAGATCTCCCCGTTGGCAAGGATTAGCATCTGCCCTTCCCCGTGCACATCGGCCCGCTCCACAAACCACGGGTGCGTTTGGTATCGGTAAGGGGCGCTCACAGTGGCCGCGAAAGGCATGCCCAGGTAATCAATTCTCGAGGCAGACCCACTGTCCCGGAGCAGATCCCTGACGGTGGGACAAATCCAATTTTCGGGGTTGATCCCATAAGGTCGGAGGGCTTCGATCCAGCCGTCGGCGTAGCTCGGGCTCTGAAGATTGGCCGTCGGGATCTGCGGCCAACTCTGCCGGTCCTGAGTATGGGCGTTCGCGGCCACATACAGATTTTTTAGGTTCGTGATGCAGGACACCCGCTGTGCGCGCACTCGGACCGAAGAATAGGCCGGGATCAGCATCACGGCCAGAATCCCGATGACCATCAGCACGGTCGCCACCTCCAGCAAAGTGAAGGCCGACACCAGGAGCCGAGAGTTTTTACTCAAAAATACTCCTCGCCTCCCGTTTCAGACGCGGTTCAGGATATCAGAACGCCGTTGCGGACGTCGACTGCTGGAACCCGTCCACTTGGAACTTCGCAGTCTGCGTGATGATGGGAGTACCGTCGTTCTCGAAGTTGAAGAACACATCGAGGGAAGCGGTCCCCTCCACGCGGGCTGCAGTAAATCCGGATTGGTCGGGCTTGATCTTGGCCTTCAGGCTGCCCTGGCACAAAATCGGGTATTCCTCCGTGGTAATCGTGGTGTTGCCGTTGGCATCGACAGTCTGAAAGGTATAGACAACATTAAATGTGCTCGAAGCATTCAGCACGGCTTTGAGAGAACCGTTTTTCGGGTCAATCACCCCCTCGAGTGTGCCGTTGAAAACGGTCCCGTTGACGAAGGTCAGGATCGTTCCGGAAGTGAATCCCGTCTGGCGTTGGGAAAAAGAAAACAGACCGATGGAAGTGCTCCCCTGAACGTCTTGGGTCGATTCAGGGATCAACACCCCCGCGTAGGTGCCTTGGTAATTCGTCTGAGCCCCGTCTTGGGGCGGGCCACCGCTGATCGCCCAAGCTTGCGTCTGGATGAGAACAAAACCGACCAGGAGTGAGAGGACTTGCTTCATAGGCGCCGGCACTGCACCGGTTTTATTCTCGATGGTCAAACAATTATTATCTACCGGCACATTTGACTTGGTGCTCCCGCGCTCGCGGCTATCGATGGGGGGCCCTTTTTGTCCCGTGAAAGCTCCGTTTAGCCTTTTTCTCGCGCTGCGTTACCTCAAACCCAAGCGCACCTTCGTCTCGATGATCACTCTGATCTCGGTGCTCGGAGTCACTCTCGGCATCGCCGTGCTCATCGTGGTTATCTCTGTCATGAGCGGTTACCGGCAAAAGCTGCGCGAAACCGTGCTCGGATTCGAGGCCCACCTGCTGGTCACCAACCGCGGCGTGCTCGCCGACTGGCGGCCCGTGGACAAAATCGTGCGCGAAACCCGGGGCGTGCTCGCCACCGCGCCCTTTGCCCAGGGGCCCGTGCTGGCCCAGTTCAAAGGCCAAGTCGTCACCCCAATCCTCCGCGGCATCGACATTGAACGCGAGGAACAGGTCACCCCGATCCGGAACTGCCTCAAGTTCGGGAACTTCGCTCTCGAGAGCGACAACGCCGTCATCGGCATCGACCTGGCCAGGGACCTCGGGATCACCATCGGCGACAAGCTCATCGTCCACTCGCCGCGCAACTTTGAGGAGGTCGCCCAAAAACTCAGCCAGACGGGCGACGGCAAACCCGACGCCAAAACCCTTGAGGAAGTCCGCGAGATGGTGCTCCCCCAGGAACTCACCGTCACCGGCATCTTCGAATCCGGTCGGCAAATGTACGACTCCGGGTTCATCCTTGTGGACCTTAACGTGGCCCAGGAACTCTACGGCCTCGGGGACGGCCTACACGGAATCTCGGTGCGCACGACAGACCCGGACCGGGCGGAAGAAATCAAGCAACGGCTCGAAGCCGCGCTGCCCCGGGACATCGAGGCGCCGACGTGGATGGACCGGAACCGCCAGATTTTCGAGGCCGTCGCCATGGAACGCAATGTGATGTTTTTCCTGCTGCTTTTCATCGTCATCGTGGCGGCGTTCGGCGTGATGAACACCCTCATCACCGTCACGGTGCAGAAGACCCGGGAAATCGGGATCCTCAAGGCGCTGGGCGCCACCACCGGCCAGATCATCTGGGTGTTTCTGGCCCAGGGCATGGTGGTGGGCGTTTTTGGAAATGTGAGCGGGGTGGCCCTGGGACTGGCCTGCGTGCGCTGGCGCAATGAGTTCAAGGACTGGCTGGCCCGGATCATGGGCACGGAGGTGTTTTCGCCCGCCGTGTATCAGTTCAGCCAAATCCCCGCCGACGTCCAAACCCAGGACGTGTTCCTGATCTGCATCAGCGCCTTCTGCATGTGCGCCGTGGCGGCCTTAATCCCCGCCTACCTCGCCGCGCGGCTCGACCCGGTCGCCGCTCTGCGGCATGAGTAAATACTCCGTCTCCTGAATTTCTCCAAATATGCCGTCCTTCGACATCGTCTCCGAAGTGGATAAACAAGAACTCGACAACGCCATCAACCAGGCCCGCAAGGAGCTGGCTACACGGTTTGACTTCAAGGGCAGCCAGGCGTCCATCGAACTCAACCTCAAGGACAACAAGATCGAGCTCTCGGCCGAGGACGCCAACCGCCTCCGCAGCCTGCACGAAATCGTGGTCGCAAAAATCGCCAAACGCAACGTGGACCTGCGCAACATCGAGCGCAAAGACCCGGTGATCTCGCCGCTCGGGCACGCCACACAGGAGTTCAAAATTCAGCAGGGTCTTGAGGGTGAAAAAGCCAAGGAAATCACCAAGGCCATCAAAGCCGCCGAATTCAAGGTGCAGTGCACACTTCAGGACCGGCAGATCCGGGTGACCGGGAAAAAACGCGACGATCTCCAGGCTGTGATCGCTTTCTGCCGCGGCAAAGATTTCGAGGTCACGCTCGATTTCAAAAACTTTCGGGACTAGTGCCCAGCGCCCAGCGCCCAGCGCCCCACGGTCCCGCAGCGGCGCTGCCAGACGCGGCTAGAGCTTGCTGAGCAGCCGGTCGATGTCGACATAACGCTCGATGAGCGACTGGATCATGTCGATTTTCTCGACATCGCCCGGAAGCGTTTTGACCGTCATGGAGTGGATGCTGCTGGCCACGGTATAACTGTCCAGGGACGACGTGATGGCGGGTACGTCCGAGTGCGAAAGCAGATCGAGCACGCTCTGGTGCGGCCGCAAATCGCCCGAAAGCACCAGACCCGCGATGGCCTCACCCTCGGCCCCGTTGAGCGCGCTGGCTGAAAGCGCCGCCAGGATCACGTCCTCCCGATCCCCCGGGGTGACCACCAGGGTACCCGGCTTGAAATACTGCATGACGTGGGTTGAGTTCATCGCACCGATGACCACCTTCTGCACCCGCCTACGGGAACGGTTTTTGCCGTTGATGAATTCCCCGCGAATCGTCCGGCTGATCTGGCCGAGCGTGGCGTTGGCCAGCAAAGGCTCCTCAGGAATCGCGCCGATGAGCTCGATCCCGAGCCGGGCCAGGCCGCGCCGGGCAAAATCCCGGACGTAGTCGAACTTCTCGGGCAAGATTTTGTTGATGATGACACCGAGCACCTCCACTCCCTCCTTGTCAAAAAGCGCCTTGTTGAGCGCAATCTCGTCCACCGCGCGACCGATCCCGCCTTTGACCACCAAGATCACCTTGCTCTCCAGATGCCGGGCCACGCGCGCATTGGAGAGGTCGAACACCGAGCCCACGCCCGCGTGGCCGGTGCCCTCGATGATCACGAACTCTTTCTCCCAAGCCGCCCGGTCAAAAGAGTTTTTGATGCGCCGGACGAGGAACTCGTTGTTTTCGTTGTCGATGTAACGCCGGGTAAAATCGGGCTCCACCGCAATCGGACTCATCGCCTCAAGCGGGGTATGGACGGTGAAAGTGCGATCCATCAACACCGAATCTTCATCGATGAATTTGCCCTCCACATCCACAAACCGCTGGCCAACGGGTTTGATGAAGCCGATCCGGCCCAGCCGCTTGCGCAGGGCAGCAAACAAGCCCAGCGAGGTGGTGGTTTTGCCATCGTTCTGCTGCGTGGCGGCCACAAAAATCCGAGGAGTGGAGGTATTCAAAGCGAGAAAAAAAAGGGTGATTGTTCGGCAGATCAAAAGGCAATGGCCATACGCTAGAAGTCATCAAGGCCCGCATACAGCTTTCGATGCTCGATCGCCAACAGACCCAGGATCGCGGCCACCCCCAGAATATCGTCCTCCGAGGAGCCGCGCGACATGTCGGCGCAGGGTTTTGAGAGCCCCAGAAGCAGCTGCCCATAGGCGTCAGCACCCGCGAGATGTTGGACCAATTTCAGCCCGATGTTGCCGCTGTTGAGGTCCGGAAAAATCATCACGTTCGCACGGCCAGCTACAAGGCTCTGAGGCGCTTTGACCGCCGCCAAATCCGGCAACAGCGCGGTGTCCGCCTGCAGCTCCCCGTCGATCTCCATCTCCACGCCCAGTTCCGCCGCCTTTTTCCGCGCCAACGCCGTAGCCGCAGCCACTTTGGAGGCCGACGGCAGTTTCGCGCTGCCTTTGGTGGAAAAACTCAGCATCGCAATCCGCGGTTTGATCCCCGTGAGCTGCCGGCACATCATCCCGGTCTGCACCGCAATCGTCGCCAACTGTTCCATGTTCGGCTCCGGGATCACCGCGCAGTCCGCAAAAAACATCACCCCGCGCTCCCCGTAACGTTTGTTGGAGAGATCCAGCATCATGCAGCTGGAAATGCTCTGGGTGTCGGGCAGCGGTTTGATGATCTGAATCAGCGGCCGCAGGGTGCTGCTTTTGGTCTCGCTAGCCCCGGTCAGCACGGCATCCACCTGCGCGTTCTGCACCATCATGGCCGCAAAATAGTTGGGCTGAATGAGAATCTCCCGCGCCTCCCGCGCCCCCATGTCCCGGTAACGTTTGAACCGCTCCAAACGCTCCACGAGCATCGGCAAATCCTCCGCCGTTTCAGGGTCGATGATCCCCACGTGATCCAAATCAATCTTCTCCTCCAACGCCACCCGCTCCACGTCCGCCCTCCGCCCCAACAAAATCGGTGCCCCCAACTGCAGCTTCGCAAAGCGCGCCGCCGCCCGCAGGACCCGCGGCTCAGTACCCTCGGGAAAGACAATCCGTTTTGGATGCCGTCTCAGCTTCTGAAAAACGGAATCGATGAATCTCATAATCCCGGAAGATTCGGCGCCCGCCGCCGGGGTGACGAGGCTAAAAACCGTTCCCCGCCCGGAATGAGCCACCCGGCCACGGCCCGGATTTCAGAACCGGCGTTCAAAGTGCTTTACATCCCCGGCAGCCGAGGCCGTTTCTTGTGCCGGAGGGGCGGCTGTTTGCCCCATGCCCGCCCATGCGCTTTTCCGACTACCACGTGCACACCCCTCTCTGCCGCCACGCCTCCGGCTGGCCCTTGGAGTTTGCCGGACGCGCCGTGGAACTCGGACTTGAGGAGATCGGCTTTGCCGACCACAACCCCATGCCCGGCCCCTTCGACGACTGGCGGATGGACCTCGAGGAACTCCCCTTCTACCTCGACTCAGTAGATCAGGCCCGCCATGCCTTCCCCAAGCTCCCCATCCGGCTCGGCCTGGAATGCGATTTTCTCCCAGGTAAAGAAGCTTGGATCGAGGATCTCGCCGCCCGGGCGCCTTGGGATTTTCTCATCGGCAGCGTCCATTACCTGCCCGAAGGATGGGAGGTGGATCACCCCAAATACCTCGGACGCCATGCCGGCAACGCGGAGGAAATCTGGACCAGTTACTGGGACACCTACGTGCGCTGCATCCGCAGCGGGCTCTTTGATTTCGTGGCGCACCCGGATCTGCCGAAAAAGTTCGGCTACCGTCCGGCAGGCGATCTGAAACGATTCTACGCGCCCGCCGTTGAAGCCCTTGCAGAAACGGGGGTTGCCTTTGAAATCAACACCGCCGGGCTGCGCAAAGAATGCCGCGAGCTGTACCCCACCCTGGAGTTCCTCCAGCTCGCGCACGCCGCCAACGTGCCCATCCTGATTAACTCCGACGCCCACGCCCTCGGGGAGCTCGGAGCCGGATTCGCCGAGGCCGCCGCGCTGGCCGCCGAGGCCGGTTACACAGAGACCCTGCGCTTTGAGGGACGCAAAAGCCGCCGTGTCACGCTCCGATAAGCAGCCCCGACGAAACCCCGCGCTCACCATGGAACTTGTCACCCGCAACCATCGCCTGAGTTTTCCTCGACGCCCCCTGATCATGGGTATCGTGAATCTGGTGGCCGACTCGTTTTCGGGCGATGGCATCGTGGAAATCGAGCGGGCAGTGGCTCATGCCCGGGAACTGGTGGCACAGGGCGCGGACTGCATCGACATCGGCGCCGAGAGCGCGCGCACCAACCGGGCACCCATCAGCGAGCAGGAGGAGTCCGACCAGCTTTGCGCTTTTATTGAGGCGTGGGAGGAACCCGTGCCGCTTTCCATCAACACCTGGAGGCCGGGCGTCGCCCGCGCGGCCCTTGAAACCGGCGGCGACCTACTCAACGACATCGGCGCACTACCCACGGACGAAAACGCTAGGATCTGCGCGCGGACCGGGGCGGCGCTGCTCATCATGCACAGCATCGGCGAACCCAAGGTGCCCCACACCCACGTGGGCTACCGGGACGTGATGGAGGAGCTTGACGCGTTTTTTGAGGCCAAACTCGCGATGGCCGATGCGGCCGGCGTGCCACGCAACGCCATCGTACTCGATCCGGGCATCGATTTCGCCAAACAACGCGCCGACAACCTCCGGATTTACCGGGAACTCCAGCGCCTCCAGCGCTTCGAACGGCCCATCCTCCTGCCCGTCTCCCGCAAAACCGTCATCGGGGACGTGCTCGGCCTCAAAGACCCCACCCAACGCGACGCCGGTACCGTCGCCTGCATCGTCCACGGGATGCTCCAAGGCGCTCACATTTTCCGTGTCCACAACGTCCGCGCCGCAGCTCAGACCGTGCGTATGATCGACGCGGTGGAAAAAGCGGGGGCTGCCCACGTCTGAGAACCGCACCACCGCATCCGCCGCGGGAGCTGGGATTCACCACCGAGATCGCAGAAATCGCAGGAGGGACGGCAGACCCGGGACTTCTTTGAGTTTTGCATGCGTTCTTGCGGTGATCCCATCGACCCGCCGCCCCACGACGACACGCTCCAAGTGGAAACCACAATCCAACGCTCCCACCTTGCAGTGGACCGCCGGGCCGCCGCGCAGTGATGCCGCAGCCCCCCCTCTCCACGGAAACCTGCGGGGGACCCTTGCGCTTGATCCAAAGGCAGATCCTTCTAATTTCGCATCCATGGACATCCCTCCCGTTCCGGTTCCCCCGTTTGCACGTCGCGATTTTCTTCAGCGGACGGCTTTTCTGGCGGCCGCCGCGGCAACGTCCCCTTGGCGGTTGCTGGCCCAGGAAACGGCAACCCTGCCCTTCGCCAACGGAGAACGTCCCTTGGTGCGGTATCCGCAAAAGCGCCCCCTGCTCCGACTCACCTCGAGGCCGCCCCAGCTCGAGACGCCATTTGCGGTTTTCAACGAGGGCCCTATCACCCCCAACGATGCCTTTTTCGTCCGATACCATCTGCCCCAGTTCCCCACCGAAATCGACCCGGACACCTACCGTGTAACGATCCGCGGCAACGTGCGCACCCCTTTGAGTCTGTCCCTTGCGGATCTGAAAAAGGGCTTTGAGGAGATGGAACTGGTGGCCGTCAACCAATGCTCTGGCAACAGTCGCGGATTTTTCGAGCCCCGCGTGGGAGGCGGCCAGCTCGGGAACGGCGCCATGGGCAACGCGCGTTGGCGCGGGGTGCGGCTCAAGGATGTTTTGGAAAAAGCCGGGGTCGGATCAGGCGCAAAGCAGGTCACATTCAACGGGCTCGACCAGCCTGTGGTCGCGCAGACCCCCGATTTTGTGAAGGCGCTCGATATCGACCACGCCCTCGACGGGGAGGTGATGCTGGCCTACGGGATGAACGGCGAGGATCTCCCGCTCCTCAACGGATACCCGCTGCGCCTGGTGGTGCCGGGTTATTATGGCACTTACTGGGTCAAACATCTCAGCGAGATCACGGTGATCGACGAGGTGTTTGACGGGTTCTGGATGGGCACGGCTTACCGGATCCCGAACACGCCGGGGGCGTGCCTGCCTGCGGGGAGTGCCGCCAAATCGACGGTGCCGATCGGCCGGTTCAATGTGCGCTCGTTTATCACCAGCCCTGGCGATGCCACCACGCTGCCTGCAGGCCGCGAGATGTTGGTGCGCGGAATCGCTTTTGACGGGGGCGCGGGCATCCGCGAGGTGCTGTTCTCGGCCGATGACGGGCGCTCCTGGCAGGCTGCCCAGCTCGGGAAAGATCTGGGCCGTTACTCTTTCCGGGAATGGACCCTCGCGTTTACGCCCGGGGTCGTCGGCCCGTTGGAGCTCAAGGTCAAGGCCACCAACCGCCTCGGCGAATCCCAACCGCTGGAGCCTCTATGGAACCCGGCCGGCTACATGCGGAACGTGGTGGAAACCGTGCGCGTTCATGTAGCGGCCTAGATCGCGGCCTCCATCGCAGCCTCGAATTTTTCTCCCATGAAAACTCGCCTCTCCCTCCTCCTTTGCGCCGCCGCGTTGAGCACTCCGGGGTTTTCGAAGCCGCTCAAAATTGAGCTGCCCCCTGAAACCGCGAGGTTCAAGCCCGGGCCGGGAGCCGAACTCGCGACGGCCCAGTGCCTGGCATGTCATTCTGCGGAATACATCACCACCCAGCCGCCACTGCCGGCCTCGTTCTGGAAAGCCAGCATCGAAAAAATGCAGAAAAAATACGGGGCCCAGCTCTCCCCGGACCAGACACAGGCGTTGGTGGATTACCTCGCCCCATCCTCGGCGGCACCGGACAAGAAGTAACCGCAACGCCGACGGATTTCCGGACTTGTTCACGCGGAGAGACATACAAGGCGCGGAGAGCGCGGAGGGTTTTTTTGGAAGTCACTGAGGGCCCGTCTCGTTTTGCCACCCGGGTACGACTCCGGGAATCGCGCCGGGGTCAGCTGCCTTTCGGAGTGCCCTGAGGAAGGTGCGCCGAGGGGCGGGAAAGGCACTGGCGTTCTCTCACGGACCATCACGGGCGGCGCGGCTCCATTGAACCCGCTGTGCTCGGGCTTCATTTGAAAAGCCGGAGTTCCAGCGGAATGACTGCGGGCACGGAAACGCAACGACTGGGCGTTCCATCCTTTTTAAAAAGTTCTCCGCGTTCTCCGCGCCTTCGCGTGAAAATGATTTTCCTCTGCAATTTCGGAGTTCGGGCTCAAGGGCCGATCCTCAGAGGCGCGGTCCGGCAACGGATTCCAGCAAACGCCGACGCAACTCCCCGCCGTTGAGCCCCTCCACAGCCACCACTTTATCGCGGCTCTTTTCGCCGGCCACCAAGTCCACCGCGCGCACACCCACTCCGAGCCGCTCGGCCAAAAACGCACGCACGGCCTCGTTGGCTTTTCCCTCCACAGCGGGCGCCGCGATCTTGATTTTCACCGCGTCGCCGTATTCACCCACCACGTCGTCGCGCCGGGCATTGGGGATGACCCGCAGCCGAAGGGTCCCGGGAACTTCCGGCACCTTACGTCCGGGGTTTGACGTACACCCCGATCAGCGGCCTGGGCGAGGGCTTGGGCGAGTTAAAGTCGCTCACAAAACCCTGGGCGGTGCGGATTTCCACATGACCCGCCCCCCGCCCGCCATAGACAATCACCGAGCCCAAGGGCGCCTTGTAGGGGTCCTTCACGTTGAGCTTTTTGAATCCGTAACTGCGCTGAAGTTCCGCGCCGGCCTCCTTGGCGGTGGCCGTTTTGGGGTAGGAATCGATGGTTTTCGAGGCGAGCAACGCCGTTTTCACATACCTCCAGCACCGGCTGATGGAATGTCCGCGCGCCCGGGCTTGGGCGATTTCGGCTGCCCGCATCATCCGCGAATCGTATCGGAAACGGCTGGATTGCGGGCCGAACAGGGAAATTTGGTCCGGCTCGAGTTTCTTGGCCGTGGTGCGGTCGTACAGAGAGTCGCTCGCACGGGCGCCTTCCGGGAGGAGCACGAGGGCAAGAACGACCAAGCTGAGCAGAGACCGGAACATGAGGCGGAAACGAAACCGGCGGGAGGCTAGCCCAAGTTGGGGGCGGGTCAACCCGCTATTTTCCCGGCCCGGGCGGACCCGGGATTCCCTCGGGAAAGGCGGGCCCACCCGCCGCTGCGCCGAAAAACTTTCCCCGCCGCCGCCGCGCGCTAAGGTGCGGGTCTGTGAATCTGCACACGGCTCTGAGCGATCTGGATTGGCTGCCCCCGCAGCGCAGGCGCCAACTCGCCCGCTGCGAGCTGCAAACCGTGGAGGATTTGCTCTGCCATTTCCCGCGCCGGTATGAGGATCGCACCCGGTTTGACCGGTTTCCCCGGGGCGACCACGAACAACCTGTCTGCGTGTGCGGGACGGTTAAAAAGGTCACGCTGCGCCGGTTGCGCGGACGCCAGAAGATGTTCGATGCGGTGCTGGAGGAGGACAACGCGCACGCCCTGAGCACCCCCTTGGTTTGTCGCTGGTTTAACGCGCATTGGGTGGAGAAAGTCGTGGCCTGCGGGGTGCGCTTGGTGGTCTATGGCAAACCCAAACGCAGCGGTTCCCAAGTGATCATCGGGCATCCGGAGTTTGAGGTGGTCGAGGACGACGCCGAGAAAAGCGTGCATCTGGAGCGGATTACGCCCATCCACCGGGCCACCGCGGGGCTCTCCACCCGGGCGCTTCGCCAGCTGCTCTGGGAAACCCTCCACAAGCTCGAAGCCCCCGATGTCCCGGAGATTCTCCCCGCGGGACTCGATGAAACGCCCCGCTGGCAGGCGCTGCGGCAGATCCATTTTCCCGACTCCTGGGAAGCCCTGACCCGGGCCCGCAGACACTTGGTGTTGCTCGAGTTTTTCGGGCTCCAACTCTGTGTCGCCGCCCGGCGCGCGGAACAACAGGCGCAACCGGGCCAGGCGCATTGCGGCTCCGGCGCGTGGATGGACCGGTTGCACC
>JBEIUI010000163.1:0-4673 GCA_040374425.1 Verrucomicrobiia bacterium | reverse complement strand
TCCCCAAGAGAGCGGCGCTGATCAAGTCGAACCGCGTTGAGGCCTTGGCGCATCGAGGTCGAACGGTCGGGGCAGGCGCGGGCGGCGCTTTATGGGCGCTGCCGCGGCGCCCCGTTTGTTCAAGAGAAACGGGGAATTGTTCTCGGGGGGGGCCGGGGCGATAGGTGAAACTTGAATGATTCTGGGACGGGGTCTTGCCGCCACGGGTGCAGACCGATCCCCAGCCCCAACGCATCGAACCACTCCAGCCCTGAATCAAGCCGCGGGTCGTCTCCGCCCTCACTCGCGAGCCGAGCCGTGTGCGGGCACCCGAACCCCGGCCTAGAGGTTGGCGCATTGCTCTGTTTTTACTGCCCGACCCCAACCGGGGCGCTACTCAGAGCTCAGCGGGCTTCTGCACGGGATTTCCAAAGTGAAAGCCGCGACCAGAACTCTGAACTCAATGCCGTTCGACGCGAGTTTCTTGTTTTCCACCCGACTGCGGAGACGAAGGACGCAACGTCCCGAGCATCCGGCACAATGCGGGGTGGCCAGTTGCTCTGCGGAATTTAGCCGCCTCTTTTTTCAGCAAAAGCTGGCCAACTCCAAGGTTAACGGGCTAACACACAAGTCGTCACTGTTCTTTAATCGACGGATTTGCTCCCAGCCACTGCCGGAAAAAACGCGGGGCGCGGAGCTCACCCCAAAACCCCTAAAAATCGTGAAATTTAGTTGTCCCTCCTGTAGCACGCATTTGATGGCCGAGGCTGAGTATGCCGGAACGGTGGTCAGTTGCCCGGCTTGCAACACCAAGATTGAGGTGCCCCCGGCGCCCGCCGAACCCACAGTGGCCGCAGGCTATCCCAAGCTTAAATCGGGGGAGCCGCTGCGCAAGGCTTGGAAAGAGGAGGATCCCAGCAACCCCAACGCGCGTTTGAGTTTTGGCATCGGCTTGGGGATCACGCTGCTCTGGTTTGCGGTTGTCTACCCTCTGCAGGCGCCCGCCGGCAAAGACATGGCCAACTTTACCGGAGGCGAGTTCCTGGCCAACCTTTTCTACAAACACTTCACGGTCAGCTTCGCCAACACGCTCTTTTTCTGCTGGGCCATGGCGATCCTCTTTTTGAAGCTGCGCAAACTCGAGCACCAGCGCCAAGCCCTGCTGCTCGATGTGCTTCCGGGAGAGTTAGGCAAGGAAATCAACGCCCAGAACGTGGGCAAATTCGTCGACCAACTCTACCGGCTGCCCGTCAAACTGCGCGACAGCCTCATGGTCAACCGGATCCGGAAAGCCTTGGAGTTTTTCGAAGTGCGCCAGAACGTTAGCGACGTGAGCGCGCTGATGACCAGCCAGTCCAACGTGGACGGCTCGCGCATTGTCGGCAGTTACATCATGGTCCGCGCGTTCCTATGGGCCATTCCGCTTCTGGGCTTTATCGGCACGGTCGTCGGGCTCTCCCACGCACTCGGCGGCATGAGTTTTAGCGACACCGACGTCGATAAAATGATGGGCTCGGTGAGCGCCGTGGTCAGCGGTCTGGGCACGGCGTTCGACGCAACTCTGCTCGGCTTGGTGCTCGCGGTCACCCTGAACTTCCCGCTCAACTCCATCGCCAAACGCGAGGACGAAATGCTCAACGATATCGACGCCTTCTGTAACGAGGTGTTGCTTCCGAGGCTCAACGATGGCGGAGCTGCCACCGGCAAAGATCTCGGGGGTGTGGCCGATTCCGTGGTCAAAGCGCTCTCCAAGGCCCAGGAAGCGTTCCTCACCGACCTCAACGTGCTCTCTGCGCGGATGCTTGAGCACGCCAACCATCTCGATGAACGCGCGGAGCGCCATCACCAGACGGTGGCCGCCGAGTTCCAGACCAGCATGGCCAAGATGCGCGAGGCCATCGGGAATCACCAGAATACGGTCAGCCAAGAGTTCTCCAAAAACGTCGCCAGCCTGCGCAGCAACCTCGAAGAGCAGCACCAGAAGGTCACCAAAACGGCCCTTGGGGAAATGTCCAGGGTGTTCGAGAACGTGGCGAAGACGGGGTCCGACGTGAACGGGGCACTGAAGGAGTCGATCCGTTTGACTTCCATCTACGTCTCCGGACTGGAGCAGGGGGTCAATGGAATCAACACTGCGCTCAGCAACCTTGGGGAAAAACAGATTGTGGTCCAGCGGGTGAAGAGCAAATGGTGGTTCGGCAAAGGTTAACCCGTCCTCTCTCCAGACCCCTCCGTTCCGCCTTTATTTAATCCGTCCTTATGGCCAGACGCCGCCAGCGCGCCAGCGAGGAGCTGATGCTTATCCCGTTCCTGGATATTCTCTGCTCCCTCATCGGCGTGCTCATCCTCATCATCGTGGTGCTCTGCGTTGCGCAGTCCCAGAAGGTCAAAGCGCGGCCCGTGGAGGAAGTGGCCCGCTCAAAGGAGCATCTCGAGCTCCAGGAAAAGCTGAAGCAAAACGAGAAGGTCAATGCGCAGGTCCGCGAGAAGCTGGCCGCTGTGGAAAAACTGAAGACCCAGTTGAAGGAGAAGAAAGATCAGTCCGCAAAACTCAGCGTGCTGCTGAAAACCGCGGCTACCGACCAGGATCGCCAGAAAGAGCTCAGCCAGCAAAGGCTTAAGGAACTCGACAATCTGTTGATCGAGATCAACGGTCTGACATTGCAGGAGGCGCCCTTGAAAGAGGAGATTCAAGCGCTTCTGGCCGAGATCAAGAAGCTCCAGCCGCCGGCTCAAAAAGCAGCCCCCGTGGTGGTGCATCCCGGCGGGTCCGGCTTGGCGAAAGGGGCCAAGGTTTTCTTCATCGAAGCGACAGGCGGCAAACTCACCTATTACTGGGATGAAACCAACAGGGGTTCGGTCAGCGCCGTGTCGGATGTCATTGCCGTCGACGCGGACTTCAATGCCTACCTGAAGGCTGTTCGCACCGTGCCCCAGAGCAAAATCATCTTTCTTCTGAGGGACGACGGGATGGGTGCCTATCGTCTCGGCGCCGGTTGGGCGCAGTCCACTTACACCTTCGGGGTGGAGCAGGTTGGCAAATTGCCGATCCCAGGCCGGGGTGATCTCGACCTGAAATTCTTCAAGGAATTTATGGGGTCACTCCCGGCCCCGCCTCCCAAAAACCAACCTGCTCCATCGGCCGTCCCGGTCCCCGCGGCGTCGGGCACACCTCTGCCAGCGAAATCGCCCGTGCCTGTCCCCGCTCCCGTGCCTGTCCCGGGGGCCAAACCTTCCGCCTCTCCGGCTCCGGCCGTCCCGGCCTCCAAACCCTAATCAGCAACCATGAGCCGCCGCAAAGGACATCATGACGAAGAGCTCCCGTTCGTGGCCTTGATGGACACGATGACCAACGTGGTCGGCGTGCTCATCATTGTGCTTGTGATGGTGGGCATCGGCTTGGCCCGGTCCGTCAACAAGGTGCTCTCGGATCTGCCCCCGGTGACGGTTGAGGAACACGCCAAACTCCAGAAACAGGTCGAGGAAAGCACCCCGAAAGCCGATCCTCAGCAGCTCGAAAAGGAGAAGGAGAAGCTCACCAAAGAGCTCAAAACGCTCGCGGAACAGCTCAAAGATTTGGAGCTCACCAAAGAAAAGCAGAAGGTCAAAATCGTGGATGTGGACGACCTCGACAAAAAGCTCGAACAACGAAAAAAAGAGCGCGAAAGGCGGAAGGCCGAGGCCGAGAAACTCCTCTCCGAGATCGATCGGCTCAAGAAACAGCTCGATACCACGCCGGTCTATCAGCCGCCTCCGGCTGTGGTGGTCAAACTGCCCAACCCCCGGCCAATGCCCGACAAGGCCGTTATCCAGCGGTTCTTAGTCATTGGAAAGCGCGTTTATTACATTGGGGACGAAGAAGTTAAGGAGCTTTTCGAAGCCGAACTCCGCCTAGCCGAACCTTCCACCGCCCAAAGCCGGGAGACGC
Organism: Verrucomicrobiia bacterium; assembly: GCA_040374425.1. Lineage (GTDB taxonomy): Bacteria > Verrucomicrobiota > Verrucomicrobiia > Chthoniobacterales > Chthoniobacteraceae > CAIURC01. The sequence continues at coordinate 766 of JBEIUI010000163.1, read as the reverse complement.
TCAAAGGCCCCGACGGCAACCCCCTCACGACCCGTGATAAATCCGGCCGCTCCGTGCCCATGCGCAAGGTCGTCTATGATCCCAAAAAGATCACGGATCATTTCTCCCGAAGAAGCATCGGGAACCGGGATTTCAAGACGGAGCTTCTCCTCTCTCCTGCCTCTCCGACGATCAACGTCAAAATGACGCCGCTCCCGGATCGTGGGGAAACTGTGGAGCAAACCCGGGGGATGGTTTCCACATTCCAAGCGTCAATGCGCAAGTTTAAGGCCGACCCGAGATCGGTGATTTGGTTCCATGTCTACAAAGACTCTATGGAAACCTATCTGGCTGTTCGCGATGTGGCGGACCAACTCGGAATGCCCGTCGGCTGGGATCTGTATAATAACTCGTTCTATACGCGATCGCTTGTCGCGGAATTCGCCGTGCCGTACACGCCGCCGCCGCCGCCGGTTGGTGGAAAAGCTGTGACCAACATCGCCGCTCCGAAAACCGTTCTCGACTAGCTGGGAAGCATCCGTTGAGCTCGGAACAAACGGCAAACCGCAGGGAACGGATCGCTCAATGATTTCGAGAAGATCCACCGCAAAGATCGCAGAGAGCGCAAAGAATCCCTGAGTTCCGCGCCTCCTTTTTTGCGATCTCTGGTGCGTCAGGCCAAGCCTGGCATCTCTACTGAACTGAAACGTGAACAGCATGACAAAATAGTGTCCATCATGAAGCCAACCTGGCGCTGAAAGGAGCAATCCCCAAGGCGAAGCCCGGG
>JBEIUI010000120.1:0-10235 GCA_040374425.1 Verrucomicrobiia bacterium | reverse complement strand
GTAACTCTCCGAACCCATCCCGAAGAGCTTGGATTCCACCGCATCCAACGCGAACCGCGGTTCGATGGGCTCCGCAAAAAGCGCGTCCAGGGACTCGGCCAAGCGCTCCCGGGGCGTTTTACGGTCCACCGGGGTGTCCTTATACCCGTCCGGCACCCAGACGTTGGTGACGCAGTGCGAGCCTTGTGCCGCGCCAAAGTCCGCCGCTATCCGCCGACAGGCGATCCCGTGTTCGATCCAGAACTGGCGAATCGCTGCGTCCTTGTGGGAGAGGGTAAATCCGTCCACAGCGAGGCGATGGGCGAAGAAACTGGGATTAAAATCCAACGACAACCCCTGCCCCAAAGCCCAATCCCGCCACCGGGCGAAATGCTCGGGAGCCAGGGCGTTGCGGTCGACTTTGCGGCCGTCTGTTTCCGCGTAAGAAGCGTGGAGATTGATGCGATGGCGGCCCGGGATCAGGGAAAGCGCCTTCTCGATGTCTGCGCGTAATTCGTCGGCGTTGCGGGCTTTTCCCGGGTAACACCCGGTGACAGCCAATCCGCCGCCGAGGGCGGTATCGGATCCTTCGAACCCGGCGACGTCGTCGCCCTGCCAGCAGTGCAGCGAGACGGGGATGTGGGCGAGGCATTCCAAGGCGAGCTCGGTATCGACCCCGAGTGTCGCGTAACGGAGACGCGCATTTTCGTAAGCAACGAGGGGCGAATGGCTCATGCGATGGAAATAACCCTCTACAGAACCCTTTCTTTCAACCCCTCTCGACCAAGCGGTTTCCCTCTCAAAAGCTCCCGGCGCACGCTCTCCAACTAGCCCACCACAAACACCGTGAGTTTTTTTGGACCGTGCGCGCCCAAAACCAAAATCCGCTCAATATCCCCCGTCCGGCTCGGCCCGCTGATAAAGGAGATGAAACTGGGCAGCGCCGCGCCGTATTTGGCGTTGAGGCCTTGGTATGCCGAGCTGAGATCCGCCACGAGCTGGTCCCGACTCGCAATCACCAGATGATGAGGCGGCAAAACGCTCAGGGCCCGCCCGCCGGAACTCCGCGCCGTCACACACACCGAGCCGGTCTGCGCGACAAGGAATTCGCATTCGGTGATCCCGGCGTCGCAGGCTTCGAGCGCGAGCTTGTCGTAGCCTTCCTCCACGCACATCTGCTCCAGATCCTCGGGCAAGTAGGGCATGAGCGCCCCTGTCAAAAGGCCCGGATGAAACCCCACTTTTTTCCAATCATGAGCGGCCGCAAGGCTGGCCACATGCGCGGCCGCGGCCTTGGGATCTGCACACAGCACAAACTCGGTTCGCAAGAGGTCGCTTTGTTTGGCAAAAAGTGCCAACTGCTCCTCCACGCTCGCGCCGACGGCCGGGAGCCAGGCGCGGAACGCCGGTTCCTGAGCCGTCTGGCCCACCCGGGCCGGCATTTCGTGATGCAAAGGAGCCGGCACCGAGAGGCCTTCGCGGATCCGGGCCAAAATCTTGTCTCGATCCCCTTTCATTTGGACTGCTCCTTTCGTTTCGCCCACCAATCGTGGAAGGATTCCTCGGCGACTTCGGGAAAATCCCGGGTCTTGGTCCAGTTGCGGACCGGATCAAAAATCCCGCCTAGGACCAGGGGATGAAGTTTCTGGGCCAGAGGCGCGAGTTTGTTGGCGATGCGCAGGAACCATGGGCGTGTCATCGTCTGCACATATCCAAACCAAACGATTTTTTCCCACCAGACCGGCTTCTGATCGACCGCGTTGCGTCGGTTGTGGAGCAGATGATGATGGATGTCGATTTTTACGGGGCATGCGTCCGTGCAAGCTCCGCAGAGGGAGGATGCGCCGCTCAGATGTTTCCAATCCTGCAGCCCACGGAAGTGCGGGGTGATCACAGAGCCGATGGGCCCCTGGTAGGTGGTGCCGTAGGCGTGTCCGCCGATGTTCTTGAAGATGGGGCAGACGTTGAGACAGGCCCCGCAACGGATGCAGCCCAGGGCGTCGCGCTGCTCGGCGTCGGCCAGAAGCCGGGTGCGATGGTTGTCGAGCAGCACCACATGGAACTCCTCGGGACCGTCGGTTTCGCCGGGCTGTCGCGCCCCGCCGAACATGGAGTTGTAACAGGTCATGTGCTGACCGGTACCGGCTGTGGCGAGCATCGGCAGGAAAAGCGCGAGATCCGAGAGCTTGGGCAGGACTTTTTCGATCCCCACCAGCGCCACGTGGATCCGGGGCAACCCCGTGGTGAGCCGGGCGTTGCCCTCGTTTTCGGTGATGGACACCATGCCGGTCTCGGCGACCAGGAAGTTGCCTCCGGAGATGCCCATATCGGCATCGATATATTGCCGGCGCATGAACCCGCGGGCGATCATGGTGAGTTCCTCGGGGGAATCGGTGGGGGCGCTGCCGAGCTCCTTCTCAAAGAGCGCGCTGATCTCATCCCGTTTGAGGTGCATACACGGGAACACGAAATGATAGGGCGGCTCGTGTTTAAGCTGCTGAATGAACTCACCCAGATCGCTCTCAACCACTTGATACCCCTCCGATTCCAGGGCGTCGTTGAGGTGGATCTCCTCACTGGTCATCGCCTTGGATTTGATGATCGAACGCACCCCGCGATCCCGCGCCAACTGCAAAACATACTCACGGGCCTGGGCACTGTTGCTGGCCCAGAAAACTTTGCCGCCGCGGGCGGTGAACTTTTCCTCAAACTCCAACAAATACCGGTCGAGATGATTCACCCCGTCGTATTTGATGTTGGCCGCCACGTTGCGCGCCTTCTGCCAATCGGTGAACGTCGCCTTGGTTTCGTCGCGTTTGACTTCGTATCCGCGCAACGCTTTCCGGACAAACGCCCTCCGGGGCACATCCGCCGTCGTTCGCTCCGTGTCCCGGTGAAACTGGTTTTGTGTCGTGCTCATCGGTTTGCGAGGACCTCCGCCAAGTGCAGGCTTTTGACCGTCCGCGGGCTATTGCGATCCAACCAGCCCTGGATTTGCATCAAACAACTCGAATCATTGCTCACCACGTATTCCACCCCGGTGTCGAGGATGGAGTTGCATTTGACCTCGGCCATGGCAGTGGAAATTTCCGGGTATTTTACGGCAAACATCCCGCCAAACCCGCAGCAGCTCTCGTTTTCGCCCATCTCCACCAACTCCAAGCCCTTGACAGCCCGCAGAAGCTCCCGGGGCTCTTGTTTGGTGCCCAACTCGCGCAACCCGTGGCAGCCGTCGTGAAAAGTCACCTTCCCCTCAAACCGCGCCCCGACGTCGCGCACATTGAGGCGGTTCACCAAAAAATCCGAGAACTCGAAACAACGGGAGGAAAGGGATTTGGCAGCTGCCTCCTCCGGGCGCCCCTCGAAAAGCTGGGGGAAAAACACTTTGAACATCGCTCCGCAAGACCCCGAGGCGGAAACCACCACCTCTGCATCCTTGAAGAACTCCAATTGGCGGGAGGCCACCACCCGCGCCTCGTCCCAGTAGCCGGAGTTGAAGGGCGGTTGCCCGCAACAGGTTTGGCCTTCGGGATAAAGCACCTCGTGGCCAAGGCGCTCGAGCACTTTTACCATCGCCACCCCAACGTGGGGATAGAGCGAGTCGATGAAGCAGGGGATGAACAGCGTAACGCGCATGAATCGATAACGTGGCAGACTGCGGCGCGGACGGGAAAGCGGAAAACGGAAAATTACAGCCCTGTTTTCCATCGCCGGCCGCGGGCCGTACCGGAAACGCTATTTTTGGGAGTAATCCGGCGCTACAGGCTGCCCGTTGGCAGTGATCTTGCCAGCCCGCTGCATCACCTCGATCTGGCGGATGACTTGGCCTAGGATGTTTTTATCGCCGCATTTCAGCGTCTGAGTCCTTTTCGCAGAAGCGAAAACTCTGGCGCTTGGCTGCGGGGGATCGCCCGGCGCAAGCTCAACCGCACCCCCGTGTCCTGGGGCTTGGTGGCGTCGCTCGGGGAGTTCGAACAGAAAGCGCCCCAGTTCCATCTCCTACGGTTCGCGCTCTAGGCCTCCGAAGTGGGCCTCTTCACGGGCGTCATGTATTTCGCCATCCATTGAACCCTCTTTGCCGCCCTCTTTTGGCTTCCGAGCAGCATCCGCAAGATGAGTGAGCTCTCCGAGATCCAGGTGGGCCTTCTCAACTCGGCTTGGGTGCATCCGCAACGCTTTCCCGGTGGATAAAGCGGGTGGGATAAATGCACTGCTCGATCTGGGTTTTTTCAGGATTCTCAATGCGGTCTACAAGCATCTCCACGGTCTTGCGGGCCATTTCATCGATAGGCTGCGCGATAGTCGCCAGTGAGACCGGATGAAACCGCGCAGACGGAATATCATCCACGCCCACTACCGAGAGGTCCCTGGGCACCTGCAATTTCGCATCCACAGCCGCGCGGATGGCCCCAATCGCGGACAAATCGTTTAATGCAATGAGCGCCGTGGGACGCGGCCCACCGGGCCGGCTCAGAAGCTGCGCCGCTGCGCCGTGAGCGCTTTCGATCGAATGCCCGCAGCGCACGAAGGCAAACCCCTCGGAAGAGATCCCCTTATCGGCCAGCATCTGCCGGAAGAGTTCAGGGCGTTTCCCGTCATCCTGCCCGTCGGCCAACGCACAGAGAAACGCAAAGTGCCGGTGCCCGTGGGCAAAGAGCGACTCCACCGCATCCCGCAGGCCCCCGGAAAAATCCGTGAGCACGGAATCGACCGGAAGCGAATCGCTCACCGCGTTATAGATGGCCACAAAAGGACGACGCCGGCGCGCCTGTTCGGCGAGGAACTGCTGATGCACGTGATGATCGCTCAAAAACGAAGCGACCCCATCCACCTGGCGATCAATGAGATCATGGAGGCAATGTTGTTCGCGCTGGAGGTTCACTCGCCAGCTCTCGAGAATCACGTCGTAGCCGCGTTTTTCGGCTTCGGCCTCCAGAAGATCCGCGAAAGAAGTGTAAAAAGGGTTGTGCAGATCCGGGATCAACAGCCCGAGCGTGTTGAACCTTCCCGAACGCAACCCGACTGCCGCGCGGTTGGGCTTGTAGCCGAGTTCCTCCGCTGCTTTGAACACCCGGGCCTCGGTTTCCTTGGAAGCCCAGGAATTGGGGCGACGATTAAGAATGGTGGAAGCGGTGTTGACGGCAACGCCGGCCAGCGCCGCCACGTCTTTAAGGCGAACTTTCATGGATGCGCGGGGTTATACGCGCAAACCCGCCCCGCCGATAAGAACTTCTTTTCGAAGAAAACACCTCTTCAACGTCAGTAAATTTCCACCGGCGAGCGCTTGCCGTCTTCAGGACTGCGTTGCGCGGCCGCTTCGCCTCCCAGAGTGTCCACCCGCAGCTCCATGACTTCGCGATCCCGCCGCCGGAACTCTTCTTCGTCCCAAGGCTCGGCGGGTGCCATTTTTTGTTTGAACGCGGCCACATTGGCCAGCGCCCGGTCGAGCTCCCGGGCGGGCACGCCCTCCAAAAACCCGTGTGCTTCCTCGACGCATTCCACCCGGTGACAAATCATCGCCAGATCGTTTCCTGCGCAGAGCGCGAGCCGGATGGTTTCCTCCAAGCCGTAATGGTTGAGGATCGCGCCCATGTCCAAGTCGTCGGTCATGATCAATCCCTCAAACCCGAGCTCCCCGCGCAGCAACTCCGTGATCACGGCGCGGCTCAGGGAGGACGGGGTCCGACCCGCTTCCAGTGCGGGATAAAATCCGTGACCGATCATCATGGAATCGACCCGGCTGGAAAAGCGCCTGAAAACCGCGAGCTCATGGGCTTCGAGCTCCTCGCGGCTCAAATCGATTGTGGGCAGTTCATGATGGGCGTCGATGGAGGCCCTGGAATAACCCGGAAAATGTTTTCCGCAGCTCAACACCCCCTCGTTTCGAAGCGCATCGTTGAAAGCTGCCGCATTGGTGATGACCTGCTCCACGTTGTTGCCGTAACAGCGGCCCCGGAGCGAGTTATCGGCTTCGTCGTCGAATGAAATGTCGAGCACCGGGCAGAGATCGAGGTTGAACCCGAACATCCGCAGCAAACGCCCCGTGATGCGACCGTGCCGCTCGATCAACGTGACATCGCCCCGGTCCCGGAGCTGGTTGGCGTTGGGCGGCTCGTTCCCAATCAGTTTGAGGCGGGAAACCCGGCCGCCCTCCTGATCGATCGTGATGACCGGGGGAACCTGCGAGACATCCCTGAGGTCATCGAGCAGTTTCCGCAACTGGCCCGGGGATTGAATGTTTCTGCCGAAAAGGATGTAACCGCCCGGCTGGATCTTCCGGAAAACCGCCGCGGTGCCGGAATCAAGTTCCGGCCCCGGCACACCGGTAAGCAGCAGTTGACCCAGCGCAGACGAAGCAGAGGAAAGAGACATACTGGGGCCACTCTTGGCCAGGAATCCGTCCGGATCAAACCCGGAAAAAAACCGGGCCCCAAGCGGGTCCGGGCTTTCCTCCGAGGGGTTTTGACGTATCACGGAAAGCTCATGATTTGGCGTTTCCTCTCCGTTCTTCTGGTTTTTGTTGTCCTGCGCAGCCCGAGCTCGGGCGTCGAGCTGGGGATCGACCGGCTTCAATCCCTGGACTTTGCGCCCTTGGCGGGAAAACGCGTGGGCTTGGTTACCAACCACACGGGGGTCAACTCCGAGGGAGTCAAAACCCGGCTGGTCCTGAGCAAGACCAAAAAGATCCAGCTGGTTGCGTTGTTCACGCCGGAACACGGCCTCGACGGCACTGAGGGGGCGGGAAGTTATGTGGCATCGCGCAGGGACAAACTCACGGGTCTGGTGGCGCATTCTCTTTACGGGCCGACGCGCAAGCCCACCCCGGAAATGCTGCGGGGACTCGACGTGCTCGTATTCGACATGCAGGACATTGGTTGCCGCAGCTACACCTACGCCTCCACCATGGGCCGCTGCATGGAAGCCGCTGGAGAGGCTGGCCTGGAGTTTGTCGTGCTCGACCGGCCCAACCCCCTGGGAGGGCAACGTATCGAGGGCCCCCCGATGGAGTCCCGCTGGATCTCGTTTGTCGGCCAATACCCCATCCCATACGTCCACGGATTGACCATGGGAGAACTCGCTCGGATGTGCAATGGACAGGGTTGGATGGCGGCCCGCTGCAAACTCTCCGTGATCGAAATGCGCGGCTGGACCCGGGACATGACCTGGGGCCAGACCGGCCTACGCTGGGTGCAAACCTCCCCGAATATTCCGCGTGCCAATTCCCCCTTCTATTACGTGCTCACGGGCCTTGCCGGGGAACTCGCCGGACTCGATACCGGGGTGGGCGGTCCGACGCCCTTCGAGTATTTCGCCGCGCGTGCGGTCGAAGCCGGCGCATTCGTGCAGTCCCTGCGCAGCCTCGGAGTGCCCGGGGTGGACGTGACGCCCTATTCCCAGGGCCCGTGGCAGGGTGCCCGGTTCAATATCAACCCCGCCACGGCCGGCAACCTCACCGCCCTGGGCATCCACATGCTCGCCGAATCCAACCGGCTCGCCCGGCCCAATCTCTTTGCCAAGTCACCGGCCTCAAAGCTCGATATTTTCTACAAGTGTTACGGCAGCCAGAACATCCGTACCCAACTCGAAAAATCCACCCCAGTGGACCGGATCATCGCCGGCTGGAAACCCGGCGTGGAGGCTTTTAAATCCGCCCGAGCTCCCTACCTTCTCTACCCCTAAAGGCTCGCCCTCGGAGTTCCTCTCATGCGACTGGCTCTTTACGGCGGCAGCTTCGACCCGATCCATCATGGGCACCTGATCTTGGCACGGGACGCCCGGGAACAGCTCCACCTCGACCGGGTCATTTTTGTGCCGGCGGCTGTCTCCCCGCACAAACCCCACCTTCATCCAGCAGCCCCTGAAATCCGCAGGGAAATGCTCCGGGCTGCGATTGCCGACGAACCCGGGTTTGAACTCGACGACTGGGAACTCGCCCGGGTCGGCCCCAGCTACAGCATCGATACCGCCGAGCACATGCGGGCCCGATTCCCGGACGCGGAACTCTTTTACCTTATCGGCCACGACAACATCGCCCAACTCCCCACCTGGCGGCGGTTTGAAACCCTCAGCCGGATCGTCCAGTTTGTCGTGTTTGGCCGGGGCGCCTCGGCCCCGCCCCATCCTTACCCACGGCTCGAACGGCGTCTGGACATTTCCGCCACCGAAATCCGCGAGCGGGTTGCGCGAAAGGCTTCAATCCGGTATCTGGTGCCGGACGTCGTGCGAAACTTGATCGAACGGCATCAACTTTACCAGGAGCACAGCCATTAAATCCGAAGAACTCGCCCAGATTATCGCCCGCATCGCTGCGGAAAAAAAAGCCGAAGACATCATCGCCATCGATCTGCGTGGCATCTCGAGTTTTACGGACTTCATGGTGGTGTGCTCGGGCGCTTCAGAGCCGCAGCTCAAGGCGATCATCCAAGAAATAGACGGTAGGCTGCGGGAAGAACACGGCGTGCGCCCCTCCACAATCGACGGCTTTCCCACCAGCCAATGGGTCGTGGCGGACTACTCGGATGTCGTCGTGCACGTTTTTCACACCCAGAAACGCTCTGTCTACAGCCTGGAAGAACTTTGGAGCGATGCGCCCCGGCTCCCGCTGGATCTCGGAACGCTTCAGGCGTGATTTTACGCAAGGTGCGCAGAGTCCCGGGCCTCGCGGCACAACGCGCCACCCGCTGAGGCCATTCTCAAACCCGATCCCAATCCATTCCCAGACCATGTCGCTGCTTGTTGAGTCCGATGTAGAATGCCCCCACTGCGGGGAGGTTTTTCCAGTCACGTTCGACACCTCGCAGGGGGACCATTCCATGATCGAAGACTGCACGGTGTGCTGTCGGCCCATCCAACTCGAGGTCCGCTGTGAGCCCGGCGAAATCCTCGATATCGGGGCGGCCCGTGGATAAAACTGCCGCCGCACCATGCTCGAACAACGCGACGCTCTTCTCCGCCTGCTAGGCGACGATGACCCAGCCACGCGCGACTTGGTAAAAGCGGAGCTGTCCAGAGCCGGACTCCAAGCGCTCGGAGAACTCCGCGCTTTACTCGAAGCCGCAAACCCATTGGCCGCCAGGCATTTGCGCGATGTCATCGCCGAAATCGAGGAACGCGAGGCCGACGCGATTTTCTCCCAGTTCTGTGCGGAGTTCCCAGAACACGGCCCTCTCGAAGAAGCTGTCTGGGGGCTGGCAACGACATTTTCGCCCGGCCAAGCTTTCTTTTCCCAGCGCCAGATGATCGACCGCTGGGGCGAGGAAGTGGCGCGCCGCCTGGCCAAAGTCTCCACGGCCATCGACCGGGTGGAGACCCTCGCTGAATACCTGAGTGAAGAAGTTCAGCTCCGCGGCAACGAAACCGACTATTACAACATCGAAAACTCCCTGCTGCCGGAGGTCATCGATACCGGGCTCGGAATCCCCATTTCCCTCTCTGTCGTTTACATGATGGTCGGACGCCGCGCTGGGCTCTCCGTCGACGGGGTGGGATTACCCGGCCATTTTCTGGTCCGCCATGAGGAGATCTTCTTCGATCCCTTCCACGGGGGACGCCGGGTAGGCCTCGAGGAATGCCGGGAATTGGTGCGCCAACAGAACCTGGAACTGCGACCCGCACACCTCGCACCCGCAACGCCGCGCCAGATCCTCGTTCGGATGCTCACCAACATTTTCGCGATCGCGGAAAACACGGATCCGCCGCTTGCAGCGAAGCTCGCTGGCTGGATTAGATCGTTGAGGGACTGACCCAGCGCGCTTTAAACCGGCGAGCCGGTCCGATTCTTCCAAGCGGGATGCTGGGCGATCAGGCCTAGGGCCGTTTGAAGCAGAGTGCGCCCCGGCTCCATCCGATGCCACGGGGAGGCGCCCGAGGGATGCGGCAACGGAACCACCTCCAAAAGCTGCCCGTCAAAAGGCACCACATATTTTTTCCCGATCATGTCCGCAAGCTTTGCCGCGGGCAGAAACTGCTCGATTGCGAGTTTGCCGATCGGAATCACCAGCTGGGGCTGGAGCAAACGCACCTCCGCCCGGAGCCATGCCGCGCACGTGGCGATCTCCCCCGAATCGGGCACACGATCGCCCCCGGCGGAGTTTTTCCCGGGAAAACAGCGGCAAACCGCCGCCATATAAACCGATTCGCGAAACTCCGGCTCGCGAATTCCACAGCCCTCCTCAAACCACCGGAACAGCGTTTTCCCGGCCGTCCACGCGAAAGGCCTGCCGAGCACGGGCTCCTTGCTGCCGGGCGCTTGCCCG
>JBEIUI010000033.1:0-28722 GCA_040374425.1 Verrucomicrobiia bacterium | reverse complement strand
ACCCCTCACCCCTCACCCCTGCCCAGTCACGCCACCAGCAATCGGGGGCCGATCTCGCGCTGGCCCGCACAGAAAAGTTCCACCGTATTCGGACCCCGGGCGTCGAGCGCGGCTTTAACAGTGCCCAGCGCCAGCTCCGGGCTGTTGCAATCCCGGCTCAGATGCCCGAGCACGGCCCGGCGCAACTTGTGATCGAGCAATTCCACAAGAACCCCGGCGGCAGCGGCGTTGGAGAGATGCCCATGCCGGGACATGATCCGCTGTTTGACGGACCAAGGACGTTTGACGTCGTTCTGGAGAAGTTTTTCGTCGTGATTGGTCTCGATGAGCAGGGTGTGCACCTGGCGGACCCGTTCGTAAACGAGTTTGGTGGCAAACCCCAAATCGGTGAGCACACCCAGGGCGGCGGCTCCGTGGTGCAGCACAAAACCGGCGGGCTCCACGGCGTCGTGCGGGACTGGGAAACTCTGAAAATCGACATCTTTGATGGTGAAATCGCTACCGGTCACAAAAAAGCGCCAGTCCTTGGGCGAATCGGGAGCGCTTTTCTGGAGGACCTCCGCCGTGAGCCGGTTGCAGTAGATGGGGGTGGCAAACTGTTTGCACCAGACATCAATCGCCGCGGTGTGATCGCCGTGTTCGTGGGTGAGCACGATGCCGTCGATCTCGAGGGGGTTGACCCCGCACTGACCGAGCCGCAACGCCGTCTGCCGGGCGCTGAGGCCGGCATCGATCAGTAACCGGGTGGTAGCGGTCTCCACCAGGGCGCAGTTGCCCGCACTGCCGCTACCCAGGACCGTGACATGAAACATAGGGGACAGCTTACCGGCGGCTCGAGCAGCCCCGCAAACACAAACCCGGCTAGAGCAGTTCCCCTTGCACCGGCGCCATCGTTTTCCCCCCACCCAAATCCCCCGCCCGATCTCCTCCGCCCAGCAACGCCAGAAACGCCGCCTCATCCAAGATCGCGACCCCCAGCGCCTGCGCCTCTTCGTATTTGGATCCCGGGCTTTCCCCCGCCACCAAGTAATCCGTTTTTCGGGTCACCGATCCGGTCACATTGCCGCCCCGGGCCCGGATCTCCGCCGCCGCTTTTCCGCGGGGCATGGTGCCCAGTGTACCGGTCAACACCACGGTTTTGCCCAAGAAAGTCTGTCCCTCCCCGGGTTGAGCCGTCTGTGGCCCGCCCCGGGGCTGGATCCCCAAGGCACGCAACCGATCCAGAACGGCTTGGCCGGGTTCGGACGCGAAATAGTCCAGGACAGCGCGCGCGACCACCGGTCCCAACTCGGTGACAAACCCTTCCTCGGCCCCGGTTTTGCGGGTGCGTTTGCCGAACCCTGCGGCATGGAGCCGCTCCTCGAGTGCGCCCAGAGCCGCCTGAGTCTGGGCATGTTGCGTGGCCAAGCCGCTGCGTTCCAAGCTGCCGAGTTTACGGTTTTCGGCTGCGTTAGGGTTGGCGGATTTGAGTTCGGCCCGGAGCCGATGCAATTCGATGACTTGCTGGAGCAGAGGGGACTGCGACACGGCCTGCATCGACTCGTGGAACTTGGCCAGGGCGTATGCGGTGGTCTCGCCCACCTCGGGGATCGCCAGTGCGCACAACCAGCGTTCCAGCGGCAGAGTGCGCGCGCGCTGGAGGGTTTCGAGCACTTTGACGGCGTTTTTACGGCCAAACACCCGGGGTTCCTCCGGGCTGCCAAGGTTGAGCTCCGCCAAGGCATCCAGCTCCAAGTCAAACAGGTCGAGCGGCTCATTGACCAAACCGGTTTCCACCAGTTTATCCGCCACAATTCCCCCCACCCCTTCAATGTCCAGCGCGCCCCGTTTGGCCAGGTATTCTAGACGCCGCGTTTTCTGGGCCGGACAGTGGAGCGCGTCACAGACCCAAGCCACAAACTGCGGGTCGCGCCGGACGGGCCCGCCGCAAGCCGGGCAACGGCCTTGGATATGCCCCAAAAAATCAAACGGCTGAGCCGTTAACGAACGCCGCGCCAAAACCACGGACACCACGGCGGGAATGACTTCCCCGGCCTTCTCGATGAGCACCGTATCGCCGATCCGGATGTCTTTGCGCCGGATCTCGTCCTCGTTATGGAGCGTGGCCCGGCTAATCGTGCTGCCGCTCAGGAACACGGGCTCAAGTTCCGCCACCGGCGTGAGTACCCCGGTGCGACCGACCTGGACGGTGATCCCGCGCAGAACGGTCTGCGCCTGTTCGGGCGCGTATTTGTAGGCGCGCGCCCATTTGGGAGCGCGAGCGGTGGAACCGACCGTTTCGCGGAGGGAACGCTCGTTGAGTTTGAGCACGGCACCATCGGTCTCAAAATCCAGCCGGTGACGGATCGCGTCGAGCTCGGCGATGGCGCCTTGGAGCTCTTCCACGGAACCACAGAGCCAGAGATGGTTGGGGTCGTGGGTGGGCAACCCCAACCCGCGCAGCCATTCGATGAGCCCCGCCTGGGTTTCGGGCACGCGGGCGTCCTCGCTGACCTCGCCCAGACCGTAGACCATCAGCGCCAAGGGACGCCGGGCCACAACCCGCGAATCGAGCTGTTTGAGCGAACCGGCTGTAGCGTTGCGCGGGTTGGCAAAAGGGGTCTCACCGGCAGCAGCCTGCTCGGCTTGGACCCGCTCAAACTCGGCGGTAGGCATGTAAACTTCGCCCCGCACTTCCAACACCCGGGGTGCCCCCTCCAACCGCAAAGGCAGGGTGCGCACCGTGCGCAAATTGGCAGTGATATCGTCGCCCGTCTCGCCGTCGCCGCGGGTGGCACCTACGGTAAAAACCTCCGCCTCGTACCGCAAAGAAACCGCGACCCCGTCCACCTTGGGTTCCACCATCCAACGCAGAGGCTCCCCGGGCAGCGCGTCTTTGCGGCGCAACTCGTTTTCGACACTCGCCACAAATTTGCGCACCCCTTCGGGGCCTTCCTTTGTGGCAAAGAGATTGTCGAGGCTGAGCATTGGCACCGAATGCCGGACTTGAACAAACCCAGCCAGAGGGCGCCCCCCAACCCGCTGGGTCGGGGAATCGGGGGTTAACAGTTCGGGATACGCCTCTTCCAGCTCCTGCAACTCCCTGAAAAGGGCGTCGTATTGCGCATCGGAAACCGTCGGAGCAGCTTCTTCGTAGTAACGCCGGTTGTGCGCCTCAATCTCCTCGCGGAGCCGGGCTGTTTTTGCGCTGAGTTCGGACATAAACAAGGGTGGCAAAGGCCGCGCCCGCAATGGCGCCGAGGGTGTCAGCCGTCCAATCCCCTAGGTCCGCCCCAGAACGCCGCGGGGTGAACAATTGATGCCATTCATCGGTGGCACCAAAGAAGGAAATCAAAGCCACCGCTGCGAAAAACGCCCGTTTCCCACTCCACCGCGTGTTGAACCGCAAAGCCAGGCAGAGGAAAAGTGCGCCTCCGGAAAAGGCGAGGAAATGAGCCGCCTTATCCCAAAGCCCCACCACGTTGAGCTGCTCGATCTGGGAGCCGCTCATTGAGGAGAGCCAGAATACCGCACCGGCCCAGAAGAGCACGGCGATCCAAGAGCAAAGACGCGAGGGGAGAGAAGGGTTCAATCCAGTTCGGGGTTTGAGATGGGCGGGCGGAGTGAGCATATTCTTGGAATGCAAAGTGCAAAGCGCGTAATTGGGATTGAGGGAGGTGGGACAAAAACGGAATGGGTGGTTGTCACTCGGGAAGGCGCCACTCGCAAGATCGCTCCCATCGGGACTCTGCCCGCGTCCAACCTGCGCCTGATCAGCGATGAGGAGTTGTTACGGATCCTCGGGGTCCTGCCGAAAGATCCCACACACGTGGGGGTTTGCCTGGCCGGTTGCGCCACCAGCGAGGACCGATCCCGGCTTCAGCGTCTGGTGGACCAGGTGTGGCCCAACGCACGGAACTACGTGGGCAGCGACCGGGACTCGGCCATGGCCAGCGCGTTCCGGGCGGAGGACGGCATCGCGGTCATCGCCGGTACGGGCGCGGCAGTGCACGGGCGCCGGGGGCACCGGCTGGAAAAAGCCGGGGGCTGGGGCCAGCTTCTGGGGGATCTGGGCGGAGGCTACCACATCGCCATGCAGGGGCTGCGCACCGTGCTTAGCCAGTTTGATCTCACCCAGCAGATCTCGCCGCTGGCCGAGGAAATCCTCGCCGCGCTCGGGCTCAACCGGCTGCAGGACCTTGTGCACTGGGCAATGCAGGCCGATAAAATGTCCGTGGCGCGCCTGGCCCCCTGCGTATTCAGGGCGGCCACCCGGGGTGAACCCCAAATGCTCAATGTCATTCAGGACGGCGCAACATTGCTCGCGGAGTTTACCCGGGCAGTGGCGCAGAGGCTGGAACTCATGGATCCCCAGGTGCGTTTGTTGGGGGGGCTTTTTTCCCATCACCCCGATTACACGGCCCTGTTCAAATACCGGCTCAGCATTCTGCTCCCCAAAGCCTCCGTTGCACTCTGTATGGAGTCCGGCGCACTGGGCGCCGCTTGGCTGGCGGAACACGACGAGGCGGCTCCGGCCGCCGCCACGGCTCCGATCGCCCTGGGAGAACTTTCCAACGCTTCCACCGAAAGCCGTCATCCCCTCTCGGGCGATCTCTCGGCCCGGTCCACCCCTGAATTAGTGGAGCTATTTGTCCGCGAAGAAAACACCGTGGCCACAGCCCTGGCTGATTGCCAGGCCGCACTGGTCCGGGCGACCGATCTGGTGGCTGATGCCATGGAAAAGGGCGGCCGCCTTTTTTATGTGGGCGCGGGCACCAGCGGTCGACTCGGCGTGCTCGACGCCAGTGAGATCCCGCCCACTTTCGGGGTCTCACCGGAACGGGTTCAGGGCATCATGGCCGGCGGCTTTCAGGCGCTGCATCACGCCGTGGAAGGCGCCGAGGATCAGCCCGAGGCGGGCGCCTTGGCCGTGCTCTCCCGAGGGGTGAAACCCGGCGACGTCGTCTGCGGTCTCAGCGCCAGCGGCCGGACCCCCTTTGTGCTGGGGGCCTTGGAAAAAGCTCGGCAGCTCGGGGCCCACACCGTGTTTCTGAGCTGCAACCCGGCGCGCCCGCTGCAGGCTCCCGGCTGGGACGCGGAAATCGATCTACCCACCGGCCCGGAACTCATCGCCGGGTCTACCCGCCTCAAAGCGGGTTCAGCCACCAAAGCCGCGCTCAACCTGATTTCCTCCATCGCCATGATTCGGCTGGGCCGGGTCCGGGGCAGCGCGATGATCGACCTGAAGGTGTCCAACGCCAAACTCCGAGACCGCGCAGCGCGCTTGGTCTGCACGGAGCTGGGGGTTTCCTATGAGACGGCCTGGAACCTCCTTGAGCAGAGGGATTGGAATGTGCGGGCGGCGCTGGAGAAATCCGAGGGAAACGTCGAATAAAGCGGCTCCAGCGACAGAGCCTCTCCGCTTCCTTCTGCTTCTGCCCTGACCCCTTCCTCTGAAAGAACCTGCCCATAGTGTCTTTATTTATACACTCCACTTCCGGGCTCAGCCTGAGTGCCGGATCAGGCTTTCAAGTTTTTTTCCTCTGTAAACTCCGGTTTCTTTGGCTCTTCCGAAACGTCTGGCACCGTCTCTGCTAAACGGTTCGGTGTCCGCCAGTGCGGACGGGGACACATCCAAGATAGGGGAGCAGCTCGGCCGGAAGGCGTAGTTGAAAGGACCGGGGGGAACCTTTCAACGGGGACGGTCGGGCTGCATCCCCCGTGGGTCTCAAGCCGGGCCCGTGGCCACAACTCAGGGACTTTTCTCTCGCGTCTCCCTTTTTCTGTCGTATTCGGGCCAGAAATCCCGCGCCTCCCGGTAATTTGTCTCATGGCCTTCGGCGATCATCACCAGCTTGGGATGCCCGCGCAAAGCGTGCGGGAGCACGGCGCCCGAATACACCACCAAATGGGTAAGCTCCGGCAACTCGAGCAGAGGCGAGAAGTCCTTGATCCCCCCGCAGAACCCCAAGTTGAGCTGCTTGAGATGCAACCCCCTCAAAGGGTTCAAATCGCTCACGTAAGTCCCAAAAAGGTTGACGCTCTCCAAGGGCATCCCAGAGAGCGCTTCCAAATGTTGCACGTTCACACTGGCCACGCTGAGTTTCACCAAAGGCGCGCCGGCGAGCACTTCCAGGTTGAGAGTGCCCGGGTTTTGGTCCAGCACCAGCGCCCGCAGGGGCTTACCGCACAGGATTGAAAAATCCTCGAGCTGGCAGTTGGCTGCGTCAAGGTCCTCCAAAGGCGCCTCCGTTAATGGGGAAAGATCCGTAACGGGCGCGCCGTTCATACTCAGCTCCCGCAGAGGCATTCCGCGCAGCGGGCTCAGATCGGCGAAGTTGGCACCATTCATTGAGAGGCTCGACAAAGCCATGCCCCGAAGCGGACCCAGGTCGGTGGCCTTGGAACCGTCGATGTTAAGCCGGTCAATCGGCAGCCCTTTTAAAGGCGCCAGATCGGCTACCGGGGGCAGCGTGACCCGAATCTCATGATCAAAAGTCAGCACGACATCGCCGGCCTGGGAGGATCCCAGCCATTCAGAAAGTCTCTTGCGCACCAGGGCCCGCTTCTGTTCCCCGCTGAGCTGGAGATCTTTGATCAAAGCCACCATTTCTCCCGATAACCCGCGATGCTGGAGCTGCTCCGCGAGTTCCCGCCGATCGGCCAAACTCCAGTCGCCCACCCCCTTTTTGCCAAGCCGCTCAAAAAGCGGTGTCAAACGAGCCAGCTCCGCGTTCCCCGGGTTTTTCTGCAACGCCACTTTCAGCGCCTGGATGGCTTCGGGGATTTGTTTGGCGCCCAAATAAAGCCAAACGATGCGATCATACGAGGACAGCTCCTCGGGGTCCAAAGCGATGGCCATTTCGAGCTTCTGCAGTGCGGTCTTGAAATCCTGGAACTGCGCCCGGTTTTCGGCCAACTGCCGGAAATCCGGCGCCGTCCGGCGCAGATTCGCCAGGTTCCGCGCGGCCTCCCGCCCGTTGAGCAAGGCCTGACTACCGAGAACGCCGCCCACGAGCAGCACAGCAAAAATCCCGGAAGCAGTCGCATTGTGGCGCTTTACAAAAAGCGCCATTTGTTTCCATGCGCTCTTGGCTTCTGCGCTGGTGGCAAAGCCATTTTGAAACGCGTCAATGTCCCGCTGCAACTCGCTCACACTCACGTAGCGCGCCTCCCGATCAAACGCCATGGCCTTTCGCACGATCGCCGCGAGGGCATCCGGGATCCGCCCCTTGGGGAGATGGGACACCTTAAGGGGGGGCGGGGTGAGCGGATCCACTTGGCCTCGGGCCACCGAATCGACCACCTTCCAAACTTCGTCGTCGGCGACCGGAGGCCGCAGGGTGAGGATTTGGTAGAGGATCGTGCCGAGTGAATAAACTTCGCTGCGGAAATCCAAGCTATCGACCTCACCCCGGGCCTGTTCGGGACTCATGTTGAAAGGGGTGCCCATGACCGTGCCGTCCAAAGTGGTGGAGGCGGAGAGCCCCGTCTTGGAGGGCGCGCTTGGGCGGGGCTCGTCCCTGGGCGACTCGGCAAGCACCTTTGCGAGGCCCCAATCCATGACCAGCACCTCACCGAAATCGCCCAGCATAATATTCTGGGGCTTGAGGTCGCGATGGATGACCCCCTTGCTGTGGGCAAAAGCCAAGGCGTCGCTTACCTTTTGAAAGATGGTGAGCAGCGCTCCCAGCGGATACTTACGGATGGTGGCCTGCCTGCCTTCGGCCATGAGCCTGAGCACTTTGTGCAGGGTGATGCCGCGCACAAACTTCATCGTGTAGAAAACCTGCTCGTTTTCGTCCATGCCCAGCTCGTAGATGGGCACAATGCCCGGATGCTCAAGCTGCGCGGTGACCTTGGCTTCAGCGATAAACCTGGCCATATGATCCACGCTAAACCCGTGGAGCATCACCTTCATCGCCACAGTCCGCTCGGTAGTGGCCTCCCGCGCGCTCAGGATCGCGCCCATCCCGCCCTGGGCCACTATGCCGCCAATGTCATATTTTTTCTCGCGCAGAAACGGCTCGGGCAGGAGCTCCCGGAGGGCGCTGGTCCCCGGTGGAACCGAATCGTCCGCGAGCTGGGCCGTCTTGACCCGCCGACATTCCACCGAGACCGCGCCGATCTGGATTTTCTGGTGGGGCCACAGCCGGGTGACCTGGGTCACCGGCGCCCCATTCACGAAAGTGCCGTTGGCCGACTGGAGGTCCTCGATAAAGATCCGGTCAAAATCAATCGTCAGCCGGGCGTGCTGCCGCGACACCAAATCGGCCTCGACGCAAATGTCGGCCTCGGCCGCTCTTCCCAGAACGTATTCCCCGGGCCCGACCGTGGTCTCCACCAGCACCTCGCCGTCAGCGCCCCGCAAGAGAATCTGGGTCAGAGGAATCTGCATGCAAAACTCTTGGGTAAAACAACGCGACCTCGGTGGCAACTCGAGTTCCAGCCCGGCCCGGTTTTTTCACTAGTGCCGTAACCGCGTCCGCAGCTCTCCGGGTTTTCCACCCGAATTCGTCGGCAAACACGACGAAGGTTTAGTCGAGCCACCCGCGCGGCTGCGCGTCGGGTGCGTTCGTTTGGGGTGCCGTGGTTGGAAAAATTCATGTGAGGTTTGTAGGGGCATGATTCGCGGCGAATGATTTCGTGAATCAAGGCGCGGAGAGCTGATGTTCATTTCGGTCATGGGAATGCGAAAATGAACAGAGCTGCCATACCCATTCACCCGCGCCGCCCGTTTAAGCGTCCCGGTTCGTGTAGCGCGCGGCGTACTCCGCTCGCAGCCGTTCCGCCGCCGCTCGGGCCGTTTCCCATTCTTTTTTCACCAAGACCAATTCCTTTTCCGCTTGGAGTTCGGCCGCCTGCGCCGCCTCCAAAAGACCGGGCAGTTCCTGCCGGAGTTTCGCCTGGCGAACCGCGTTCTTCTCGGTTTGATCGTGCAACTCCGCGCCCGCTTTCTCCCCAGCCGCCACGGCAGCGGCCACCTTCTGCGCCTCAACCCGGGTCCGTTCCAATTTCTCTTTGGGTCGTGCAATGTCGGCTTTCAAAGAATCCGCCGCCGCGCTGAGTCCGGGGCCGTCATTCTCGGTCCCGCCGGGTTTTTGCCCCGCGCCGTTGAGGGCCTGGATCTGCGCCTCTTTCTCCTCGAGCACGGTTTTGTCCGCCGTGACCGAGCCTGTCAACTTTTCCAGCTGCTGCCGCGCCGCCGTCAGTTCGGCCGCCTTCGCGGCCAGCCGCGCCGAGGCAACCGTCATGGCCTCGGTGAGTTCCTCGAGCTCGCGCCTTGCTTTCTCCGCCGACCCGAGCGCCGATTCCACGGCATCGCGCATCGCCTCATACCGGGCCTGTTTCTGGTCCAAACTCTGGCGCGCCTGGTAAACCGCCATGTACGCCCGGGCCCGGTGCCATTTCTCCACTTGCACACGGGCCACCGCCGCGTCCGCCTGCGCCCGATCAAGGGCCGATTTCGCGGCCGCCACCGCGTTCTCCAAACCGCCGATCCCTGGCTGGAGCGACTCCAAAACGGCCTGAGTCGCCGTCGCCTCGGTTTTTTTAGCCTCCACCCGCGTCTGCAAATCCTTGAACTCGGCCGTGCCCTCTTTTTTCGTAGCCAGCGTCTCCCGCAACCGGGCCAGATCCGACTCGTGCTGGGCGAGTTTGCGGGCGGTTTCCGAGCGTTTCGCCTCCGACTCGCGTGCGGAAGCCTGTTCTTCTCCCGCCGCTGCGAGCTGCACCTCGCGCGATTGGGTTGCGGCCTCCAGTTCCAACCGGGTGCGGTCAATCACCGCCGCTTGAGCGTTGATTTTCTCCGGGAACCCCGCGCGTTCGGGGTCGCCTGCGGCCTCCTGGTTTTTTTTGAGCTCCTCGAGTTCTTTGATCTCCGCGTCCAACCGCGATTCCAAATTGCCGGGCAAGCGCTTGGCGGCCTCCAGCGCCCGGGTTTTTTCTTCCAACACCGATTGTTCGGCCCGGAGGGTTCCCTGGGCGCGCTGGAGCTTTTCCTGGAACTCGGCCACCGCCGCGTCGGATTGAGCGAGCCGCATCTGGGCGTTAGCCAAACGCTCGTTCAACGGCGGCGGATTGGCGCTGAGTTCGCCCAAGGGTTTGCCGTCCAACGCAAACACTTTAATGATGCCGCTCCAATCCCCCGCAATCACGCGATTGTTGCTCAAAACCGCCCGCAGCGCGATGTCGGGGAAGGGTTCGGTTTGTCCGAGGGCTTTCCCGGTCTGATCCCACACTTTGCCCAGCTTGTCGCGTCCGCAGGAAACCAGGCGTCCGTCCGGGGTGAAATCCACCCCAAGCCGCGCCGCCCGGATGCGCCGTCCAACTCCGGATTTCTTTGCTCTCTTTGACATCCCAAAGTTTCACCGAGCCGTCTTCACTGGCCGAGGCGAGCAAGCCGGGCATAAAAGCGAGGCTGGTGACCATGACCTTGTGACCTGGCACTGTGCTGTATTCCTTGCCGGTGTCGCCTTCCCAGAGATGGATGGCGCCGTTGCGGTCGCCGGTGGCCAGCAAATTGCCATCGGGCGAATAAGCCACAGCCGTCACCCAGTCGGTATGTTTCTTCATGGAATGGACGAGTTTGCCGTCCTTGGTGGAATAAATTTTAACCACCTTGGCCGGGCCGCCCAACGCCACAAACCGCTGGTCCGGGCTGAGATCCGCGCCGAGCACCTGATCGAACTCGTTGCCCAGAGTGGCTACGCGTTCGCCGGTCTGGATATCCCAAAGTGCCACTTTGCCGGACTTGCCGCCGAGCCCGCCGCCGGCGAGCAGGAGCCGGCCATTGCGGCTGAACCGGAGGACGGCGGGAAATCCTTCGGGGAATGGCAACACGCCCAGCGGTTCGAGCGAGTCGGTGTGATAGAGGGCGATCTGTTTCTGGCCGCCCACGGCGACCAACGGCGCCCAGGGGCTGGCGGCGAGAGCCAGAAGCGCGTTCCTCCGGGGCACTTGGAGGGCGGGCTCCAAGGGGAGATCCCCCGGCATGGGAGGCGGTCCCTCGGGTTTTTCAAGGGACACCACTGCGGCGTGCACGTTGTTCCGAGCGGCCACCACCACCTTGCCATCGGCGGTTTCGAGCAACTGCCCCCGAATCCATTCCTCAATGATTACCACCTCCACGTCGGTGAGCCGGTCGCCCTTGGGTGGCATCTTGGGTTCCTCGGTCTGTTTGACGCACTTAAAAAGCAAACTGGCTCCGGCGTTTCCTGACTCGATGATCCTCCCGTTTTCACTGCCCTGGAGCGTCGCTTGGTAGGTGGACAGATCCAGGCCGGCCTTTTTTTTGTCCGGGTTATGACAGTTCAAACAGGCGTTCCTGAAAATGGGCAGGACCTGGTCATTGTAAGTGACCTTCTCGGCACCCTGTGCCAGGGATGCGCCGACCAAAAAAACGCAGCAGAGGGTTTTCACGGGAATCAGTGGTTGAACATGAATTCTTTCGCGTTGAGCAGCGCCCAGAACACATCGTGGAAAATCTCCGGCTGCTGCTCGCTCACTCCCCAGCGCGGCTCCAGGTTGTTGAGCTCCCTGTCGGTTGGGAACCGGCTGAAGGTCCGCAGGTAAAGTTCCGTGACAATCTCTCGGGGAGTCTTTTTCGCATCGAGCAGTTTACGGATCACCCCGCCTTGGGTGATTTTTGTCTCCACGGTGTCGCCGTTGATGAGATGCAGCGCTTGGCTGAGCGTCGGGCCCACTTCCTCGCGCGAACAGATCGTTTCCCGGGTGGCCCGGCCGAATGCGGTCAGGAAATAGTTGGATGTCATGCCGTCGGCAATCTCCACGGCGCGCGCCCCGGCTGGCAGCCCCTTGTATTTATCCCGGGTCTCGGTGACCTGGGTGATGCAGTCCAGCAACACCTCGGCCCGCATCCGGCGCACGGTGGCATGGGCGAAGTTGCGTTCGTCCAGCGCGTTGCTCGGGTTGGGCCGGGTGGTGAGCTGATAGGCGCGCGAATTGCAAATATCCCGCACGATCCGCCTCAGGTCATACCCGCTCTCCACCACTCTGTGCGTCAACGCATCCAGCAGCTCCGGGTTGGACGCCGGATTGGAAATCCGCACATCGTCCACAGGCTCCACAATCCCGCGCCCCATGTACTGCGCCCAGATGAGGTTGGCGATGTGCCTCGGGAAATAGGGGTTCTCCGGGGAAGCCACCCAATCCGCCAGCACCTGCCGCCGGTCTTTGCCGGTGCAGTCCGGCGTGCTGCCTCCGAGAAACTTCGGCGGCACCACGCGATCCCCGACGGGATGTTTGGATTCGCCGGTGCCGCTGTTGAAAACGATTTTTTCCCGGGGATCTTCGCCGACCTTCCGGCCCACCTGGGTGAAGAACGCGACGAGGCCCCGGTAATCCTCCATCGTCCAGCGGTCAAAGGGATGGTTGTGGCACTGCGCGCACTGGATCCGGATACCGAAGAAGGCTTGGACCGTGTCCTCGGCGAGTTTGAGCGGGTCCTGTTCGAGCTGATAATAGTTGGCGGGCGGGTTTTCAAAACAGCTGCCCGTCGCCGCGATGAGCTGGCGGGCGATCTCGTTCATGGGCACGTTGTTTTTGAGCTGCCTGTGGAGCCATTGATAGTAGCCCAGGGTCGCCTTGTAGCTGCCCCGGTTGTTCACCGGGTCGGTGCGGATCTGCAGGAGTTCACTCCATTTGAGCGCCCACAAATCCACGAACTCGTCTCGGGCCAGATAGGCATCGATTTTTATCTCCCGCTTTTTCGGGTCGGGATCGGAAAGAAACGCCTGCACCTCGCCGCTGGATGGCAGCACACCGAGGATGTCCACGGAAGCCCTGCGCAGGAACGTCTCGTCGTTGCAGACCTCGCTGGGGGTGATCCGCAGGTTGCGCAGCTTTTGGTCCACCCATCGGTCGATTTCGTTGCGTTGCTCGACCGCAGGCCACTGGTATTGGAGGTCCTTGGGAATCACGATGACCTGGGAGCCGACGGTGTGCGTGGCATACCGGGCCATCACAAAGGCTTCCCCGGCCTGGCCCGTGGTGAGGGCGCCGTCCTTGGAGACCCGCACCGCCGCCTCGTTGTTGGTGAGAAAAAGCGCCAGCGACGTCACGTCCCGGTCGGTGCCGTCGGAATAGAACGCGCGCACGGTAAGCTTGAATTTCTGGCCCGGGCTCTCGAGCAGGAGTTGTTTGGGCAGAATCTCCACCCGGGTCACGGTGGGCACCTCCGGGGGATCGTTCGGGGCCCCGGCCTCCAGCCAGCGCACCAGGGTGCGCGCCGGGGGGCTTTCTTTTTCAAAGAGTTTGCCACCCGTGTGCGGAGCCGCGCCGGTGGCCTTGGTGAAAATCAGGCTTTCCTCCGGCAACGCCAGGTTGATCCGGCGCCCGGCCAGCTCCCGGGTGAGCCGGAAATGATCGCCCTCGGGATCAAACCCCCAGAGGGAGAGCCGGAACCCGTCCTGGCCTCGGGCGGCACCGTGGCAGCGGTTGCACTCGGCTTTCATGAATACCGGCATCACATCGAGGCGAAAACTCACCGGCAAATCCACATGGGCCCGTTCCACCCTCAAGGGCAGCTCCGCGGTGCGCCCCTTCCATTCCACCTTCACCCGCGTCTCGCCGTCGGCCAAGGGCACCAACTGCGCGCCGTCCCATTTCGCCCGAGCCCCATCGAGCACGGTCACACGGGCTTCCCCGCTGACATCGCGATGCACCCCGTTGGATTCCGTGGCACGGACCACCAGCGTCTGGCGGTCCCGGGCGGAGCTCAGGTGCGCCTCGGATGGGAACACCTCCAAATCGGCGCCCACAGCGCTCCAAGCGGTCTGAGCCAGCACCGCCAGCGCCGCGCAGGAAATGCGCAGGGAGGATCGGAGGGGAACACGGGAGGAGTTCATGGCAGGGGCTTCGGAGGTTGAGCTTTTGCGCCGGCGGCTTTGTCGATGCGCAACAGGCCGCCGTTGGCGAAAGTGCTTGTGAGGGTCTCGCCGTCTTTCTCGGTCTGGAACTGACAGAATAACTGTTTGTGCAGCGCCACCGGGGCGTTTGCCTGGGTGTTCACCGTAAAAATCGCCTCCTGACTTTCCGAGGTGATTTCCACTTCCTGCGCGCTGGTATTCGGCGGCAAGCCGAGGAGGGCGAGCCGGGCTTTGCCCTCAAAAGGGCGCTTGTGCTCAAGGGTTACCTTCACGGAAACCGTGTCCCCTTGATCCACGAAACTCCGGGCGATCTTCCCGGCGAGGAAGGGTTCGGCCACCTCGATTTCAACCAGAGGCGTGCTGAACCAGACCGTGCCTTTGCCGAAATCGGCATTGCCCACTACACACACCTGCCACTTGGAGAGCGGCGCGTCTGGATTCGCGCTCAGAGGCAGCGCCGCTTCCTCTTTGCCCTCCGGGATTTGCATCGGGCCGGCCGTCCCGATACCGGGCGGCGAGTAGAGCAGGGAAAGGCTCACCGGCCCCTTG
The DNA here is from genome assembly GCA_040374425.1 of Verrucomicrobiia bacterium. Classification (GTDB taxonomy): domain Bacteria; phylum Verrucomicrobiota; class Verrucomicrobiia; order Chthoniobacterales; family Chthoniobacteraceae; genus CAIURC01. The sequence continues at coordinate 14,305 of JBEIUI010000033.1, read as the reverse complement.
AAATCTCCCTGGCGCAAAGCCCGTACATTCAGGCTCATGGCGCCCCCTCGGAGCAGCGGCACCCGTGGTGGGAGCAGCTCAATTCGGACCGGGATTTCATCAGTCACAGCCACCGGAAAACTCTGTTCTTGGATCGTGTAAAAGGCCCGCTGATTGCCGTTCTCGACCACGTCGATCTCGTTTTCGATCCCGCTTTGCAGGGGCTCGTGCTTCGGCGGATCCACGAGCCGGACCCCCATTTTAAAGGCCTTGGCTGTCAACACCGTTTCGGCGCCCGCCTCAAACACCATGGGCACAGTATCCACGCTCTGCGCCACGCGGGTGCCGGTCACGGTGACACCCGCCGGCAAGTCCAACGCTTCGAGCTCCACCGCGCCGGGCGCGTCACTGCGTTTGATCCGGACAAGGGAGGCGTAACGGTTGCCCTTGGGCACAACGATGGCCCGGCGTTCCTGGTTGGAGTTCTGCACCATCTCCGGCAACGCCACGGTGATCCGGGGCTGCACGGGAATGAGTTCCACACGGTAAGCCGCCAGCGGGCCGCCCCGGTGCAGTTTGTCCGTCACCCGGATCAGGAATTCGCCATCGGCACCCACCGTCCAGCGCAACCCGCTGTCGAGCTGCCCATCGTCGTCGTTGGAGGCGATCTGTTTTCCGGTTCCGTCCAAAATCGTCAGCACCGAGTCCACCGGGGAACGCAGCCTGCGCGCATACACGCGCACCTCATAAACCTGCCCCTTTTTGGCGGTGACCCGGAAGAAATCCACGTCGCCGTTTTCTCCCAGCACCCCGTTGAGAGCCGCCGGCAGCGGTCCCGGTGCCACGGTGGCCGTCGCGGGATCCTGGTTGGGCTCGGATTCGAGGACGTTTGGAAAACCCGAGACCCGCAGCAAATTGGGCTGAGTTGCGGGCTGATCGTCCTCCGGATACAACGCAAATTGCGAGTCCGGCTCGGCCGGCAGCCGGAGGCTCTTTTCGAGCGGCCCCTTGGCGTCCCCGAGCAGGGTGACCTTGAGTTCTTGGCCGGCCTGACCTCCCAGCGGATACACCGTCAATGGACGAGGAAACGACCCGAGATGGAGCAGGTATTGGCATTCGCCCGAACCCGCGTTGGTGGATTCGCGGACGGCCACATGATATCTGCCGTCCTCGGGCGCGAGCACGCTGGCCACAGGATCCTGCTGTGTGAAGTGGGTATCATCGACATCCAAGAGCCGGGTCCCGTCGGCTTTACTGATGCTCAGGAGCGGATCGTAGATCTGCTGGGTCTGGAGCCGAGCCCCGATGACTTCCACGCTCAGACGCTGGCCTTTCCGGAGCTCCACCTCGAATACGTCTTCGTCTTCCCCCTGTGTGCGCCCCGAGATCGTGGTCCCAAGCGCCACCCGTTGCGGCTCGGCCCGCGGAGATTCCACCTCGGGCACCACGGGAAACGGGCTCACAAAGAAGAGCCGCAAATCGCCCACCCCCGACGCCGTCAGGACGCGGAACCGGTGTGCACCCAAACGGGCTTCGGGAGGCACCTTGATTTTCATCCGGAACCGGCCTTTCTCGGCGGCCAACGGTGTCACCTCGAATCCGGGCTCGTCAAAAAGTGCGCCCTTGGCGTCTTCGAGGTTGCTGCCGCGGCATTCGATCTCGCTCTCGGCACCGCGCTGTCCGCCGGCCGGCGCAACCTGAGTGACCCTGGGCGAGCCCGCCCGGGCTTGGCCGACAAACACGCCCGCCAGAATGAGAACGGTCAAGGCGTTCCTCCACGCCGGCAACATTTTAAAAGCTGCTGGGGAACGAGAGAAACTCATGGGGGGATGGTGCCCCGCGCGGGACGGACGCACCGGGAACGGGTTGATGTCATCCATGGCAGCTCAAAACGGGTGGCCCCGCACCCAGCGCGGGAGCCGGGAAAGGTCAGGCCAGCAGCTCGGAAACCACCTGCCCGCTTCGGACGATGTCCACGGGGCGGTTGCCCGGGGCCATCAGCTTTTTTTCGGGCTGGATCCCGAGCTGGTGGAACACCGTTGCTGCCATGTTCTCCACCGTCAGCGGGTCTTGGTCGGGCTCGGCACCGGCGGGATCGGAGGATCCGTAAACAAGCCCCCTCTTAAAGCCGCCTCCGGCGAAGGCGACAGAGAATACCCGGGGCCAGTGGTCGCGTCCGGCGTCTTTGTTCATCTTCGGGGTCCGCCCGAACTCCGAGGTCACCATGACCAAGGTGCGCTCGAGCATGCCGCGCCGGTCGAGATCCGTGATGAGGGCGGCGTAAGCCTGATCGAAATCGGGCAGGGTCTTTTCAATGCCTTTGCCGATGCCGCTGTGCATGTCCCAGCCGCCGTACGTGAGCGAAACAAATCGCACGCCCGATTCCACCAGACGCCGCGCCATCAGCATCCGCTGGCCGGCGGTGTGCTTGCCATACTCGGCGCGGGTCGCCTCGGATTCGGCCCCGAGGTTGAAGGCTTCCCGGGCGGCTTGGGAGGATACCAGCGAATAAGCCGACTGATAGAAGCTGTCCATCGCCGTCAACGCGTCGCTCTTTTCCAGGGTCCGGAAATGGTCGTCCACGTCGGATAAAATTCCGCGTCGCCGCTCAAAACGTTCCGGGTTCACACTCTTGGCCATGTTTAAGTCCCGGACATTGAAGTTTTTTTCGGCCGGATCACTACCGAGGCTAAAAGGCCCGTGGGCAGTGGAGAGATAACCGCTGGCAGCGAACTCGTTTGGCACCTGCGGGATGCAGACGTAGGGGGGCAGCGAATTGCGCGACCCCAGCTCGTGAGACACCACCGATCCCATGGAGGGATACTGCAGCGCTGGAGACGGCCGGTAGCCAGTGAACATGTTGTGGGTGCCGCGCTCGTGGGCGGCCTCGCCGTGCGTCATGGAACGCACCACCGTGATTTTGTCGGCGACCTTCGCCGTCTTCTGCAGGTACTGGGAAAACTTCACCCCGGGCACCGCAGTGTCGACCGTCCCCAGCGGGCCCCGGTATTCAATGGGGGCATACGGCTTGGGATCCCACGTCTCCTGATGCGCCGCACCGCCCGGCAGGAAAATATGGATGAGGGAATCCGCCTTTGGCACCAGTGCCTCGGCCACGGCAGACGGTTGGGCCGCGCGCAATTGAAAGAAGTTGCCCAGGGAAAGGCCCAGTCCACCGACCAAGCCGACATACAGGAATTCGCGCCGGGAAGCCCTTTGGAAATGCGCGGGATCTTCGAGCCAAGTGACAGGTTTGATTTCGCTCATAAGTTCGTTCACGGAGTTGACGAATCCTTCCAAAAGAGCATTTCGCAGGCCGTATCCCGCCCACTCCTTCCGGAACCTATTTTCGGGCGGGGTTCTGCCATTCCCGAAACCGTCCCAAAGGGGGAAATACGAGCGGGTTCAACAAGACAATCCAATCCCCCGGAGGGTATTAGCGAAATGTTGCGCTCCCTTTTTTTAGGACCCGCACCGGTTGCCCCTGAAAAGCGGAGTCCACCGGCGGCGCGCAAGGCGGATCCCGTCGGGAGCCCCACTTTCTAGACCCTGACTCCTTCTTCCCCTCATTTTGTTCCCCAGCTGCCCTGGATCGGTTGATCCCCGCACCGTGCAACCCGATCCATTCATCCGCGGCTTCTCACCCCGCTGCGGGAATGGACCGCAGGCGTTTCCGGGGAATACCCTACTTTTCTCGGGAGTCAGTGAGCGGCCTTGCGCTTTTCGTCTTTGGGTTGCTCGGCAGCGGTTTTCTGGGCCAGCTCCGTGAAATCGGATACTTGGCCCTGCCAGACTTTCTCCAGTTCGGCCACCTTTTCGGGCAGCTCAGCCGCAAGATTCTTATGCTCGGCCCGGTCGTTTGTGAGATTGTAGAGCTCCCAGGGCTGGCCCTTTGCCGCCACCAATTTCCAATCCCCGACGCGCACCGCCCGGTTCCCCTCGTGTAGCCACCAGAGGCTCTCCCGCGGGATCACTGAGTCTGTCCGAAACCCAGGCACCAAGCTTTTCCCGGGCGCAACCGGTATCGGTTCGCCCATCCACTCCCGCGGCTTTTCGATTCCCGCGACTTCCAATGCCGTGGGCACAAAATCGATCAAATGGGCCGGGCTCGTGCGCAACTCGCCTTTTGCCGGAATGCCCGCCGGCCAATGCACCACCAGCGGGGTGCTGATTCCCCCCTCATGCACCCAAGTCTTGTGCCTGCGATGCGGAGTGTTGGAGGCACTCGAAAAACCGGGCCCCAAACACAGGTAGGTTGCCGCGCTGCCCGGTGCGGCGGCAGGATCATGTCCCCCATCCCGCACCATGATCTCCGCGCTCGCGCCGTTGTCTGAAGCAAAGAAGATCAGCGTGTTCTCAAATGCCTTCATCTCGCGCAGTTGCTTCACAATCCGCCCGATCTCCCGATCCATCCGATCCACCATCGCCGCATGGATCGCCATTTTCGTGGCTTGGAACCGGCGTTGTTCGTCTGTGAGTTCCGTCCATGACAGCGGACGGTTGATTTCCCCGGGCCCGAACCGCTCCATCGCCGCTGGAGAAGCGTAGGGAGGCCCCACCTCGCGTTCCAAAGGCGAGAGCGTCGTCGACGTGAGCCCCAGCGATTGCATCCGCTCAAACCGCGCCGCTCGCATGGCATCCCATCCTCCCAGATACCGATCCCGGTATTTTGCGATGTCTTCCGGCAACGCATGCAACGGGAAATGCGGGGCTGTGAACGCCACATAATGGAAGAACGGGCGGTCCGCATAGCGCGCTGCGTGGTCTTTGAGGCATTCAATCGCGTGGTCCGCCACGGCCACAGACGCGTAGTATCCAGGCTCGTCCACCCGTCCCGCCACCGGCTGGTCGTCGAGGGAATTGCCGGTGCTACTGAAGTAGTTTCCGTGGCTGTTTAAGTCGAAAGACCGGTCAAATCCCCCCTCCAAGATCTTCCCGTCCACATGCCACTTCCCACTGTGATAACTCCTGTATCCTGCCGGGCGGAGGTAATCCGGGAGAAGCCGGGCCCATTTCTGGCGGACCCCTTTGCCGCCTCCGGGCAGGTCCGGCAACGTATCCCGGTGGATCTGCTGCGCGTAGTAGCCGGTCAACAACGCGCTCCGGCTGGGCCAGCACCGGGCGGTGTTGTAACCCTGGGTAAACCGCAATCCGCCCGCCGCAAGCCCATCCAAATTCGGTGTGGAAATCTCTCCCCCGTAACACCCCAGATCCGAGTACCCCAGATCGTCTGCCAAAATGAACACAATGTTCGGTCGCGGGCTGGCTCCGGGCGCTTCCAAACCAATCCAACCGCTGAGTACCATCAGGAGCAAAATAAGGCGCTTCATAAGGGAAACCGAGGGCGGGAAATTGAGAGCGGACCCGCGCGTTGGAAGGATTGCTTCACGCCGGGGTCTCCTCGCAAGCGAATAGTTTTATTCCCCTTGGGGCCCTTCCTCAAAACCATCGCACATACCCCGCAGACGCTCCGGCTCGGCGCTGCCCGGCTCATCACAGGCGCCAAGACGGGAAGCCGGATTCCGCGTCCCGCCAGACGCCAGCTCCGTTTGCCTGGGACGAACCTGCGGCGGGAAAGTTCCGCCTAAGAAAAGTCTCCCTAAAAGCCTGTTCAGCTGTAAACCTCCAGACGTTGCGGTTCTGGTGCCGGCTCTCACCTTCTCCCCTCCTGTGTACCCCCAAGAAGCTTTTCTCGCCCTGAGTCTTCTGCTTGTTCACAACGCTCTTGTTCACGCCGATGTCACCGTCACCGAAAAAGACGACCGGATACGGGTCGAAATCGACGGCAAACTCTTCACCGAATCCCGATTCCGAGGTGCGCCCCATGTGTATTTCTTCCCACTCATCGGGCCGGGCGACGCGAAGATGACCCGGTCCTGGTCCATGGAAGAAGCGCCCGACCAAGAACACGATCATCCCCATCACCGCTCCCTCTGGTTCGCCCATGGCTTGGTCAACGGCGTCGATTTATGGGCCGAACCCGCCTCCTTCAAAAAGAAACCGCGCGACGGGGAGATGTGGGGAAAACGCGCCGCCTGGGTGGATTACTCCGGCCCCATCGACGGCCAGACGCTAGGCATCGCTTTCTTCGATGATCCCGGCAACCCGGGCCACCCCAACCGCTGGCATGCGCGCGACTACGGCCTGTTTGCGGCCAATCCGTTCTGCGCTCACGGGATGGACCCCAGCCCGCCGGATCCGGCCCGCGACGGATCGCCCCGGGCGAGTCGTTGCAATACCGCTACCGTCTGGTCCTGCATGCCGGAGACGGCGTGACGGCCCAAGTGGCGCGGCGGTTTACCGAGTCTTGCGCAGCAACCCCGTAGCCCCATCCCCCCAAACGACTCCCCACTCCCATGCGTTTCCTGACCGCCTTTTCCACCTTCCTAGCCACCGCCTGCGCCCTCGGGGCCGCTCCCCTCGAACCCCTCCCGCTCTGGCCCGGGCAAGCCCCCGGCGCGCTGGGCGACAGCGACGAGGACAAACCCACCCTGACCGCTTACCTGCCGGATCCTGAGAAAGCCACGGGCATCGCCATCGTGATCTGCCCGGGCGGCGGCTACGGCGGGCTCGCAACCCATGAAGGGGCCAGATACGCCGAGTTCCTCAATAGCCAGGGCATCGCCGGGCTGGTATTGAAATACCGGCTCGGCTCCAAAGGCTACCGGCACCCTGCGATGCTCAATGACGCCGCGAGGGCCGTGCGCCTGGCCCGCTCCAAAGCGGACCCATGGAAAATCGACCCGCACCGGATCGGCATCATGGGCTCGAGCGCGGGCGGCCACCTCGCCTCCACCCTGCTGACCCACTTTGACGCGGGCAACCCCCAGGCTACGGACCCCGTGGAACGCGAATCGAGCCGGCCGGATCTGGGGATTCTTTGTTACCCGGTGATCACCATGGGCGAACACGCCCACCAAGGTTCGCGCAAGAATCTTCTAGGCGAAAACCCTGCCCCGGAGCTCATCGAAGAGCTCTCCAGCGAGAAACAAGTCACCCCCCAAACCCCGCCCACGTTCCTCTTCCACACCTGGGAGGATAAAGGGGTCAAAATCGAGAACGCGCTGGGATTTGCCGCTGCGCTCCAGAAAAACGGGGTGCCCTTTTCCCTCCACGTGTATCAGAAGGGGCCGCACGGAATCGGGCTCGGCGGGGGCAGCAAGGGCGGGCCGCTGCATCCTTGGTCGGACGCGCTGTTGTTCTGGCTCAAAGAACAGGGCTGGCTGAAATAGACCCGCACGCCGGAATCACAGAGACCGGCAGTTTTCGAGCGGAGGCGGTAGAGATCGCAGAGGAATTTTCAACCTCAGATTTTTGTGCTCTTTGAGTTCCTTGCGGTTCCTACTCAGAGGGGCAATTCCAGGGACAGGCAATTTTCACAGGCCGTTTTCACGCGAGCCGCGGTGGGATTTTTAAAATTTCTAAACGCCGCTTACTGACCAATCAGTTCCATCAGTCATTCCGCCTGAACCTCGGTTTTCAGGGAAATCACTCCTGCGGCTTCTCAGGGAGCGCGCGCGGGCTGAAATGCTGCTCGTCGAGTGTAACACCCGAGAGGTTTTTTAACTGTACCCGGAGCCGGTTGGGGGACTTGCGGAACGTGAGCAGGACAAAACTGTCCTCCCGCCGGAGCACCTCCGATTTCGGATCCGGGTAAGGCGTCTCCAAGCCGTTGACCGAGGTGTTGTAAAACGCCACCGGCCCCACTTGAGCCCGTTCGGCGAAGTAACCATACCCCGTGATCGCAAGCGACCCCCGCAGGAGCATCCGGCCCCAGTCGCCTCCCTCCAAGCCCCGGACTCGGGCGTTCTGTTCATTGTATAGAGTGACAAGGAACGGTTGCCGACTCTGCTCGATCATCCGGCGATACCACTGGAACTGAACGCTTTCCCGGTCGTAGGGATGGCAGCTCTGCCAGGTCGTGCCCATGTCGGTGAGGTGGCTGAGGTCCAACGCCAAGAAACGCACCCCGAACTCCGGGAGGTCGAAATGCCAGTGCCATTCCGCTCCGGGTAACGCAAAAAACGCCCGGAACGCCGTTGCTCCAATGTCGTAAACCGCGTCCGCCGGGGGCCGCGCCCCGCGGGGCCGGATCTCGCGGTCGTGATTGCCCAGAAGCGGCATCCAAGGCGTGGACCGGAAAAGCTTAGGCGCTTGGTCGATGAAGCGGCCAAAGGCGGTGGTGTCATCCGAAGCAACCGGGTTGCCCCGGTGCAACGCTTGGACATGGTCTCCGGCGCTGATGAGCAGATGCGGCCGTTCGCGCGCCACGGCGTCCGCCCAGGGACGCTCGGCGAAACCCGTATCGGCAATCACCGCCACCCGCAGCTCGTCCGGTTCACTGGCAATCACGCGATGGACCCCTGACACCGCGTCCCCGCAGCGGACCCGGTAATAGAGCGTGTCACCCGCGGGAACCACGGGAATCTCCACGTGCCGGATCCCACCCGAAGCGGGGCCGTCTCTGCGCTGGGCGAGCGCTGCGTTGTTTCCAAACTCCACCACGGCGGCACCCTGCGCGGGGCCTTCCCAGCTCACCACGATGCGATCGAGCTCATGGGTCTGGTGGGTGAGCCAGATCCGCTCGATGGCGGGTTTTTCCGTCAAAGCGGGGGACTCGGCTGCGCCGGTCGTCGCGCAGGACAGGACTCCAGCAAGGATCGCGGCGGGAAGGGGGCGCATTTTTATGCAGTACGGCATGAGCCTTGCAGATCCCCGGGAGGAGCCACGTCGTCGTTGTCAATTCCTTGGATTTGGCTGATCGCTTTGAAAAAGGGTGGCATCGGGGGGCGGCGCCGGCGGAATTGAGTTGCCGCCTATACATGGGACGCGCTCCCGGGTATTCACAGCTTCATCATTCGGCCACGCCGATTGCGTTGGGAAAATTTCAGCCCCGCACGGCATGAAAGCAACCGTGCGTTTGCAGATCCCTTGCCCGAGGTGTGCAAAGGTGCCGGGTGAAGCGGTTCGAGAAGCAAGCCGTTGGAAAACGGGGCCCCGATTCCCAACGGCGCAATCAGCGGGCGACTTGATCTTTTAGGCGTGCGCCCCTTTGAATACGCATGTTGCCTCCTCTGACCCCGGGGGGGCAGGACTTCCCTTCGCAACCTCTCCATCTCAAGATCATGAAATATCGTCTCCCGCTTTGTCTGCTGGCCCTGTTGACCCTGTTGACCTTGCGTGCATCGGCCCAGAACGCCTCGCAGGACGGGCAAAACCCTCGGGTGGCCACCATCGACATGCAAAAGCTGCTGGCTTCGTATTACAAAACAGAGCAGGCCAACGTGGAGTTTGGCCGGACGATCAAGGAGGCCCAGGAAAAGATGAAAGAGAAAATGGCGACACGGGAGCAAGCCGTGGCGGATATCAAGAAATTCAGCGGGGACATTCTTAAGCCGGAGCTGAGCCGGGAATCCAAACAGGGGAAAGCCCAAGCGCGCGACGAGAAAATTGCCGCGCTCAAGGCGATGGACGCGGAGCTTCAGGCCGAAGACGCAAAGATCAAGAACGAGCTCCGGGTGAAGAACACGGCGCTCCGCAACGAGATCTACGCGGAAGTGCTCAAGGTGGTGGAGGAGAAGGTGAAAACCGACCACTTCCAGTTTGTGATCGACAGGTCATCGGTAGGCGCGGCGACCGGATTACCGGTGATCATCTACGGGAACAAAGAATTCGACATCACCGAGGAAGTGCTGGCGGTTCTCAACAAAAACAAGCCCAAGGAATCAGCAGCGCCGAGGAAGAAATAAGTTTTTTCGAGGGGTGAGGGAACAAACCCGGGCCAGAGCGGCGCGGGTCCATCCCGTCCATCCCGTCCATCCCGTCCATCCCGTCCATCCCGTCCATCCCGTCCATCCCGTCCATCAAGGACTCCATGGACGATATGGACTTGATGGACAATATGGATCCTCACGAACCGCTCATCCCCAAGCACGGCGGCTATCGGAAACTCAAGAGCTTCCAGATCGCACGGCTCTGCTACGATGTCACCGTTCGGTTCGCCGACCGCTACATCGATCCGCGCAGCCGCACCCACGACCAAATGGTCCAGGCCGCACGCAGCGGCGTCCAAAACATCGCCGAGGGCAGCAAAGCCAGCGGCACCTCGAAAAAAACCGAGCTCCGCCTCACCAACGTCGCTCGCGCAAGCCTCGAAGAGCTCCGGCTCGACTACGAAGACTATCTCCGCCAACGCTCCCTGCCGCTCTGGCCCAGGGCCGATCCCCGCAGAAACACCTTGCTCGCCCGCCGCTGCACCACCGCCGATGCCGTGTCAGCTTGGGCGCGCCAACTCCACGGCACACCCTCAGATCCCGCCCCAAAGGCCAGCTACCCCGAACTCGCCGCAAATGGAGCGCTGATCCTCATCGGCGTGGCCTGCGCCCTCCTCGACCGCCAGCTCCACGCTCAAGCCAACGCATTCACCCAACAGGGCGGTTTCTCCGAACGCATCTACCGCCTCCGCTCAGAGCACAGAATTCGCCAGCCCCAAGCCAGTCCCCGCTAAAATCCAGCACCGCCACATTTTCCTCCCCTCACCCCGCCTGCGCCGGAATTACCCGATCGCCGCCCCGCCACTCCGACGAAATTCTCTGGGGGCACTTTTCAGAATCCGCCACGCCCAATCCGCCACGCCCAATCCGCCACGCCCAATCCGCCACGCCCAATCCGCCACGCCCAATCCGCCACGCCCAATCCGCCACGCCCTACGAATCGTCCCCATGCTCGGGTCCGTGGACTCCCCCATCGGCTGTTTCCTGGCCGCTCTGGACCAAACCGGATAACCGCCCGCACCTTGGTTTTTTAAGAACGACAACGCGGCGGAGCCCGCCAACCGCAACGCCGCCAACCGCAACGCCGCCAACCGCCACGCCGTCAACCGCAACGCCGCCAAAGGCTATGTGAACGCCCCCCATTGCACGGCTCCAAATGCCAGACGTGCGAAAGGGGCACCGGGTGCCGATCCCACTCCAATGGCCCGAAGTCGTGCAGGCCCGGTCGCCCTGTCACACCCCGGGCGTGACGTTTGACCTCAGCGCCACGGTGGATGCGGATGCCGCGCAAATGGGTCTCCCCCACAAAGCCTCGAAACCCTCTGTAGGCTCGAAGTGGTGGTCCGCGGGTAAAGCTCCCGTAACGCAAACCTCCATTCCACGCTCGCCGCGCAAGTCGGCCCGGTCTTGAAAGCCCCAAGAAGACCCAGCCGGCTACCTGCGACCCCGGTCGCGCGGCATGGGCTTGGAGAGCACGCCGCGACGCCCTGAAACCGCCGAACCGGCCAGCGCCTCCTTGATGGCCACCGGCAGCGTCTGCGCACCCGGCCCGCCCATCGCGTGATCCACGTCTTCCAGACGACGGATCAGATCAACGACTTCCTTCCGCGAATACGGTCCGCCGGCGGCCGCACAAAAATGGGTCCGGCAACTAAACGGCCGCGACTCGTAAATTTGGCAACGCCCGGTCCGAGCATCCAGCAGCGGACAGCTGCCATCGGCTTTTTCCTCAAGGCGCGTCTTCCCCTGGGCCCGCAGCGCTTCCGCCGCGTAAAGAGCTTCGCCGGCAGTCAAATACGGCGTTTTACCCGTGAGCTTGAACTGGCAGCACTCGGTCCGGCGCAGGCAATCCCTTTCCACGGGCCGCTGCTCGAGCTCCTGATAAACGGCGCGCACCTCCGCGAAAATGGTTTCGCGATCGCAAAGGGAACGGCTGGTTCGGGGCATCTCTTTGGTAAGAAAAAGGGTGAGCGGGCTTTCGCGGTTTGAGAGTCGGTCTCCATCCAAGCGGGCTAAGCTGTCGCGCCCAGCAGCGCCCGGGTCCGGACCAGCGCTTCGCCCACCAGGTGAATCTCCTTGCCGGCACCGCGAGCGGTGTCGGGACGCCCGCCGCCCTTGCCGCCGACCACGGGGGCAATCGTCTGGATGATTTTTCCAGCCTGGAACTTGCCCGTGAACTCCGGCGAAACACTGGCCACCAGCGCCACTTGTTCCCCCGACACTCCGGCCAGAAACGCGACCCCCGCAAAGTGGCCCTTGAGCGCGTCCGCCACGGACTGAAGTTCGTCTCCGGAAGCCCCCTGCAACTGGGCCACAATGGCGGGAACCCCCTGCAACGTCTCGGCTTTGGCCATCAACTGAACCGCTGTGGCTGCCGCCTGTTTTTTGCGTAACCCGTCGAGCTGTTTCTCCAGCTCTTTCTGCTGGGCCAGCATCGTGTCGACCCGTTTTTCAAGGTCCGCCAGGGGCGATCCCAGGCGTCCGGCCAACGCCTTGAGCCGCTCACTTTCGGCTACCGCAGCCGCATACGCGGCGAGACCCGCTGCCGCCTCGATCCGGCGCACCCCGGCGGCGATAGCGGCCTCGCTGGCGATCCTGAACAGGCCGATTTCGCCCGTGGCACGAGTGTGCGTGCCGCCACAGAGTTCCATGGACCAGCCGTTGAGGGCGCGGTCTTGGCCGCCGATCTGCACCACGCGCACCACGTCGCCGTATTTATCCCCGAAAAACTGCATGATCTCCGGTCGACCTTTGACCTCGCTAAAAGACGCCTCGGTCCAGGACACCGGCGCGTTCTCCACGATGCGCTCGTTGACGAGCCGCTCGATGTCGCGCAACTGACCGGCTGTCAACGCGGCACTGTTGAAATCGAACGTCAGCTTATCGGGCCCGACAAAGGAGCCCTTCTGGGTGGCGTCCTTGCTGACCACCTCATGCAACGCCCAGTGGAGCAGATGCGTGACGGTGTGATGCCGCTGGATCGCCGCGCGGCGCTCCGTATCCACGCGCAAGTCCACGGTCATACCCGGCTCGGGCAAGCGATCGCCCGCCTCGATGAAATGCAGCCAAGTGTTGCCGCTCTTCTGCGTGTTGAGGACGCGCCAGAGCGCACCGCCGCCCGCCAGCTCGCCGGTGTCTCCGAGCTGGCCGCCCATCTCGGCGTAACACACACTCGCGTCGAGGATCACGGCCGTCTTGTCCTTGATCACCACGACCTCCAGCACCTGCGCCGGAGTCGCCAGGGCGTCGTAGCCCACGAACCGCGTCGGCACGGTGGTTTCCACCTGGGAAAGCTCGATGATCTGCTTTTTCTGAGCCGCCCGTGCCCGTGTCCGCTGGCCTTCCATGAGCTGCTCAAACCCGGCGACATCCACCTTCAGACCGCGTTCCCGAGCCATGAGCTCGGTGAGATCGAGCGGGAACCCGTACGTGTCATACAGCACAAAGGCGGGCTCGGCGGGAAAGACTTCGTGGTTTTTCTCCACCAAGGCCGTTCGCTCGTCTAACCAGCGGATGATCTCCCTGAGGGCCACCTTTAACTCCGGCAGAAGACCGGGCGGAATCCTTTCCTGTTCGTATGCAGCGAGAATGTCGTGCAGCTCGCGCGCCTTGTTGATGAGCGGATACTCCCGCAAACCGGCCAGCCTCTGCCAAACTCCGCGGTCGATATCCCGGAAGAATTCGAGCGCCAGCTGCGCGATCTCCCGAACACTGGTCAGCAGCTCCTCTTTGGCCATCGGATCGGGGTCCGCGTGGAAGATCTTAAGGAACTTGATCCGGTTCTGGATCTGGTGGGCCATGAGCTGGGCCTGCTCAATCAGGCGCAGGAAATATTCGAAGAACTGCAGGCCGGTATCGAGCGTGCGGTTGAAGGATTCCTCCTCGATCTTGAGCGTGGCTTTGACAAAGTCGCGCCGGGCACGCAGCTCGGGAAACACGCCGCCCATGGTCTCACCAAGCACGTCCACGAGCTTGTAAAAGAAGGGCTGCCGGAAACCCAGGGTCCGCCCGTAACGCACGGCGCGCCGAAGGATCCGCCGAAGCACGTAGTTGCGGTCGGTGTTGCCGGGCACAATCCCGTCGGCCACGGCAAAGGACAGGGTGCGGATGTGGTCGGCGATCACCCGGAAGGCCACGTCCACCTTCTCCTGCTCGGTGTCTCCGGTGGATCCCGCCTTGGGCAGGGTGGCGCCGTATTTCTGGCCACTGAGCTTCTCGATCTCGTCAAAGAGCGGCCGGAAAATGTCGGTCTCGTAGTTGGAAATTTTTGCGTTGGCGAAATCGGTGAAGTTTTTCGTGCCCTGAATGATGGAGGTCACGCGCTCAAACCCCATGCCGGTGTCCACATGCTGAGCAGGCAGCGGCGAGAACGTGCCGTCGGGGTTGGCGTTGAACTGGATGAACACCAGGTTCCAGATCTCGATACACCGGGAATCGCCCGTGTTGACTAGGCTGCCGCGGGTGTCGCCCTCCGGGGTGAGGTCCACGTGCAGCTCCGAGCACGGGCCACAAGGACCGGTGTCGCCCATCATCCAGAAGTTGTCCTTCTTGTT
>JBEIUI010000127.1:0-9070 GCA_040374425.1 Verrucomicrobiia bacterium | reverse complement strand
TGGTGGATGGATGCCGCCGAGCGGACGATCCTCAACGCCCTCTTTTGCGGACAATCTGCCGACGGCCGTCGCATCCGCTACGGCACCGAGTTCGAGGGCATCCGCTATTGGTCGCATCTCGACAGCTTTTGCTGTCCCAACAGCTACCGACGCGGAATCGCCTACCTGCCGGGCTTGATATTCTCTTCTACGTCGAACACGGTAACGCTCCATCTCTACGCCCCAAACTCTGCGACCTTGGATCTCGCGGGAGGGCCGGTGACAATCAAGCAGGAGACTGCTTATCCTGCCGACGGGAAGATTACTATCGCCGTTGAACCGGAAAAAACCTCTGAATTCACCGTGCAACTGCGCATCCCCGCATGGGCCGATGGCGCGACGGCTAAGGTCAACGGCGAAGTTATCGCTGTGACTCCCGGCCAATACGCATCGATCAAGCGCACTTGGACAAAAGGTGATAAGCTCACTCTCAACCTTCCGATGAGTGTCAAGTGGGTCGAGGGCACCCATGAGCAGCAAGGCCGCGCCGCGCTGCTATACGGTCCAATGACATTTACTTTCAACCCGATGCAGCCGGGCAACAAGATCCCCGGCTACAAAGAGCCTGACTACGATCAGAGAGTCATCACTCACGAACAGGATCGTCCCTCCTATAGTCGCAATATCTATTCGAAAGGCTTCCCTGATTGGGAACCGTGTTACGAACTCCTGCGGCAGATCGTCATTGACCCCGACTCGGTCGGGCAACCCGAGCCCGATTCCGCGCGCCCCGGCGGGCTGGCGGTGAAAGCCAAGGCGCAGCTTCCCGGCGTGGACGGCTGGCGCGAGATTACCCTCACCGACTTTCCCGATGAAGGGGGTCGCACCATGCACTTCCTGCTCTCGAAGAAGCCCGCGAACCTCGTTAGAGATCCTGTTTTCTCTCCGCGAGCAGGGGAATCGCTCCTCGCTCAGATTCCCTCTTACCGAAAACAAGCCAAGCCGACCAAGACAGAGAAGGGCAAACGATAGCCCAAATGAAACACACGCCGAAACAAGGAACCCAAATGAAAGGAACGAAAATGAAAACCCTGATTGCCACGATAGGGCTCGCCGCCACGCTGGCGCTTTTGTTTTGTGGACCGGCGGCACAGGCTGAGGGCGTCCGGTTTTCCGCGCAACCGGAAGCGGTTTCCGAAATTCCCGGAGGGTTTTCCTGTGACCTGACGTTTGACCTGTCGGGCTTTCAGGGAAAGAGCACGGCTCATGCCGGGTTCATGCTGCCGATGGTCATCAAAGGATACCCCCTGCTGCATTTGTTTGCGAGAAAGGCGGACGGCTCGGAGCAGTTTGTAGCCGCGACCGCTCCTAACGGTGGGCATGGCGCGGCAATCTTTACCCTCACCGACTTTCTGAACAGGCATCTCCCTTGCGACAAACTGGTGCTTCACGTCAAAGAGATTTCCTGCGAGGGCGCCTCCGTTGAACTTAAAAAAGATCGGCCGGTGTCACTTTCTGTCGAAGCAGAGGATCGTCCCCGCTATGAATTGAGTGAGGCCCTGTCTCCGATCTGGGCATCGAGGCGCATAGTGAATGAAACGGTTTTGCCGGTTTCCGCAGGGGGAGCGCCGGCGGAGGGACGCTTGCTGTTCGCTCCGTCCGGCAACGTGACCGTCCGGAATTATGCGCTGGAGACAACCTATCAGGAAGGCGTGGATTATGTTCTGGATGGGAACGTGATCCGCTTGACCGCGAAATCGGCGATTCCGTTTGTCACGGAAAAAGAGCTCTATCCCGATGCGCCCAACGGAAAATTTGGAGCGATGGAATCCTGCAAAGGCGGTTATGTCGCATCACAGGAAAAAATGGGTGATTATCAAGTCGCGGTTTCCTACGAGCATGCCGAGCCTTGGGCGGGGCCGGTTCCTTCGGATGGAGCGGGAAAGCTGATTGTCACAAAGAAAAAATTTCAAACCGGGCAGCCGCTGAAAATTGCCTTGCTGGGGGACAGTATTTCCTTCGGAGCCAGCGCCAGTAAAAGCAGTCCGCCATATCTTCCGGGATGGGGAGAGTTGCTGATTCAGGGCCTCCGGCAAAAATACAAAAGCCCGATTACTTTTCTGAATCCCTCGCGTGGAGGTGCCAATTCTGGGTGGGGGAAAAAAGTGGTCCCGAACTTTATTGCTCCGGAAAAACCGGATCTGTTCATTATTGCTTTCGGCATGAATGATGCCAACCGCACCTCGGTTGAAAGCTATATCGCCAATATCAAAACCATCATGGTTCTGGTGTCTGCCAAAAATCCGGAGACAGAATTCATTCTGGTAGCGCCCATGCTTCGGAATGAAAATTGGAGGTCCCTAACGCCGATGAACGGGTATCTTGCCGCGCTAAAAACACTCGAATCGGAGCATGTCGCGGTGGCGGATGTCTGGTCGGTGAGTGAGTATATTTTGAAAACAAAAGGGTTTGGCGATGTCAGCGGCAACCACATCAATCACCCCAACGATTTCATGGTGCGTGTCTATGCGCAGGTGGCAGGCGCGCTGCTGAAGCAATAAACATAAGGGAAACGATATTGTGACTGCTCGACTACACTTACTACTCGTCGCCCTGCTGCTCGCGCCCTTGGCGACACTCCACGCTGCCGATGTGCCACCCAAAAAGCCTAACGTCATCCTTTTCCTCGTCGATGACATGGGCTGGATGGATTGCGGCGCGTATGGATCGCAGTATTACAAGACTCCGCAGATAGACGCCTTCGCCAGGCAGGCCATGCGCTTCACCGACGCCTACGCCATGCCCCAGTGCTCGCCCACGAGGGCATCAATCCTCAGCGGCCAATACACCTCCCGCCACGGTGTGACCTCCGCCGTCGGCCATACCAAGCCC
The DNA here is from genome assembly GCA_040374425.1 of Verrucomicrobiia bacterium. GTDB lineage: Bacteria > Verrucomicrobiota > Verrucomicrobiia > Chthoniobacterales > Chthoniobacteraceae > CAIURC01. Next base: position 6,199 of record JBEIUI010000127.1, on the reverse strand, counting down.
GTGCTCGCCGCCTTGCAGGAAAAGGCGCCCCCCAACGCGCCCTCGCTCATGCCCGAGAGCGGCAGCTACCTCGAACCCTCGCAATACACGCTGGCCGCGGGAGGGCGCTGGGGACAGACAAAAACGGCGCCGAATCTGCACTTGGCATTCTCCGCACGAATACAACGCCCCGCCCCGGCCCCGGCAACGGAGTTTGCCATCGCGCCCGGGCCGGTTTCCCGGATAAATCCCTCTCCCGATGCAAAACTCCAGTGCCCCAGTGATCCCCGGCCTGCCCGGTGCCGGCCGCGCGCTGGCGCTCCTTTTGGCGATCAACCTCTTTAACTACCTCGACCGCCAAGTGCTCGCGGCGGTGGAGCCGCACATCCGGGCCACTTTTTTTGATCCGGGCGACCTGAGCGCCCGCGCCAAAACGGGCGCATTAGCCACGGCTTTCCTGCTCAGCTACATGGTCATGGCCCCCGTGTTCGGCTGGCTGGCCGACAGGTTTTCGCGCTGGCTGCTCATCGCCGTCAGCGTCGCGCTCTGGAGCGTTGCCAGCGCGTGGACGGGACTCGCCGCCACGTTCGCCATGCTGCTGCTCACCCGGGTTTTCGTGGGCATCGGCGAAGCCGGTTACGGCCCCGCCGCACCCACCCTCATCTCCGATCTCTACCCGGCCAAACTCCGGGGCCAAAAACTCTCCCTCTTCTACCTCGCCATCCCCGTGGGCAGCGCGCTGGGCTACGTGTACGGAGGCGCCGTGTCGGCTTGGCTGGACTGGCGCTGGGCTTTTTACCTCGTCGCCCCGCCCGGCCTGATCCTGGCCGCGCTCTGCCTCTGGATGCGGGATCCGCGCACCCAACCCACCCCTTCCTCCCAGGAAGCGATCGCCGCCCACAAACCGAAGCTCTCCGATTACCTGGCCCTGTTCCGGATCCGCTCCTACACGATCAACTCCGCGGCGATGACCGCCATGACCTTTGCCATCGGCGGCATGTCCTTCTGGATGCCCAGCTACATCGCCGACTTCCGCAAGGCGGAATTTGCCACCGACCCCAACCTGCTCACCCACGTCAACACCCGGTTCGGTGCCATCACCGTGGTTGCCGGCCTGCTGGGCACGCTGCTCGGAGGCTGGACCGCCGACCGGCTCCGGCCCCGCTTTCCCAGCGCTTATTTTCTTGTCTCGGGCATCGGCATCCTGCTGGCGTTTCCCGCCACGCTCGCCCTGCTCTACACACCCTTCCCTGCCGCCTGGGGGTTGGTGTTTCTGGCCGTGTTTTTCCTCTTTTTTAACACCGGCCCGGCCAACGCCGCCCTAGCCAATGTCACCCCGGCCGCCACCCGATCCACCGCGTTCGCCCTCAACATCTTCCTCATTCACGCCCTGGGCGACGCCATTTCCCCGCCCCTGATCGGTGCCATCGGCGACCGCTGGAACATGAACACGGCGTTTGGCCTCGTCTCCGCCATGATGGTGGTGGCGGGCGGATTCTGGCTCTATGGCACCCGCCATTTGGCGGCGGACACCGCCGCTGTGGAAACCCGCCCCTGAGTGGAGGCCGCTTTCCCAATTCCCCCCCAGGCCCCCATCTCTCCCAGAACCCGCCGTGGGGGAGCTTGATTGACCCGGAGCGCAGCTCTAGGTTCCCCGCCGTGTCAGAAAATCTCACCCCCATGATGCAGCAGTACCAGGGCATCCGCCGGAGCCTTCCGCCGGACACCCTGCTCCTGTTCCGGCTGGGGGATTTTTATGAGATGTTCTTCGAGGACGCCCAGGTCGCCTCGGCCATCCTCAACGTCGCGCTCACCAAACGCAACCTGGTGCCCATGTGCGGCATCCCTTTCCATGCGGCTGAGAACTACGTGCGCAAACTCATCAAAGCCGGGCGCCGCGTGGCCATCTGCGATCAGGTGGGCGAACCCGTCAAAGGCCAGATTGTGCAGCGCGAAATCACCCAGGTCATCAGCCCGGGCACAATCGGCGACCTGCAGATGCTCGACGCCAAACGCAACAATTTCCTGGCGGCACTCACCGCCGGGCCCAAGGGCGGGTTCGGCTTCGCGTTTATCGACCTGACCACGGGCGACTTCCGGGTCACGGAACTGGCCGACGCCCGGGAGTTGGCCGATGAAATGGCCCGGGTGCAGCCGGCCGAGGTGCTCGTCAGCGAGGAACAGGCCGCTCTTTTCAAGGAATACCGCGGCCTGGTGGCCCGGGACGGATACACCTTCCTCCACGAACAGGCGTATTTCACCCTGCGCGACCATTTTAAGGTGCAATCCCTCGACGGCTTCGGCTGCGAATCCATGCCCCTGGCCATCGGCGCCGCGGGCGCCATTCTCCACTATCTCAAACACGAACTGCGCCGTTCACTCGGCCACGTGGCCCGGCTCAGCTGCTACCACAACTCCCAGTTCATGCTCGTGGACGCCGCCACGCAGGCGAACCTCGAACTGGTCCAGTCCCGCGGCGGCAACCGGGACACCTCGCTCCTGGGCGCCCTGGACCGCACGGTCACGCCCATGGGGGCCCGCAAACTGCGCGACTGGATCCTGCACCCCCTCTGCGACCTGGCCGCGTTGCAGGCCCGGCAGGATCTCATCGGCAAACTGCTGGCTGAACCCTTCGTCCTGGCCCAACTGCGCGACACCCTCAAATCCATCCGCGACATGGAACGCACCGTGGGCCGGCTCACCCAAGCCGGGGGCAACGCCCGCGACCTGCTCGTCCTGAGGACCAGCCTCGAGCAGATCCCCTCGCTCAAAGCCGATCTGCACGCGCTCCTCAAAGGCACCGGGTTCGGCCCCGCGCCGCAGCCCCCGGACTGCCCGCTCTGCGAAGGCCTGCTCGGGAACCTCCACGAGTTGCCCGCACTCGTCTCCCTGCTGGCCAGCGCCGTGGTGGATGAACCCCCGGCGCTCACCCGCGACGGCGGCATGTTCCGGGACGGCTATTACGAACCGCTCGACCAACTCCGGAACGCCGCCACCGAGGGCAAGGAATGGATCGCTCAGCTCCAACAGCGCGAGATGGAAGGCACCGGTATCAAATCGCTCAAAGTGCGGTTTACCTCTGTGTTCGGTTATTTCATCGAGGTCACAAAATCCAACCTCCACCTCGTCCCCCCCACCTGGCACCGCAAACAGACCGTCGCCACCGGGGAACGCTTTATCACCCCCGAACTCAAGGAGGTAGAAGGCAAAATCCTCGGTGCCGACGAACGCGCCAAGGCGCTCGAACTCGAACTCTTTAACCAGCTCCGCGAGGAAATCCTCAGGGAACTCGCCCCGCTCCAGCAAACCGCCTCCGCCGTCGCCACCCTCGACGTCTTAACCGCCCTCGCTGAAACCGCCCGCCTCTTCGGCTACTGCCGCCCCGCCCTCTCCGAAGATCTCCGGATCCGGATCTTGGACGGCCGCCATCCGGTGCTCGACCAGAGCCTCGTGGAGGAAAAATTCGTCCCCAACGACGTGGAACTCGACGCCGACCGTCACCGGCTTTTGATCCTCACCGGCCCCAACATGGCGGGTAAATCCACCTACATCCGCCAGGTGGCGCTTCTGGTGCTTATGGCGCAGATCGGCGCCTGGGTTCCCGCCGCCTCCGCCGAGATTGGTCTGGCTGACCGGATTTTCACCCGGGTCGGCGCCAACGACGATCTTTCCAAGGGGCAATCCACGTTCATGGTGGAGATGAACGAGACGGCCAACATCACCAACAACGCCACGGCCCGCAGCCTGGTGATCTTGGATGAGATCGGTCGGGGCACGTCCACATTCGACGGACTCTCCATCGCCTGGAGCGTCGCGGAATACCTCCACGACATACTCAAGTCGCGGACGCTTTTCGCCACCCATTACCACGAGCTCACCGAGCTGGAGATGACCCGGTCCGGCGTGCGTAACTTCAACGTCGCCGTCCGCGAGTGGAACGATCAGATCATTTTCCTCCGAAAAATCGTCAAAGGCGGCGCGGACAAAAGCTACGGGATCCAGGTGGCGCGACTGGCCGGGTTGCCCGCGCCGATTATTGCGCGAGCCAAGGAGATCCTCTCCAACCTGGAGCAATCTGAGCTCAACGCCGAAGGCAAACCCACTCTGGCGGAGGCGCCGCCGCCCCCCGGCAAACCCCGGGGCCGCAAACCGGGCCCGCACCCGAACCGCCCCCAGATGACGCTATTTTAAGGGCGGGTTTTGGGCAGGGAGAAACCCGTGAGGGGCGGGTAAGGAGCCGTTACAAAACGCGCTCCGAAATGAGGAAGAAGAATCATTCTTCACGCGAAGGCGCGGGGAACGCGGCGGGGTTTTTGGAAATCACGGAACGCCCGTTTCTTTTTGATCCCCCTCCCCCCCGCCGGGCCGACATCCGGGAATACCCGGGAAATCCGGAGCTGGAGAGCCCCTAGGATCGATTCTGGGAACCAACGGCCCCACCCATCCGAGGCAACGCCCCGGGCGTGGCAGGCGTTGATCGGAGGCGAGCCCTGAAGGAGCGCCCATGAGTTCTCCCATGAGTTCTCCCATGGGAGTGCACACCGGGGTCTGCCCCCAGACGGGGGTCCGATGCCGGAGGCATTTCAGAAGTTAGCCGCTGGTCGAGCGCAGCGACACCACCGGAACCCGATATCAAAAAAAGCGCCGCACCCCGGCAGGGGCGCCAGAGAGCTGCGCGCCCCCCAGAGGAACCACAACCCACCCCACGGCCGGATCGCCGACTCGGCTCGAAACGGTGGGTGTCACGGAAAACCGTCTCCGGGCCCCACAAGGGTCTGCCGCTCCATCAGCGCACCGCTTCAGATCCATGGCCAGCCCGCCCCCCACGAATCTTAAAACCAACGCCCTTCCCGGCGGAGGCACCGCCGTGGAGCGCCCCCATTCCATCCTCGAACGCGAAGATTTCCCCCGCCTCATCAGCGCCCTTCAAGAGCAGGGCTTTGAAGTCATCGGCCCCACCGTCCGCGACGGCGCAATCGTCTATGGACGCCTAGATACCGCCGCCGATCTCCCTGAAGGCTGGACCGACTCCCAGGAGGCCGGCCAATACCGCCTCAGCAAACGCCAGGACCGCGCCCTTTTCGGTTACGCCGTCGGCCCGCACTCCTGGAAACAATACCTTTTCCCGGCAAACTCCCGGCTCCTGAGCCTCCACCGCGACGGCAACGGCTTCACCGTCGAGACACCCGTCGAACCCGCCCCCCGCTACGCATTCATCGGGGTGCGCTCCTGCGAACTCCGCGCCATCGCAATCCAGGATAAAGTGTTCCTGGGCAGCGGCGTCGTGGACCGCACTTACGCGGAGCGCAGGGCCCCCCTTTTCATCGTCGCCCTGCAATGCGGGGTCGCCGGGGGCACCTGTTTTTGTGTGTCCATGCAAGCCGGGCCCCGAGCCGAAACCGGATTCGACCTCGCACTCACAGAGGTCCTCGAAGAAAACCACCATTATTTCGTCGTTCAAACCGGCTCGGATCGCGGGGCTCAGATCTTGGCGGCGCTCCCCCATAGCACAGCGTTCCCGGAAGAAATCCAAGCCGCGCAACGGATCACCGACAACACCGCCCGGAACATGGGCCGCGAGATGCCCAAGGCGGACCTCCCGGCGCTGCTCAAGGCCAACTACGACCACGCCCGCTGGGACGCCGTGGCGGAACGTTGCCTGACCTGCGCCAACTGCACCCTCGCCTGTCCGACCTGTTTTTGTTCCGCCGTGGAGGACGTCACCGATCTCACCGGCGACCACGCCGAGCGCTGGCGCAAATGGGACTCCTGTTTCACCCTGAGCTTCTCCGCGGTCGCAGGAGGCAACACCCGCGCCTCCACCAAATCGCGCTACCGCCAATGGCTCACCCATAAACTGGCCACTTGGCACGACCAATTCGGCTCCACCGGCTGCGTCGGCTGCGGCCGCTGCATTACCTGGTGCCCGGTCGGCATCGACATCACCGAGGAAGTCCGCGCCCTTGCCGAAAACCCTAAGCCGTCCCCAACCGCGCCTGGCTAACCCGGCCGCTCGCCCCGGAGAACCTGGGCCACCGCCCTTGCACGCAGCACAGCCCCGGCAAGCGAATAGTTTTTTGGGAGGCCCACCCGTTTTTGACCCGACGCGGCTCCTCCAAAAACCTTCTTCCGCCTTCTTCCGACTTCTTCTCACCCCTCACCCCTCACCCCTCACCCCTCACCCCTCACCCCTCACCCCTCACCCCTCACCCCTCACCCC